>JACQVL010000153.1 GCA_016209865.1 Candidatus Latescibacterota bacterium | reverse complement strand
GTATAGAGCTTGACCGGCCGGTGAAGCCCGCCGTACGGGAAGAAATCGAACGTCACCGGCGGGTAGTTGTCCACCAGGCCGGGCAGACCTTGCGGGACCGTGTCCGCCGACAACTCCACGTCGACGAGGATCGTCAGGAGGTTGAGCTTCCCGCAGGCGACCGTCTCGCTGACCTCGAATTCAAACGGGAGGAATCCACCTTCATGGGCTCCTAAGAGCGTGCCGTTCAGCCAGACGTTCGCCCGGTAGTTGGCGGCGCCGATTCTGAGCCAGACCCGGCGGTCGCTCCAGCCAGCGGGAACGAAGAAGCGCGTCTGGTACCACGCGGCGCTCAGATAATGCCGCATATCCTGGCCGAACAACTCTCCGCCGGGGAACTGATCGTTCCAACTGGCCGGGACGGCGATGTCGACCCGATGGGGCAGTCCGGTTCTGTACCACTGGCCGGGTTCGCCCCGCCGGTCCGGGTCGATCGTAAACTCCCAGAGGCCGGAGAGGTCGATGACGTCTCGACAGGCATTCGACTGGGGGTAGAGCATCAGCCATTCCCCTCCGCCTCGGGGAATGGAAGACCGACCCGTGCTCTCACGTTGGGGGGTCTCAGGATGGCCCGCTGCAGGTCGGTCGTGGCTAACTCCCGGTAATGCTTGATCGTGTCGAAACTTTCCCAGCCCGCATGACCCGGCGAATACTTGTAGATGAGCGCCCGGTAACGGCGGTCTGGCTGCCATCGTCTGATGCCATAGGCCAGCGCTTCCGTATAGATCAGCATGTCACCGGCCTTGAGGGGCGGGTTCACGACTAAATGAGAGGTGATCGAGGGCCGGTAGTAGAGGTTGGCCTTATGACTTCCGGGCACGCAGATGAACCCGCCATCGCCGGGGTTCAGGTCGTCCAATGCGTACATGACGACAACCATCCCGTTGTACATCCGTCCTTCGGCGGGCGCATCGGGCGGAGCGTCCCCCGGCGGGTAGGATGACGACCACTGGTACTCGTGCTGGCCGTGGTCTGACCGCGGTCCTCCACCGAGGTTTTCGACCATCTCAGCCGTCCTGGTCAGTTGGATGCCGTAGGTGTGGTCGAGCCGGAGCCAGTTGTTGAGCAAGTGTCTGATGATCCGCAGGGTCCGAGGACGAGCCATCAACTCGAGGAAACAGGGGTCGAGCTCCATGAACTCGAACGCGCACTGATAGTGTGGATACGGGATTTCTCCGATCGGTCGGGAATCGATGATCACGTTCATCCGATCGACTTCTTCACGGGCCAGGATATTCCGGTAGACGATATACCCATTCAGGTCGAATTCGTACATCTCCGCCTTGGTCATCACACACTCTCCTTAGGCATCGTGCAAGCGTCTCACTCTTTCTCCACGGACCGCTTCAGGAGTTGCTGGAGCCGCTCAGGGAACTGGCCGTAGACCTCACGGCGCACCATCGGCCAGTATTCCGGCGGACGATGGATCACCCACGGGATGTAGGCGGCGTTCGCCCCCATCCGGTGTTGATCGGTGGTCGTGTTCGCTCCGTTCGCGTGCCATGTCCCGCCCTGCCAGATGAGCACCGACCCCTTTGTCCCGACAGCCGACCGCTCGTGCGAGTACTGCAGGTTCGGCGCCGGCGGCCGACCGGACAGGTGACTGCCCGGCACGACGTGCGTCGCCCCGTTCTCCGGCGTGAAGTCGGTCAGCATCCACATCGTCTGGAACAGCATCGGCCATCGCGGCCAGGGCTGCGGAACGAGACCTAACGGCCAATCGGAATGCAGGCCGCCGGCGGGCGCGCCCGGCTGGCACCACATCAGGCAGACGTTGTTGGCCAGGTAGAACTCCTTGCCCAGAAAATGCTCAGCCAGCTCCAGCACCGCCGGATGGACGCAGAGTTGGGCCAGGTCGGGGATGTGGTTGAGCGCTCCTTCTAATTTGATGTACCCGCTCCGGTGCGACATCAGCGGCCGGGCGAGGGCGTCGAGCCGTTCCGCCTCGGCCGGGTCGAGCAATCCCTCCAGGATGCAATACCCTTCATCCGCCAGACGGGTTTTCGCTTCATCGAGGTCCATACTGATCCTCCCTGCTCTGTATTGTGTGTGGTTCCCGAACCCCGAATCCCGAACCCCTAACCCCGTGTCCTCTGATACCGGGCGAGCGCGGCCATCTTCGCGGCGACCTTCTCCACCGCTGCCGCCATCTGATCCATCAGGTCCGGAACTTCCGTGGCCGGGATGGGAAAACGGAGAAACCGCTGCCGGAGCGCCTCCTCGTTGGGCAGGGCGTTCGCCGGCAGGGGTTTGTATTCGACCCCGTTCGCGTGCTTCATGACCCAGAGCTGAGAAAACAACTCCATGTCCTGGAAGAGCGGGGTCTGGCACCAGCTCTGGTACCCGCCGGTCCCGATGGGCGCCCCCTCGGACGCACACGCCTCGGCGAAGAGGCTGACCGGCACCTTCTTCTGATCGTACTCATAGAACGCGGGC
>JACQVL010000142.1 GCA_016209865.1 Candidatus Latescibacterota bacterium | reverse complement strand
GGCGAGGGGAGGTGCGTCTTGCCGGTGAACACTTTCCGGCCGTACTTCGGGGTGTTGACGATCAGGGGTTTTTCTCCGTAATTCCAGTAGCCCGGCTCTTCGTCGTAGGTGTAGCTGTGCGCGTGGATATCCTTCCCGTCCGCGTTCGGGTCGAGGTTCGGATGGAACGGGTCTTCGCCGATCCAGCCCTTGAAGCCGGGGCCCGACCAGGACGAACCCTGGAACAGCGCCGCTTTGTAGTTCCCCGCCCACGTGTGCGACCCGGCCCCCGGCTTGCCGATGTTGCCCGTCAGTATCAGCGGGAGGTAGGTCGCCCGGTTGATCTCCGTCGCGTGGAACCAGTGGTTGATCCCTTCCCCGATATGGATGGCGCACGGCTTGATGGAGGCGATGTCGTGGGCGAGCCGGACGATCAGGTCTTTCGGCGCTTGCGTCATCTCGTGCACCGCGTCGAGGTCGTAATCCTTCAGATGCAGCTTGTACATCTCGAACAGGGGCATGACCTCGACCGTCTTTCCGTCCGTCGTCTTCACCCGGTACCGGCCTTCGAGCGCCGGGTCGAGGCCCTTCGCGGTGAGTTTCTCCCCGACGTCGTCACGGGTGATCGCCTTCGGACTATTCGTCTTCGCGTCCCAGACGACGAAATCCCCGACCTTCGCGTACTGCTCGTCGGTCAGCCCCTGCTCCTTGAAGCTCGCCCCGTCCTTCGCCAGCCCGCCCTTGTAGCCGGGGAACACGTCGGCGGCCCGCAGTCGCTTCAGGGTGTCAGTGCGGACGAGGAACGGGAAATCGGTGTATTGTTTGACGAACGCCGCGTCGTAGAGTTTCTCATCCATCAGGATCTTCGTGATGCCTAACAGCAGGGCGGCGTCGCTCTGCGGCCGGACCGGAATCCAGTAGTCCGCCTTCGTGGCGGGCGGGCTGTACTCCGGGGTGATGACGACGATCTTCGCCCCGCGCTCCATCGTCTCGATGAAGAAATGGTTGTCCGCTCGTTTATTCTCGACGAGGTTCTTCCCCATCTGGATGTGGAGTTTCGTGAACCGCATTTCGTTGAGATCGGTATCTGACGCCTGCAGGCCGTGGACGAACGGATGGCCGGGCGCCTGGTCGCCGTGCCAGGTGTAGTTCGACCAGAGCCGTCCGCCTTGCGCCTCGTCCGGCTTGACC
Organism: Candidatus Latescibacterota bacterium; assembly: GCA_016209865.1. Lineage (GTDB taxonomy): Bacteria > JAAXHH01 > JAAXHH01 > JAAXHH01 > JACQVL01 > JACQVL01. The sequence continues at coordinate 5,531 of JACQVL010000142.1, read as the reverse complement.
CCGCGGACGTGGACGTCGAGGAGGGCGAGCATGTTGGCGAACCGGTACAGTCCATACTTGCCGATGACGCCCAAGAGGCCCATCCCGCCACGCAGTTTGAACGTGCGCACCCCCGACCCTTCCCAGTGTTCGAGCATCTCCGGCGGGTAGCCTTGCGCCAGGAGTCGTTGCTTGCCTTCCTCTCCGCTGTACGTCGTGGCGATGTGGATCATACCTTTGGAGACGTACGTAAACGCCTCCTCCCAGGTCGTCCGGAGCAATTCGTCCTGACCGCGGGCGTCGAATAGATACTTCGTCTTGTTCTCAGGCGTCAGTTCCGGGAACCCGTCGTCCGCCCATTGTTTCCAGCCCTTGCGGATCATCGGATACCGCAGGCGGTACGGGCCGTAGAGCCGGCGCTGGAACGTGAACCCGTTGGAACAACCGCGCGGGTTCCAGTGGGCGGTCGACGTGTTGCCGTACAGGTCCGCGATCCGGCTCCCGTCGTAGTTCTGCTCGCTCCGGATGACCACGCCGTTGCGCATGAACGCGCGCAGCCGGCAGGCGTGCGTGCAGTTGGGGGAGCAGACCCAGGTGAAACTCTTGTCATACCGGTACTGATCCCGGTAGATCGCTTCCCAGTCACGGTCGGGATACGCGTCCAGCGGGTTGGCCACGTCCACTACCGGCTGGAGGGTCTTCAGGGCGAATGCGTGCTCGGAGAACATGACGGCAGTTCCTGCTGCCCCGGCCGCTTTCAGGAACGCCCTTCGAGTGAGGTCCATTGAGAGTCTCCTTGAAGAGCAGTGACGAGTGACGAGTGACAAGTTAAAGAAACAAACGATGAGTGTGGATAGTCTGGTCTGCCTGAGATAAGTCCTTGCTTTTCCTCGTCACTCGTCACTGGTCACTCGTCACTGCAGTTGTCATCCGGATCGCTCCCGGATCGTTGACCGTCGCGCAGGCGAGGCGGCAGAGTCCGCACCCGTCACAGGCGATCGCGTTGATCACCGGTTTGAAATCCTCCAACTGGATGGCCGTCTCTTGCAACGGGCACTGAATGAAACAAAGCTGACAATCCCCGCCGTCCCAGGCGAGGCAGAGGCGGTGGTCGATGACGGCAACCTGCCCCTCACCCCCGGCCCCTCTCCCACCCTTCCCCACGATCGTACTGAAGAACGCGCGCCGGTTCATAGCCACAGTCCTACCCTCGCCCGGTACGCTTCGATGCACCGCTCGCACGCGCCCTCGTCCGGCGTCCACTCCGGGTAATCGGCCAGGATGGCGTCCAGGGCCTCCTCGGGGAGCGTCTCCACATCCTCCGCCCAGTCGAATGTGGAAAACCGGCAAAGCGGGCACGACGCGCCAGGCATCGGGGTGCGCGGCCCGGAACGCGGGTCCTCGGCCGGACACCCGATCCGTTCTAACAGGGTGCGCACATCACGCGCCATCCCCACTAATTCTTCATGGGACGGCCGGTCAGTCTGCCACAACCATGCGAACACCGTCTCCACCTGCGTCGGGTCGAGTTTCCGGTAGAGCACCCTGAATTCCACGTACCGTTCGTCACGGCCTGAGACGGTCTCTTTGCCGATCCGAACGAGCCGGGCGTCGATGCTCAGGTCCCAGAGCATCCGGTACCGGTCTTTGAGCATCGTGATCTCCGTCGGCGAACCGTCCGGCAATCGGCTCTCCGGGGTCAGCCCGAACGCCGGGTCGAGCATATCCTGGATGTGCATCAACTCATGCCGGAGGAATCGCCGGAACCGGGACGGGTCGAAGAACCGCTCCGGCCTGACCTTGATCACGATCGTCGGGGCTGAGGAAGGGTGCAGGCTCTCCCGGCTCAGGTCTGCCCCTTCGTCCCGCCGGGTCGCGGTCGTCACGACGACGGCCTCGACGCGCCCGGTCAGGTCGGGGTACTCGCCTAACGCCTGCCAGACGATCTCGCTGAACTTCAACCCCTCGAACAGTCGAACATGGACTGCGTGGAAGAGGGCGTCCCGCTCGACGGCCGGCCGCTCATAGATCGGGTCAACGAGCCGGTGGTACTCGGCGGACAGCGCAGAGTGCCCCATCGCCTCCTGACGCCGGATGGCTTCGAGCACCACGCCTTCGACTAATGCTGGAGTATAATGAATGACCATCTTCATGATCCCTGTTTCTGTTAATTTTTACCGACCCCTGACCACTGACCACCGACCACTGCAGTCTCACTCGTCACTGCTTGTAAGTCCAGCGCACACACCCCACAGTTGTTCGTCACGCACAACACCGCAAACCGTCCTCGACTCCGGATGCCCCGGACGACCATCGACGGGACGACCAGCGCCGTCCCGGTCTGGGCGATCACTTCTTCCCCGCCGATCGTCAGCACGCCACGGCCGGCGAGGACGTACAGGAGGACATCGCACGGCCCGTTGTGCGGCGGGATCTCCTGGCCATCGTCCAGGCACACCACCATGACCTGCATCCGGTCCGAGCTGTGCAGGACGTTGATCGTCGGCCCGGTGGTGGAGAAGGAGTAGAGTATGGAAGAGTCGATCGCCATCATCCCTGTCGCCCTCCGTGCGTTGCTTTTTCTTCAAGCAAGCAGGATGCCAGCGATGAAACAGACGCCTGATTGGCGGTCAGATGCCCGTGGGATGGGGATCTTGAGGGATGTTGCGGACGGAATGATAGGGCCGGAAGGAAGAAACATGTTGCACATGCAACGTTTGTGCAACGGAAGGTTGCGCAACGTGCAACGTCGAAAAGACACCGAGAGGATCGGAAGCGTTTTGATGAAGGGAATCGTTTCGTAGTTGTATTGTGGTAGGAATACTTAGAGGACGGATTGATGAAGACGTGAAACCTCACCTCATCCCCTACTCCCCTTCCCCTCTCCGCATGCGGAGAGGGGAAGGGGCTGGAGGTAGGGGTGAGGTCAATCGTAGGAGTTCTGCTGCTATTCACAACCTATCTCACAGCGTCCCGAAGCGAGAGGAATCTTATGACAACCGTGAACGTGCTCACGTTGACCGGACTGTTCCTGATGGGTGCTGTCAACATGAACGGATGGGCGCAGGAGGCCACACCACGGCGGATCGACCTGAGCAAGGTCGATTTCAACCAGTACACGATCCAGATGGTCAAAGTCGAACAGGGCCCGCGCCTCGATGGAGTGCTGGACGACGAGGTCTGGCAACGATCTCCGGTCGCCACCGGGTTTATTCAATGGGATCCCGATTATCTGGCGCCATCCACGGAACGGACCGAGGTCCGGGCGCTCTACGACGAGGAGAACCTGTACATCAGCGCGATGTGCTACGACAGCGAACCGGACAAAGTAGTCGGACGGGAGACCCGGCGGGATGCGAACATCTTCACGACGGACGACACGTTCGCCTTTGCCATCAGCCCATTCCCCGATCGTAGCAATGCGTACTTCTTCAACACCAGCCCGCTGGGCGCGCAGCGGGATGCGTTCGTCGGGAATTTTGGCGAGTCGTTCAACGACGACTGGGACGGCATCTGGCGGGTGCGAGCGAAGCGGAATCCTCAGGGCTGGTCGGTTGAGGTGGTGATCCCGTTCAAGACGTTCCGGTTCCCGCCCAGCGAGGTGCAAACGTGGGGGGTGAATTTCCGTCGCCAGGTCCGCCGGAAACGTGAAGAGTCGCACTGGCCGCCGAAGAACCGGGCGGATGGGTTCAACGCGATGTACAGGTTCGAGCGGAGCGGACGGCTGGTCGGACTCGAACAGGTTCAACCGGGACGGGCGTTGGAACTCCTGCCCTACTCGGTCCTGGGCACGATCGGGAAGCGCAGTTCCGCCCTCACGCCGAGCCAGACGTCCGTGAATTTCGACTCGAAACGGGATATCGGCGGAGACCTCAAGTGGGGCGTCACGCCCAACATCACGGCCGACGCGACCGTGAACCCGGATTTCGCCAACATCGAGTCGGATCAGGAAGTCGTGAACTTGAGCCGGTTTGAGTTCCGTTTTGACGAGAAGCGCCCGTTCTTCTTAGAGGGAGTCGACCTGTTCAGCTTCGGTCAGTCCACCTCAGGGGGTGGAACAGGGATGAGCGGGTTTTCCTCATCCTCCTCGCTCCCGTTATTCTTCAGTCGCCGGATCGGCACCCAAAACCTCGATGGGTCGGTGACGCCCATCGACTTTGCCACGAAGCTGACGGGAAAAGTGGAGCGGACGAGCTTTGCGTACTTCAACGCGCAAACGGGCGGTATCACCCCCTCGGTCGGCGCTCCCGTCCGCAAGACCAACTGGCAGGTGATGCGCGTGCGCCAGAACCTGGGCCGGGAGAGCAGCATCGGGGTGATGGCACTGTTCAAAGAACCCGGCGAGTCGTTCGTGGGGTTCGCCGATCGATCGTACAACCGGGTCCTGGGGGTTGATAACCTGATCCGATTCGGCAAGACCAACCACCGGCTGGAACTGTTGGCGGCCAGGAGCTGGCTGTCGGACACCGACCCCCGGATGGCCGCCCTCGTGCAGAGTCCTCAGTCTGGAAACACCTGGGCCGGGAGCATCGCGCACCGGTGGCGGAACCAGTACTTTAATGTCACGTCGAGTTACACCGACATCCGCGAGGGGTTCTACGCGGATATGGGGTTCATCCAGCGGCGCGGCGTCCGTCAGGCCTCATGGACCGGTTCCATCCGGAAACTGATTCGTCAAAGCGGAATCCGGGAGACGAACAGTTCGATCCGCGTGAACTACACCGATGACCAGAACGGCAATTTCTTCGACAACCCGGAAAGCTGGGATGTCAGCATAAGGCCGTTTTTCCAGTTAGAGAACGGCGCCTCGGTGTTCGGAAGCTGGACCCGCGACTTCGATACGCTCACCGGTCCCAACCCGGTCCAGATCGCCGGTGTCCATTTCCCGAAGGGCGAGTACACGTATGATCGCTTCTCCGGCGGGTTGAACACTGACCCCGGCAAAGCGCTGGTCGTCAGCGGCAATTACTCCCAGGGGAAATTCTACGATGGGGATATCCGTAACATTGGAACGGACATCGTCCTGAAGCCCATCCCCCGGCTGCTCTTAAACCTGAATACCACGTTCAATCATCTGGATCGGACAAGCCCGACCGGGACGACCGCCACGCAATTCAAACGGGACCAGACGCTCATCAATCGCCTCCGGTTCAACTATTCCTTTACCCCAGAATTCTACATCAGCTCGTTCGTCCAACTCAACCACAGCAAGAAGACCGCCCAGAACGGACAGACCGGGACGACGACGGCGCTGGTCAGCAACCTTCTGATCGCCTATCAGATGCAGGTCGGCCACTCGTTCTATATCGCGTACAACCAGGTGTCGGACGATGATTATGGCGCGATGGGGGTCAGTCCGATAAGCGGGAAGACCCCGTTTAAGATAGCCGGGGCCGCGGTCGTGGCGAAATTTCAGTATCTGTTCAACATTTGAGCGCGCGGCGTGAGTCGTCCGTGAGAATAAGGGAAGAGCGATCTGGTCTGAAGCGGCAGGACTTACTGAAAAGAATTTTCACTCTTGCCGCGAAAGGGGACAATCCCTGTCCGCTTAG
>JACQVL010000141.1 GCA_016209865.1 Candidatus Latescibacterota bacterium | reverse complement strand
GGCGGGCCTGGAGGGTCGCGTAGCCCTTGACGAACCGACTGGCAGCCCGTTCCGCGAACCGGCGCATGATCACGCTCTCCACGTTATGCTCCCGGAGGACGGCAGGCAGGTCCGTCGGCAGATGCCGGACGTACTGCGCCATGTGGAGATGATCGATATGGACGAGGTCGAAGCGGCCGGATTCGCTGAGCTGTCTCACCTGACGAGCCATCTCCGGGGACTGAAACTTCGTGATCGTGTACGGCGTGCTGGAGAAAAGGTTCAACGCTATCGCCACGACGGGCATCGTCGGGGCGGCAGGCACGGTGACCACCCGGGCGCAAGACTGTTCGAGTTGCCTGGCGTACGATGCAGTCTGCCCGGTCACGAACGAGAGCACGGTCACGCTGTGACGCCGGGACGTGTACTTGATCGAATTGAAGATGCCCATCCGTCCGCCGCTGTCGGGCGGGAACGGGAGTTGTGGAGTGAGCTGAAGAATCTGCATACCCCCCACCTCCCTTGCTCCACCGGGCAGGTGGGCAATGGGCAGTGGGCAATGGAAGCTGTTGAAGCCATTCCCTCGTCCACTGCCCATCTGCCTACTGCCTACCTGCCCAGGGGAGCCGGGGGTGAGGGGCTCTCGTCAGTCAGCTCGTGGAACGCCTGGATCGGCTGGCTGGCGCGCGACCGTTCCAGCGCCGAGTAGTCCTCTTCCTGATCGAAAAAGATGATCTGGCTCCCGGAGCATTCAAACCTGAACGGCACGTAGACTAAGGCGTTGAGCCGCTCCCGAACCCGGTCGTGCAGGTCTGGGGGGACGAACAGGAGCAAAAACCCGCCCCCGCCGGCGCCGGTGAGCTTGCCGCCCTTCGCCCCGGCCGCGATCGCCGCGTCGTAGATGTCATCCACGTGCGGGTTGGAGACGATCGCACTCAGGCTCCGCTTGGCCTGCCAGGCCTGATGCAGCAGTTCGCCGAACCGGGTCAGATCCTGCCCACCGTTCAACACGGCGAGACTCTCCTCGACCAGGTCTTTCATCGTCTCGAACTGGGCTTTTTTGTTCTCAATATCCCGAATATAGCTGTCAGCGACCGACGAGGCCGTCCGTTTAATCCCGGTGTAGAAGAGCATGAAATGAGAGTTCAGGTCTCTGAGCCGATCCTGGGTGATCGTGATCGGCCGGACATCGATCTCCCCCGTCGGCGCGAACAGAATATGGTTGAACCCGCCGTAGGCGGCCAGCACCTGATCCTGCGACCCGACCGTCTCTTTGAGAATCTCTTGCTCGATCGCAATACTCTCCATCGTCAACTGGTGTTTGCTGGCCATGCGGCCTTGCAGGGCATACAGCGCGTGTAAGAGGCCGACCGTAAACGCGGAACTCGACCCCATCCCGCTCCGGGCGGGCAGGTCGCCGTCATGATGAATCTCCACGCCACGGCCGAGGTTCACGTACCGTAAGACCTCCCGCGCCGCCGGATGGACGATTTCGTCGATCGTCTGGCAGTTCTCGATCTTCGAGTAGACCAGACGAATCTTGTGCTCGAAGAAGGGAGGCAGGTACCGGCACGTCAGGTAGCAGTATTTGTTGATCGTCGTGGCCAGCACGCTCCCGCCGTATTGCCGGTACCAGACCGGATAGTCCGTTCCCCCGCCGAAGAACGAAATCCGAAACGGCGTCCTGCTGATGACCATGCCTGCTCACCCCTGTTCCTGCGCGAAGAATCGCTCGGCCATGCTGTATGACTCGGGCGTTCCGATATCCAGGAAGCGTCTGTTCACGCGCACGCCAGACACCCCCTGGCCGATCCAACGTGGAAACATCTCCCGTTCCAGCGAGACAGGCCGGCCGGCCGGAATCGTCCCCAGCAACCGGCGCGAGAGGAAATAGAGACCCGCGTTGATCCAGCCCGTTCCCGCTCCTTTTTCTTCAAACCGGATGACAAGACCGTGCGCATCGAGGCAGACTCGACCGTAGCGTCCCGTGTCCTCCACCTCGGTCACCACTAAGGACGCGCTCGCGCCCCGCGCGCGATGTTCAGCCCATGCGTCCCTGAGGTTCACGTCGCACCAGGAATCCCCGTTCATCACCAGCACCGTCTCCGACTTGACCAGGGGGAGAGCCAGCCTCAGCGCGCCGGCCGTGCCCAGCGGGAAAGACTCCTGAGAATAGGCCAGTCGGAGCGCCCCGTACGCATCCCCCAACCGCGCTCGCACCTGCTCCCCCCGGTATCCCGTACACATCACGACGTCCCGGACGCCCGCGACGATGAGCTGATCGAGCAGGTACGTCACGAACGGCCGGCCGTGGACCTCGGCCAGCACCTTCGGTCGATCAGCGACGACCGTGCGCAGCCGGGTCCCTAAGCCGCCGGCCAGAATGGCCGCCGTGACACACGCTAAGTCTAGACCCACCTGTTGTTTCATGGGCTTCGTCATTCTGCCGGCTTCCCACGCGGGCATGAGTATCACGGCCGTTCAACCCCTGCCCGTCTTCCGGGCTATGATGGTGATGATACTGCCTCGATGCGCGATTGCGAACATCAAGCTGACGAGAAAACAACCGCCCTTGAGCAGGATGAGAGCCAGGCTGGAGCGATCCAGTATTAATCTATCATGAAACCGATACTCCAGGCTGTGTCGCAACGTGAATTCCGCAGGCTCATAGCGAACAGAAGGCTCTGTGAACCCAGTCTGCCGGAGCATCTGTCCCAGGGTGGTCGGGGAGAAGTGAGACAGGTGTCGAGGGCATTCAAGCGAGAACCAATCGTCCTTGAACATCCGGTATTCGATACTGGTGATATCGGGCGCGCAGATCAGAAGGCGTCCTCCTGGCCGGAGCAGCCGGTTCGCCCGTCGGAGCGCCTCCGATGGATCATGCAGATGTTCGAGGACGTGGTTGAACACGACCAGATCAAATGGCTCAGGAGCGGCCCCATACTCCTCGAACTCCGTTTCGATCACATCCAGGCCAAACCGGTCTCGACAGGCCCGGGCGGTCTCGGGGTCGGGTTCGAGGCCGTGAACCTCCCATCCCAGGTCGCGCAGGAACCGGAGAAGATCGCCACGGCCGCATCCGATATCGAGCACACGTTTCCCTTCCTCAAACGGGATGAACCGGGGGTTCAGGAGGGTGTAGAACCAGACCAGCGGAGTCAGCCAGATCGACCTCTTGAGGCGTTGTTGTCCGACACACTCTGGACTCATCGCTCCAGCGGTTTCAAATATCCGTCGCTTGATCCAGCTCTTCATCCGTCCCCAGCGTCCCGGGGGGCTCTCCGTCTGCGACTGGATGTACGGAGCATAGGACGGCGGATAGAACATCCGAATACTCCGCCGGGTTGGCCGGGGGTTGAGGTAGACGAGATGGCACTGCTCGCATTCCACGACCTGAAAGAGCCCGGGCAGTCCGTATGCACGCTCTCGCAGCCGATGTAACGGCCTCGTGTCATCCCCCCCACAGAGGTTACAGGAGACGGATTCCCACTCGATCCCATCGACATCGCATTCTGGGATTCGTCCGGTCATCGTCGTCCGGGACTGACCTGTCGCTTCCGTCTCAACCATTCGTGTACCACTCCATACAGGGTCGCCAGCTCGGATCGCCCGCCGAGTACGCGCCGGACGAGGGCGGATGGGACTGGCTGTCGGGACCGGAGGATGCGGGGAAGCCCGATGATCGCCGCCCCCAGCGCCCGTCCCAGCGCCAGCGGGCTCGTCCCCAAGAGCAGCCCGGAGACGACGTCGAACGGAACTCGGATGAGGCATCGCCCGAACGCGACGGAGACCGGCAGGTACTTCCAGTAGTACCAGATCGTGTTCCGGAACGCGTAGTACCGATTCAGGTCCCGGGAACGGCCGGTCTCAGAATGACGATGGTACGTCTGGATGTCCGGGCAGAACCGGACGTCATGCCCGGCGGCCAGGACGCGTGTTGCCAGATCGACTTCATTCATGTACATGAAAAATTCTTCAGGATAGAGGCCGACCTCGTCCAACACGCGCTTCCGGAAGCCCGCCCCCGCGCCGATGAACAGATGGGACGGGTATCCGTCATCCGGCGGATGCGACCGATCCACCGCACGGAGATACCAGTCGTAGATCGTGCCTCCAGGTCCCTCGACCACCTCGCAGGCGATGATGGCCACACGGGGAAAGCGATCAAATTTCTCGACCAGCTTTCGGATTCCATCGTGTTCCAGGGACGAATCGTTATCCGAGACGACGATGAATTCACCGGCGGCGTGCGTGATGCCGGTGTTGTAGCCCGCGATCCCGGTATTCTGTTCCAGCCGGATGAGCTGCACGTCCGGGAACGTCTGCGCGACCATGTCCGCCGTGCCGTCCGTCGAGCCGTTGTCCACGACGATCGTCTCGAAGTCCCGGTACGTCTGCCGCTGGTAGTCAACCAGCGTCCGATAAAGGTCGCTCCGCCGGTTCCACGTGGCGATGACGAGGCTCACGCGCGGCATCGTTCACCCTGGGTCGATGGCCGCGACGACGGCTGGCTGGGGCGACGCGAGGCGGGCGCGGGGGTTCGGGCATCCGGCGCAGTACCACTGGAGAACGGCAGCATTCTGGGCGAACTTCTGTGCTGCCCGGCTGGACGAGCGGCGCTGGAGCCGCTGTCCGAGCAAGGCCAGTCCCCACAGGACGACCCGGAGCGCCACGCCGATCAGCATCCCTCCGTGCGTCGCCCATCGGCTGACCCTGCCGAAATATTTCCGCAGGTACACCGTCCGGCTCCGGTATAATTCGACCAGGGCCTCGTCCGGCCGGCCGGCCGTGCTCCGTCCCAGCCGGTGGAGGACGGGGGCGTCCGGCAGCACGTAAACCTTCCACCCCCCCTGTCGTGCGCGGCGGCACCAGTCGGTCTCCTCAGAGTACAGGAAGAACCGTTCATCTAAGGGGCCGACCTCCCGGACCATCTCCGCGCGGGCCATCAGACATGCGCCGACCACGGCGTCGACCGCGCACGGCCCGGTGATCGGCCGGCCTGATGAGGACAGTCTGGTGAGGAACAGGCTCTCGGCGATGAGCAACGCCGGCGTCGGGAATGGCCGCGCGGATTCCTGGCGAGAACCATCCGGGTTGAGAAGCTGTCCCCCGGCGATGCCGCACTCCGGGTGGGCCTGCATAAAGCTCACGAGCCGCTCGACAGTGCCAGGGTACACCTCGGCGTCGGGGTTGAGGAGCAGGATGAACCGGCCTCGCGCCCGTGCCAGTCCCTGGTTGACACCAGCCGCAAACCCGACGTTCTGGGTATTCTGGATGACGGCCGCCCACGGGCACTCCGCCCGCACCCGGACTCCGCTCCCGTCCGTCGAGGCGTTCTCCACGACGAGAATTTCCGCCGTCCCCGTCTCGTGCAACGCGGACAGTGAGGCCAGGCACCGTCCCAGCTCCTCAGAGACGTTGTACGAGACGATGATGATCGAGACATCCGGAGAAAGTTGATCTGTCATAGGTTGACGCACACAGTCATGGTCCGACGAACGCCGTCCGGAGCGCGGCTAAGTCGCTCCGGGTGATCCCCCCCGTCAGCCTCAGACTGAGGACGTAGACCAGGATGGAGACTGCGACGGCGATCGGCACGGGGATCGTTCGGGCCGCGACCATCCCCATCAGGAACAGCCCGGCGCCCGGCAGGAGAGGCAAGACGACGCGCCAGAATGAGCCGCCGAGCAGATGCCGGGTCGCCATGCCATAACAGAGCGTCCCGGCGCCCTCTGTCATCACCGTGGCGGTGCTCGCCCCCAGGTATCCCCATCGGGGGATGAGGAGGGCGTTGGCGGTCAGGTTGATGACCAGCATGATGCACGCGATCCCGGTCACCACCTGTTGCCGGTCGGCCGAGATCAGGGCGTAGCTCAACGGGCAGTTGATGAAAAGACAGACCTCGGCCCAGATGAGGATGGCCAGCGCCGTCCCGGCCGGGGCAAACCGGCCGGTGTACAGGACGGTGACGACCTGGTTGGCGCAAAACACCAGGCCGAGGGCGATCGGGATGATCACGATGAGCAGGGATTTCAGGCCGGCGGTGATGGCGGGCGCGAAGGCCGCTGACGCCCGCGCGTAGGCATCGACCAGAACCGGATACAGCGACGTGATCACGGCCGCCGGAATCAGCCGGAGCGCCTCTGTCAGCCGGTAGGCGGCGGAGTAGTACCCGACTTCCACGTCCCCGCGCCACAAGGACAGGATGAGCACATCGATCCGGGTGTACAGTGCCGTGAGGCCGACCAGCAGGGCCATGGGCAGCGCCTGCTTGAGCAGACGGGCGATGAGATGGCGGTCAACCCGGCCGGACGGCACGATGAACCGCCGGGACATCCAGGCCACGAGAACGAGGCCGGGCAGGGAGCTCAGCACGTACGCCATCATCACCGCGTCGAGCGGTTGCCCGGACCGGATGAGGCCGTACGCCAGGCTGAGGAACAGCCCGCCGTCGAGCAGTTTGAGCAGGGTCGGAATCCCCATCTGAAGACGCACCTGGAAGACCTGCTCGTACACCACCCGGAGTGACGGCAATTTCGGGGAGATCAACAGAGCGACGGCCATCAGTCGGACGAGGCGGACGGTGTCCGGCGGGTAGCCGGGGATGAGGATCAGGGCGATCGCCAGGCCCATCCCGACGAGGATGAGGGCGGACCGAATGGCGAGCATGCCGGCCAGTAACTCCGCCGCCCGTTCCCGTGATCGAGCCAGTTCCCGGACGAAGATCGCGTTGCACCCGAAATCGGCCAGGATGGCGAAATACCCCACGTACGCCACGGCGAACGAGAACTGGCCGAACGCCGCTTCGCCGAACGACCGGGCGATCAACAGCATCCCCCCTAAGTCGAAGAGCCGGGCGGCGACCTGGCCTCCGAAGACGACAAACGTCGTGCGCACCGCTCGTGTCGGGTTCATATGGTCGTTCATGATTCCAGCACCCGGACTGCTCGGGTGTCCCGGTACGCGAGTTCCACGATGCCCATCCCCAGGCTCAGGAACAGGATGGAATCCTTCTGGATGAACTGCGGCGAGCTGAGCGAGAGGGGCAGCATCGCTATCATCACGCTGACAATCCCCAGGACGAGCGGTTTCAGAAACGGATGGTCGAGCGACCGGTAGGCGCGGTACCCGTGGACGAGGACACTCAGGTAGAAGACCAGGAACGTCGCCAGGCCGAACACGCCGAGCTTGAGCCAGATATACAGGTAGACGTTGTGGACGTAGAACGTCGGGAGTTCTGCCGGGATGAGTGAGTAGAAGGAGAACAGGAACCCCAGCCCGTAGCCCACGACCGGGTTGGCGGCGATGAGCCGCAGCACGGCCGTCGATTCCGCCAGCCGCTGCTTGATCGAGATGTCGAGCGTGGCTCCAGTGATCGAGCCGAAGCGTTCGGCGACGACGGAAGCGATCTCGACGACGATCGGGCCGGCCAACAGCAGCGCAAGACCGAGACCGGCGAGGGTCAGTCCCACCAGGTACCCGATGGCGGCCCGGCGTCTCCGGGCGGGAATCTGCGGGAACGCGACGAGGAGCGCGACGCCGGTGGCCACCCAGTACCCGCGGGAGAAGGTCACCGCCAGGGCCACGATGAAGAAGAGAATGAGAGTAAAATACCCCACCGTCCGCCATCCACGGAACCCCTCGAATGCGACCAGGGTCATCAAGATGGTCAGGGAGGTAAAAAAGAGGGGTTCGTTGAGCGCCCGGCGTCCGGCTAACAGTTCCCACACATACCGGGCGTTGACGACGTTCGTCCGGTATTCGATCAGGTTGAGGACGCCCATGATCAGGCCGAGAAGGACGAACGACAGGCAGAGCCATCGGACCTGGCGGGTGCGGCGGACCGTCGTGACGACGACCAGGTAGGGCACGAACATCAGGAACGGGATGAACTCACGGAACCATTTCAACAACGCGTTTCCGTACAACACAGCCGGGACGATGGAGAGGACGCCGATCAGCAAGAACCAGATGAGCACCCGGTCGATCCAGGTGACCGCGAACGACTGGCCGGCGGCCAGCCGGCGAGCGACCCAGCCTGAGATGACTGTCGCGCACAGGACGGCGTAGACGACTTCCTGCCAGGTGATGTACTCCGTGCTTCTGAGAAACAAGAAACTGAGCGCGGTCATCAGGCACAACCCCCAGACGGGCGACATGAAGCACCAGATCAGGACCCCGCAGACGGCCAGGCTTCCCCAGACGATGAGCGGGGCGATGCCGGCCAGGACTGACACGACGCAGCCGAGCGCGCAGCAGCCGATCAGCAGGCCTGACATCCAGGGCCGGTCAGTCGCGTGGGCGATGGGAGTGGCGGGGCTCAACGGTTCATTCCCGTCGTGATGGCAGGATGGCCCGTAATTCTCCGATGATCCGATCGATCCGGTGTGCGCGTGGACTGCCCTGTTCGCGCGCCTGACGGACCGACTCCAGGTTCAGTGTGAGGAACAGGCTGAAGAGCAGGCTGGCGACGCCCGCCCCCAGGACGATGAACAGGCGCTTGGGGGAATGTTTCCGCTGAGGCGGAACGGCCCGGTCGAGAATTTGGACGGTCGGGGTATCGCGGGCTTCCTGGATCTGCGCCTGCTCGTACTGCGGGATGAGGTATTTGAGCAGCCGGCTCTGAATCTCCACAGACCGAGTCAGACGAGCCAGGCCGAGTCCGACCTCCGGCAGGTCAGACAGACGCTGCCTGGAGGCCTCGATCTCCGTGCTCATCTGCGTCAGGAGCGGATGCGACGTTCCGAGCATCCGTTTGAACACATCCCGCTGGACCTCGAGCGCCATCACCCTCGCCTCCAGCTCAGCCCCCGCCAGGATGGCGGACTGACTCTCCTCGGACAGGCCGAAGGTCTGGTGCTGCTCCTGGTAGGCCTTGAGGGCCTCTTCTGCTCTCTGGATGTCCCGGCGGTTCTGTCCCAGCCGCCGCTCGATGAACAGCCGGTTGTTCCGCGCCTGCTCTGTACTCAGCGTTTTGTTGATCCGATCCAGTTCGTCGATGAAGAAATTGGTGATCTCGGCCACTCTCCCCGGATCCCGATCCAGCACGCTGAGGGTCAGGGTTTGTTCCTTCGTGATGTCGATCTCCACGTTCTTGTCGAGGGCGCGAATCGTGTCATCCATCATCTGGGTTTTATAGACCTTCTGGAGCTGGAACGTCCGGACGACCCGTTCCATCACCCGCCGGCTTCGCAGGATGGCCACGTAGGTGTTTAGCTCATCCGTCCGCCCCGCCCCGAACAGATCGAGGCCGAGCGGGAGGGAACCGAACGACGCGGCGATCCCCATCCCGGCCTCTGGCTTGGGGGGCAGGATCGTCGTCGTGGCGCGGTACCACTTGGGGAGGACCAGGCTGACTACGGCCGCGATGAGGCAGGTGATCCCCACCGTGTACACGATGAGGCGTCGCCACTTCAGCCAGGTATAGAGGTAATCGAGCAGGGTCACTTGAGGTTCATCCACGACTAGCTTTGCTCCAATGTGTGTGACGAACGGCACGAGCCCGGACTGTCTCACGCGGGGTTACTATGCTATACAGCGGATCGCCCGTTGTCAAGGGCAAAAGCGAGGGGGGCGTTGCGTCAGAAACCCCTTGACTTTTCTGAAGCGGAATGATATTTTGCCGAATGTAACGCTCAGACAGAACAATCGGTTGTGTTCACCTGTGACGAGCCGATGGACAGGTTACGAGTACCCGGAGTGTTTCCCGGTCTTCTCCTGCTCCTCCTTCTGGGGATGACGCCCGCTGCTGTCCACGCGACGAAGTATGCCGGAGAGTTCCTGAGCATCGGAGTCGGGCCGCGGGCACTGGGCATGGGCGGGGCGTTCGTGGCGGTCGCCGACGATGTGACGTCGGGTTACTGGAACCCGGCGGGGTTGGCGTTCCTCTCCCGGCGCGCCGCCATGGTGATGCATTCGGAGCAACTCGCCGGGCTGGCGTATGATTACGCGGCGTACGCCCATCCGCTCCCGCCGGGACGCCGGCAGGCGGGGGTCGGGGTGTCCGTGATTCGGCTGGGCGTCGATGACATTCCGCTGACCCGGCTTCCGGACCCCAGCCAGCCGATCGACGCCCCCCTGGGGAACGGCCAGCGGAACCGGCCGTTCGTCGAACGGTACGTGAGTGACGCGGAATACGCGGTGTTGCTCTCGTTCGCCAGTCGCGTCACCCCTCGACTGGCGTTCGGGGGGAACCTCAAAATCATCCGAAAATCGGTCGGAGTCGCCGGTGCTCTGGGCGCGGGACTCGACGCCAGCCTCCTCGTCCGCCCGGCTCGCGGGTTGTCCTTCGGGGCCCAGGTGATGAACCTGACGACGACCGTCCTCGCATGGGACACGGGACGCAAGGAATACCTGAATCCCCTTCTGAAGACGGGTTTCGCGTACGAACGCGAGGTCGCCCGGTTGCACGGGCGTGTCGTGGTCGCGGCGGACGCGGACGTGCGGTTTGAGGGCCGGCACAAGACGGACGCCCAATCCCTCGGCCAGGCCAGCGTGAGCACCCACCTGGGCATCGAGTACGTCCTGCAGAACACCGTCGCCCTGCGTGTCGGCTCCGAGGCGACGGGGGTGACAGCCGGCGCCGGGGTCCGGGTCCCAGCCGTCGCGGTGCGCCGTCATCGGATCGTGCCGGGCGTCGAGTACGCGTTCGTCAGCCATAACGCGTTCGGCACTATCCATCGGATCGCGGCGTTTGTCGAATTCTGAGGCGCGCTGAATCGACAGGAACGCAGAGGAACCGATGACGAAAGCCGATCTCGTCGCTGCTGTCACCCGGACATCGGGCTATCCGAGAGCCAGGGTCGCGGCGACCCTGGATTCATTCCTGTCGCTCATCACGGAAGCGCTGCTGAACCATCAACGCGTGGAGATCCGCCGGTTCGGCACGTTCGAGGTTACGTACCGTCGGTCACGGGTCGCGCGGGATTTGAACACGAACGATGCCTTACGGCTGCCGGCCCGTCCGATGCCCCGGTTTGTCCCGTTCGACGCCCTGAAGGACATGATTGAGGCGTCCAGCCACCCGGCGAGTGTTCCCGATCAAGCGGTCGTGATCGTCCCGCCGGAATTGCCCCGGTTTCTTTCTTCAGAAGCGAGAGGCCTTATGCCCGATGAACGCGATGTGAAACCCTCCCCTCCCCAGCCTGAGGACGGGCTCATCGTCCGGGTTGACGCGGTCAACGCCAACCCGGACGACCCCGACGCCCGGCTCGCCCTGGCTGTCGCCTACATCGCCCACCAGTTGTACGACAGCGCGCTCGAACAATGCCACCTCATCCTCCACCAGAATCCCGTCCATCTGGGCGCGATCATGCAGCTCGGACGCATCCGGGAGCAACAGGGAGACTATGAGAACGCGATCGAGGAGTATGAACGCATCCTCCGGATCGACCGGGACAACCTCGACGCCCTCCAGCACCTGGGCCGTCTCCACAGCGAACTGGGGTTCTACGTCGAAGCGGAGAACGAATTCAAGCGAGCCCTGGAACTCAACCCATCCAGTGTGATCGCCCACTACAACATGGGGGTCATCCATACCAAACGTGGGTTGTACGGCCGGGCGATTCAGGAGTTCGAGCGGGTGTTAGAACTCGATTCCGAGTGCTTCGATGCGTATTTTCATCTTGGCCGGGCTTACGACCATCAGGCGCGGCATGACGACGCCATCCGGATGTTTGAGGCCCTCCTCAAGGTCCGGCCGGATGAGAGTCGAGCGTGCTGGCATCTCGGCGTGCTGTACGATAAAAAGAAAGCCGGGGTCAAAGCGTTAGAGATGTATCAACGAGCGAACCTGCTGGCCCGAAAGGGGAATGAGCGACAATGATGGAGATGGAGCCTTCAACAGCAGTCATGCGGTTAGTTGACACGGTGCTCGACGGGAAGGAGTCGGCCCGGCTTCGAGAGATCAGGGGGTCGCACGCCCCGTGGTTCGTGAAGACCTGGTTTCAATTAGGCGTCGAGAGCTGGTACGCCCCGGAGTACGCACGCCGGCTCGTCCAGCCCCGTTTTGATTTTCAGGACTCCGATGTCCAGACGCTCGCCCATCAGTTCGACCACGCCGTCAAGGACACCGCCCGGTTCACGCGTCCCGATTGTGAGAAGATCATCGAAGGGGCGATCCGTCATGAGATCTCCTACCTGCATCAGCCCATCCCGGCTCTCTCCGCCCTCCTGTTCCGGCAGTCCAGTGTGGTGGACAGCCGTCACGTGGCCGACTTACTCATCCGGTTCCAACGCGAATCGTACTACGTCGACGCCCTGACTGCGCACAGCGCCGCCCAGAGCGATACCCGGCTCGACCAGGACCTGCTCGAGCAACTCCTGGCCAACGTCGAACACGAGGCGTACCAGCAGCACCCGATGGAGACGCTGGCGGCCGCGATGGCCGCCGTGTCGGAAATCCTCTGCCTGATCGGGGGGACGATGGAGACCGACCAGGTGAGCCTGGAGGTCTGGACATCGCTCTTCGAAACACGCCATCTGGAGGAATATTTTCAGCACTATCAGGCGGTCATCGAGGGGGAACGAGCGCGCGGACGCCAGACGCTGAGCAGCCAGGAATTGTGGAAAGCGCTCCAGGAAGACCGGAGTTCTCCCCCCGCTATCGAGCCTGTAGCCCCGGCGGCCGAGGCGGTCCCGCTGACAGAACCCACCTCCGTCCTGGACGCCACCCCGGAACCGTCAGCCCTGCCGGTTGAGACGGAATGGAGCGCGGTGAGCGTCCCGGAGCCACCGGCGGAGGACGTCGAACCTCCGGTGGCTCCGGAGGACGTCGTGTCTCCTTCACTCTCCATACCCCCACTGGAGGCTGTTCCAGAGCCTCCGACGCCCCAACCGACCGAGAGTCAGACCCCACCAGTTCCGCCATCCTGGATGGCTGACGTGGTCACCACCTCCCCGTCGCTTACGCCGCGCGACCGTGTGCCCGTCTCCTCCCTCCCCCCCGTCGAGATCAACGAAAAACTGGAACGGATGTTCATCCGGAAGCTCTTTAATAAAGACAGTCAGTTCTATTACGACGTCCTGGCTCAACTGGAGAAGGCAACCTCCTGGGAGGAATCGTTCAGTATCATCGAGGAAGTCTGGGAACAGCGCGGCTTGAACCTGTTCTCCAAGGAATCCCAGGAATTTACGCGGGTGTTCTACGAGCGGTTCTACCATCCGACGTAAAAATTTGAAGGTTTTCAAACGACTGTATGTATACTCAGCAGAGAACGATTCCGGTTGAGCCGGAGGCGTCCTTGGAGAAACAGGACGAGCGGCACCTGATCGAGCAGGCGAAGACGGGCAACGGGCTGGCGTTCGATGAGCTGACGAGGCGGTATCTGGAGAAAGCGTATTCGCTCGCCTACCAGATGCTCAGCCATCCTGACGACGCGCGTGATCTCGTACAGGATGCGTTCCTGGAAGTGTACCGCACGTTAGACCGGTTCAACACCCAGTACCGGTTCTCGACCTGGCTCTACCGGATTCTGATCAATAAATGTATCAACCACCGGAAGCGGGAGACTCGGCGTCGGATGCTGTCGCTCTCCGATCTGTTGTCCCACCGGGAAAACGGGGAGGCGACGGCGCTCTCGGTCGATCTCAGAGCGCATCCGAAGACCCCGCACGACCTCCTGGAGCAGGACGAACTGCAACGGGCGATCGCGGACGCGCTGAACGCGCTGTCTGAACGGCATCGCACGGTCGTCGTCCTCTTCGACCTGGAGGGGTTCTCGCACAAACAGATCGCGGAAATCCTGCGATGCCCGGAAGGGACGGTCATGTCGCGCCTGCATCACGGGCGGCTGAAATTGAAGAGTCTGTTGAGCAAGCGGCTCAAGGGGTATTTTTAGGGCGACAGGAGGGTACCGTATGACATGCTCTCATGTGCAAAGGCAGATGACGTTGTACCTGGAGCGGGCGTGCCCGGCCGATGAGATCGCCGCCATCGCGTACCACATCGAGTCGTGTCCAGCCTGTGCGGGGGCCGTGGCTGACGTGCAGCGGGTCAAGACCCTGCTCCAGGCGGTTCGGATTCCTCCGCTTGACCCGTCGCTTCAGTCTGCGATGATGACGGCCATCCGTGAGCAACGCGCCCGGACCCGAATGATCCGGTTGTCCGCTCATCGGGCATGGCTGGGCGACCGCCTGACGGTCTTTCATCGCCCGCTGTACGCCATCAGCGCGGCCGCCGCCGTCGTCATCGCCGGGGCGACCGTCGTCTGGTATCTCCTGACGTCCCAACCCACTACCCTGACTCAGGGGATGCGCGAGGGAGAGGAGATGAGGTTCTACCTGAAGGAACATGCGCTGGTGGCCGATCAGAACGTCTTCTCGAACGGCGCGTTCGGGTCGGTGCTCGTTAGCAACGTGAAGAAGAAATAACCCGTTTGGCTCAGGAATCGACGCGCGTGAAACCTCTCTTCGGGCTCTGGTTGCTGCTCTGCGTTCTTGTCGCCCCTTCGATGGCGGAGACGGAGAGCGTCGAGGCGATCCTCACCAGGACGCTGAACGCTCCAAAAGTCTGCGACTATCAGGGGACAATCATGCGCAAGACGAGTCCGGCGGGCGAGGACACGGAGCGGGTCGTCCAGCGGGTGTTCCACAAACGACCGCGCCGGGACCGGGTGGACGTGCTCGCTCCGAGGCCGGGCGCCGTGACCATCCGGATCGACGATGATGTCTACTGGCGGGAGCCGAAGGCCGACTCGATCGCCTACTCCCACCGGCGCGGCCCCGGCGAGCGCGTGCTGGATTCAGGCCTGCGGTTCAGCGATACCGACCTGCTGATGGCCAATTACGACGTCACGGTCCGCGGCCGGGACGTCCTGCTCGGCCGGGAAACGGTCGTCTTGACGGTTCGGCCGAAGCATGCGGGACGATCCACGAAAATCGCCTGGATCGATACCCAGACGGGGCTGGTACTGAGGGCTGAAGACCGTGACGAGGCGGAACGGGTCATCACGGAAACCTGGTTTTCCAGCCTGACTCTCAACCCGGCGCTCGATGACCGGCTGTTCGCGACCGATGAATGGGCGAATCGTCCGGTGGAGGAAGCATCGATCATCGGGTGCGGGTCGATTCAGGAAGCGCAACGCATCGCCGGGTTCCGGGTTGCGGCTCCGGTCTACCTGCCTGGCGGGTTCAACCTGGAGAGGTTACGGGTCCGTTCCTACGAAGGCCGCCCGCTCATCCATTTCACGTACACGGACGGGCTGGCCCAGTTTTCGTTGTTTGAACGCGTGGCGCTCGCGACGGATCAGGCCGCCCGTGCCTGGCCGGGCGGCACGCCGGAACGCCGCGGCACGGTCGACATCTGGAAACGGGGCCTCTTCAGCATCCTGCGACGGCACGACGGCATCCGGCTCTATACGGTGGTCAGCAACATCGCGGAGTCCGAATCGATCAAGCTGATCGAATCCCTCCGGGTGGTCGAGCTTAGCCCTGAGCTCGCATCATCCCGCTCGTCCTACCTCTGGTGGACGGCCGGAGGAGGCGCGCTCATGGCGGTGTTCGTCGCCGGCTGGTGGATCATCAGACGGCGCGGGACGTTCGGCTGAGACGACTCGCGGCCCCTCTCCTTCAGTCCTGAGTTGTGCTTGCCTCCCGATCGTGCCCCCTCTTGTCCCTCCGTCGATGAAACCTTCCCCCCGCTCATGCAGTCTATACAGTGATCCCTCTTAAGTATCCGGGATACGTGAGAGCAGGACGGAACTCTCCCTGCCGGTTCATCGTCTAATTGACAAGACCAGTGACGAGTAAAAGACCATTATGTCATTCCCACGAAACCTGTCCCCGTGAAGACGGGGAGCGGGAATCCATTCTTGAAAAGGAGTCGAGGTATGTATCTGACTGATCGTCCGATGTCCGTGATTCGGCCGGTTCGCTCTCTGTTCGGCGTATGTGTCATGCTCCTCATCCTCGGCTCCAGCGCCGGGGCGATAGAGTCCCAGGGCGGGGGCCAGGAGAAAACGGCCGTCCCGCCGGCGAGCGGCAAGCTCACCCTTGCCCAATGCATCGAGATCGCCATCAACCGGAACTCCCAGGTGCTGATCGCCCAGCGTCAGGTCGAATCCTCGCAGGCGCTGGCTTACAGCTCCTGGTCGGGTATCATGCCGACGGTCAACGCCTCCATCCTGAACGTCAACCATAACCGATCAGGCGACCGGATCGTGCAGCAGAATGCCCCGATCGGCCGGGCTCCTGACGGCAGCGTCATCTACGGCCGGGTACCGACCAGCCAGCCCGGAAGTTCCCTGACCAATTACTCATCGGGTCTCTCGGTCTCTCAGCCGCTCTACGATGGCGGACGGTGGTGGCGTAACATTCAGCAGGCGCGTCAGAATGTGCAGAATTCCTCGCTCAACGTGGACTCGGCTGAGCGGCAGGTGGCGTTGACGGTCAAACAGCAGTATTACAACCTCCTCAAGGCGATGCGCCTCCAGGAGGTGTTCGAGGAACAGGTCAAGCTGAGTGAAGAGCAACTGAAACGGTCGGATAGCATGTACGAGATCGGGTCTGTCGCCAAAGTGGACGTGCTCCAGGCTCGCGCGAACTTAGGGGAAGTGAGAGTGTCCCTGCTCAGGCAGCAGCAAGCCGTCCTCCAGGCGAAAGCAGTCCTCAACACGGCGATGGGACTGAACGTGAATGCCCCCATCGATATCGTGGATGATGTCATCTCAGACGCGACGGAACCCCCCGTCCCGATGACCCTCGATCAGGCGATGCCGGACGCACTCCGCGAGAACCCGGATATCAGGCGATTAACAGGAAGTGTCGAGTCGGCAAAACTCAGCGTCAAGATCGCTCGCGGCGCTTTGCTTCCATCCGTCAATGGCTCACTCGGCTACCAGCGGTTTAGCTCGGAACTGAACCGGGTGTACGGGAATTTCGGGAAAAACTGGACCGTGTCCTTCGGGCTAAACATGTCCCTCAACGTGCTCAACGGCACACAAACCTATGCCAACATCGACCGTACTCAAGCTGATTTGCTCGTCGCCGAAGAGAACCTGGAGCTACTGAAACGCAGCACGGCGCTCGACATCAAACAGGCGCTCCTCAACCTGGAGACCGCCCGGCAAGTTGTGACCCTGAGCAACGAGACCATCTTAGCCTCGGAGGAAGGTCTTCGACTGGCTCAAGAACGCTACCGGGTCGGGTCGGGCACCCTGCTCGACATCTTCAACGCGCAGGTGATCCTGGCGCGGGCGAAATCCAACTTAGTGACCGCGCAGTACGACTACAAGATCGCGCAGGCCGCCCTGGACAAGGCAACGGGACGGCCGGTGAAAGAGCGTTAGCACGTTCCAACGCTCTCCCTCACGTCGCCTTCCGTTGGACGCGCAATTTCGCGGTGACGTGCTCGTCGTTCGACCGCGAGAAGATGTGGCCACCGTCTCCGCGAGCGACGAAATAGAGGTACGGGACGTCTTTGGGGAAGAGCGCCGCTTCTAAGGAGGCGCGGCCCGGGCTGCAGATCGGGCCGGGCGGCAGCCCTTCGTGGAGGTAGGTGTTGTACGGAGAGGGAATCTTCAGGTCGTTCTCGAACAGCCGGGGCTTAGGCACGCCTAACACGTATTCAATCGTCGCGCACGACTCTAAGCGCTGCCCGATCCGCAGCCGGTTGTGGAACACCCCGGAGATGATCGCCCGTTCTTCCTCCAACTGAGCTTCCCGTTCGATGATCGAGGCTAAGGTCACCGCCTCATGCAGGGTGAACCCCCATCGCTGCGCCTGTTGTGCGTACCGCTCATCGAACACCTGCGTGAACTGTGCCGTCATCTCCCGGATGATCAGCTCCGGAGCCATCTGCCAGTAGATGTTGTACGTGTTCGGGAAGAGGTAACCTTCGAGCGTCGGAGCGTCGATCCCCAGGCTCGCCGCCACGGTAGAATCCCGGACGAGCGCCATGAACTGGACTGAGTCGATCCCTGCCTTCGCCCTCAGGATGCCCGCCACCTGGCTGAGTTCAAACCCCTCAGGAATCGTCACCTGCTCTTCCCGTCCCATCCCACTGACCAATCGGTTCAGGACCGTGTCCACCGTCAGCCCGGTCTCCAACCGGTAACGCCCGACCCGCAGCCGGCCGTCGACTCCGCGATACCGTGCCAGGAGCCTGAACCAGTGCGCGCTGCGAATCAGCCGTGCGTCCTCCAACCGGGTCGCGATCTGGGCGACGGTCATGCCCGGCTCGACGAGGACGACTTTGGCCTCCCCGGTGGCCGGGACCGGGGACTGGAGACGGTACACCTCGAACCCAATCCCGGCGTCCAGCAGCACCAGTCCAGAGATGATGATCAGGACAACCCTGTTCAATCGCATGTTCGTTCCTCAGTGGCCGAACTGGTCGCAGCCTGGACCTGCCGGACGCTGTCGAGATACCCTTGCAGGATGAGCGTGGCCGAGATGCGGTCGATGTCCTTCTTCCGTCCCTTCAACGACCGTCCCATCTCGATCATCGCGCGCTGCGCGGCGTGACTCGTCAACCGTTCATCCCAGGTGATGACCTGCGCGTCGGTCCGGGCGCTCAGCGCCTGGACGAATTCGACCACGCGACCGGTGCTCTCGCCCATCGTCCCATCCATGTTGACCGGGAGGCCGACGATCACCTTGCGGATGTCATACCGGTCGCCGATCCGACGGATGGCCTCCTGCACCGCGTCCTGGCTGGCCGCATCGAGAGTTTCCAGCCCGTGGGCGATCCGTCCGGTCGGGTCGCTGATCGCCAGTCCCACCCGGCGCAGACCGTAGTCGATTCCCAGCACTCGACCGGCCGGGGCCTGTGGCATCGCCTCGTTGCGTTGATCGTCAACGATGTTCGATTCCATCGCGTCCCATTCCCGCCGCGCACCCGCCTGTTCCCGCTGGCGGTCGTACCGCTGGCGATCGGGCTGGACCTGGGTCACCGGCTTCCGGACCCACAGCCGACGGACTTTGGGCCGGTCACTTCGCGTACGTCTTGGCATGATCCCTCAACCAGCGCCAGGTCACGAACAGACCGGCGAGCATGAAGAGATAATCGAACGGACCCAGCCAGCGCAGGTGGGTCCAGTACGTATACTGTTCTGAGTAACGAAGCAGTTGCTCGGCGGTGAGCCGCTGCTGACGCGCCACCTGAAACAGGACATACTGACGCTGTATATACTCTCCCCCGAGCAACATCCCGATGACCAGCCCGTAGGCCAGCAAGCGGAGCCACGCAGGCCGGCGACCTGCCACACGGCGCATCACGGCAACGGCAGCCAGGGCCACGCACAGCATCACCTGGGACGTAAACCGTGCCAGTCCAAACTGCGTCCGGAACATGCCCCAGTCCCAGCCGAGCAACGCCGTGACCGAGAGCGCCGCGCCGGCCAGGAACGCGAGGAGGGTCCGGGACGGACGCGGCGGTTCTTCACGCAGGAGGGACGGCGCGATCTCGACGCAGACGTCACAATACGTGGCGCCGTGACTCTCGCGCCGACAGTCCTGACAGAGCGCCTTGCCGCACACGCTGCACGAGGCCACGCTGGCTCGATCTGGATGCGTCGCGCAGGGGATGGAATCAGTCTGATCCATCATCGAGAACTCGATTATATGATGAAGAACACGGATCGATCGCCGATCCGTTCCCGTCCCGACTTCGCTCATCCTCGCTCTTCGATCGTCACCGTCCGCTCTCCAGGGTACACCTCCCCGATGAGGTAAGGTGATTCGCCGTGCTGACGGAGCGTCTCGACGATGTCACCGGCCTCATCGGCATCGACGATAACGGCCATCCCGATGCCCATGTTGAACGTCCGGTACATCTCCTGGTCATCGATCTCGCCGAGACGCTGAAGAGCCTCGAAGACCGGAAGGATCGGCCAGGCGTTCGCCTGGAGGCGGACGGCGCACCCATCGGGCAGGATCCGGGGGATATTATCCAGCAGTCCGCCGCCGGTGATGTGCGCCAGGCCCTTCAGCCGCCGCCCCTGCAGGAGCGGAAGCAGGGCGGGGACGTAACACCGATGAGGCTGCAGTAACTCCGACCCGACCGTCCGCCCGCATCCGGGCATCATCGTGTCGACCGTGTACCCGGCGACGCCGAACAGGACTTTGCGGGCGAGGGAGTACCCGTTGGTATGGAGTCCATCAGCCGCCAATCCGATCACCCGATCCCCCGCCGCGATCCGGGTGCCGTCCAGGATCCGGTCCCGGTCGACGATCCCGACGATCGTCCCGGCCAGATCGTATTCTCCGGCCTGGTAGAGGTCGGGCAGTTCCGCCATTTCCCCGCCGAGCAACGCACAGCCGATCCGCCGGCAGCCCTCGGCCACGCCCCGGATGACCGATTCCGCCACGGCCGGGTCGTGCCGCCCCATGCCGAGATAGTCGAGGAAGAAGAGCGGTCGGGCGCCCTGGACGAGGATATCGTTCGCGCAGTGCGCGACGATGTCGATGCCGACGGTGTCGTGCTGGTGCATGGCGAACGCCACTTTGAGCTTCGTGCCCACGCTGTCCGTGCTGGCCACCAGCACCGGCTCGCGGTAGCGCCGCCAGTCGGGCGCGAACAGCCCTCCAAACAGTCCGATATCGCTGAGCACCTCCGGCCCGAACGTCGACCGGACGATCGTCTTGATCCGCCGTTTGGTGTCGTCTGAGGTATCGAGATGAACACCCGCATCGGCATACCGCAGGCCGGGCATGAGGGCTCCTTAAAACCAGTGACGAGTGACCAGTGAAAAACCTCCTCCTTCATCAGTCCCTGGTGTCACTTTTGAATATTACCTCATTGTATGGACACTGTCAAGGCATTATCCTGATCTCTGTCGATGCTTTTTCCCTTGCAACAGGATGAAATTTCGATTAAGATATGATTATGGCTTTGTACTCGTCACTCGTCACTCGTCACTCGTCACTGAGGTTTCTACTCTTCTACCTGCTCGCTCTTTCCTGCAGCCTCGTCCTGATCGTGCGGCAGGACGG
>JACQVL010000140.1 GCA_016209865.1 Candidatus Latescibacterota bacterium | reverse complement strand
GATATGTGAACCCAGGACGAGGCCGATCCCCAGGCCGCAGCCGATCAGTCCGGAGAGAGTCAAGAGCGGGTGGATGCCCGCGATCTTCCACAACCGCAGACACGCGCCGGTCATGACGAGGTCAAACAGGAGCCCGACGACCGCCACGGCCCCGGCGACCCGGTAGACCACGATCAGGAACAGGCCGGCCAGAACGAGCGCCAGACCAGCCGCGTACGCTCCGGGACGGACGGCGGTCGTGTGGCCCTGGGTCGTCGGGCCGATGGGTTCGGTGTGCACGGTCGCCACGGTCACCGGAAAGACGCCTGATTGGAGGACCGTGGCTAAGACGCTCGCTTCCTCGAGCGTGTTCCCGGCCGGGATGATCGCCCGGCCGTCCGGAATCTTTCCCTGGATGGTCAGCGTCGTGTATACCCCGCCGTCGACGCTGATCGCCAGGCGCCGGCCGACGTTCGCGCTGGACAGGCTGGTCAGCGTCTGCCGCCCGTCGTCATTGAGCTGGATTTCCACCACGTACGGAACGCGTGCGGCCATCGCGCCCGAGGCCTGGTTGACCCGTGCTGACGCAAGCGGAGTACCGATGAGGTCGGGTTCCTGCTTGACGAAGTAGAGCGGGTAAAACTGCTGCCCGGCCTGAACGACGGGTTTTCTCGGCCAGACGAACTCGCCGGCGGGCGGATGGGACCGATTGAACGCTCGCAGTTCCGCCTGCACCGTCGAATCAGCGAGGAGTGTCTTGACCTGCGGCACGGCTGTCTCCGCGACGACGATATCCTCGATCCCCTCGTCGATCACCAGACTGGCCAGGAGTCCGCTGAACGGAGGGGACGCCGCCGGTCGAGCCGGCGGGCGCGTGGTATCGGCGGCGGCTCGCGTCGTGAGCACGGCGTCGATCCGCTGGCGCAGGGCTTGCACGTCCGTCCCGCTCTTCAGCAACTGGAACGTCAGGCGTCCAGGGTGACTCACCAGGAAGCCGATCTGCGTCGTGTCCGCGCTGAGCGGCACGTCGACGATGATGTCGTGTCCGCCCTGTCGCCGGAGCCCCGGCTCGATGATGCCGATCGCCGTCAGACGGGCGCGGATGAGGTCGATCACCTGCTTCACCATCACCTGTTGTCCACGTTCCGACCACTTCGAGGTATCCACGATCAGCCGCAGCGAGAACCCACCGCGTAGGTCGAGTCCAGGCACGATCGCCCGGCGCATCAACGCCGCCCGGTCGGACGGCGGCAGCCGGTTCACTTCGTCGGGGGTCATCGTCCAGAGCTGGACGGTAGGGTAAAGCAGGTAGCAGCCACACCAGGTGGCTGCCAGGAGCAGGATGACATGAAGGTGTCGGAGAATGGATGAGGTCATTATTCCCCCGGACGGTTGGGCGCGTGGCGGATGACATCGACGAGGTCGCGCACCGCTCGCTCGAGGCCGACCGCCATCGCTCTGGCCGCCACGGCATGCCCCACGACCACCTCTTCGACCTCCCAGATGCCCGCCAGGTCGGGGAGGTTCTGGGGCGTCACGCCGCGTCCGATCGAGACCCCCATGTTCAGGCGTGCCGCGACCTTGGCGGTGCTGGCCAGCTCGTTCAGGGCCTGTTGCTCGTCCCCGGCATTCGCGGCGGTGGCAAACCGGCTGGCATCGAGATGGACAGAGTCGACGTTGAGCTTCGAGCAGGCCCGGACGTCCGTGGCAGACGGGCTGACCAGGACGTTGACCAGGATGTTCCGGTCCTGGAACACCTGGACGATCGGGTCGAGGGATCGCCCTGATGTGTCTGTCTCCGGCCATCCGACGTTCGCCCAATCACTCCCCAACCCGGCGCTCTGATACCCGGTCGGGACGAAGGTCACCATGTCCGGACGGAGGGTCAAGGCCCCCTGCACGACCTCATCCGCCGGGGGCATGATGAGGGTGAGGTGGGTCTGGACGAGCCTGCGGAGGAGGGGAAATTCATCGGGTTGAAGCCCTGTTCCCTCCGGCAGCCAGGAGACCGTCACTCCGTCTGCCCCGCCCACCTGGGCGAGGACGGCCGCGGCGACCGGGTCGGGGTCGATCCGGCCCCCCATCCGCCGGATCGCTGCGATCAGGTCGAGACAGACACTGAGTTTGACCATACGGATGCTCTCCTGTTATCGCGCCAATGCAGACGCGGGCACGAACTGGATCCCCCGGAGTTCCAGACGGTCGAGCATCTGAAGCAGGACGGTCAGAGTATTCGGCCGGGCGTGCCCGATGACGATGAGCGGACCTTGCTCCAGCGCGGTGTGGGACGCCAGGTCGAGGGCATCCGCGATCCGCTCCTGATCGTCGATCTCATCCAGAAACCCCCAGGAGGCCGCGCTCCGGATGCCGAGCCGGCGGGCGAGCGGATAGCCGACAGACAGCGGCGTCGTCCGGCTGTCGATAAAGTACTTGCCGCTCCGTTTCACTTCCTCCAGGAGAATCTGCATCACCTGCGCGTTCTCCGTGGCTCGGCTTCCCATGTGGTTATTGACCCCGCGCGCGGCGGGGAGGGCGATGAGCGCATCCTGGATCACACGGCGGATTTGTGCGTCGGATTGCTTCACGAAGATCGCCCGCCATCCCGGATTCAGCCGGGGATACTCCTTCGGTTCCATCGGCAGGTGGACGATCACCTCGTGTTTGCGCAGGATCGCCTCGGTCGCCAGGTGCCGTGCCTCGCGCTGCCAGGGAATGAGAGCGAACGTCAACGGTTGCTTGATCTGCACAAACTGCGTCGTGACGTCACCCCCGACCTCCCCTAAGTCATCGATGATGATCGCCATCTGGCCCGTCCGGCGCGGGACATCCGGGTCGCGGCGGAGAGTCAACTCGTGGGTCAAGAGGTCGCCGATCCCCACGCGCAGAGTGAGCTCGCGCGTCAGACTGTGCTCGACCGCGCTGCTGATCCGTCCGCCGGCCGCCGTGATGGCCCGGGTCACTTCAAGATTACACCGGGTGAACGAATAGAACGCGGAGACCCGGACCGTCCGTCGCGTCGGATGCCAGAGTCCGTCCCGTCCCGGCTGCCATGATTGCGTCTCCTTCACGCGGCCCGGCGCCACCTGGAGGTTGGTGAGCGCCTGAGCGATAGCGAAGTCCATCGTCCGGTACTGCTCGGCCTCCGCCACCACCCGCTTGATCCTGGCATCGACCGGACGCGGGGGCGGCTCGGACCGGCCCAACAGCCGGGACAGCCCGTTCGGTTGCCCTTCATTCCGGATGAGCGCCCATCCCCCCCAGCCGGCCATCGTGACCACCAACAGCCCCAGGAGCACGCGCTGGCGCACCCGGTAGGGACGCCGGACTCGCCCGGCTAAGCGTTGTCGGACGGCGTGTGAGCGACGGTAACGCATCACATTTCCCGTTTCGCCGTTTCGTTCCTGTTGTGTCGTTGCCCTATCGCATCCGCCAGCCGTCCGAACTCGGCCAGGCTGAGGGTTTCCCCACGCCGGCGCAGGTCGATCCCCGTGCACGACTCGATCTCGGCACGCTGAGCCGCGTCGGGATGCGGGATGAGGTCTCCGGTCAGCGCGTGATGGAGCATCTTCCGGCGATGCCGAAACGCGGCCTTGACGAGACGGAACAGGCAGTCCGGGTCGTGCACGTTCACCGGCGGGGTCGGATGGGGGGTCAGCGTCATCACGACGGACTGGACGGCGGGACGGGGGATGAAGTGACCGGGCGACACGCGAAACAGCAGGCGAGGCTGGTACGTATACTGGACGATCACCGAGAGGGCTCCATACGTCTTGTTCCCCGGTGGGGCGGTCAGGCGTGCGCCCACTTCCTGCTGGACCATGATCGTCGCCAGACGGATGACGGAACGGTACCGCAGCAGTCGCTCGATGACGGGACCGGTGATGTTGTACGGCAGGTTTCCGACCACGATCAGATCGTCCACGCCATGCGCGCGACAGACCTCCGTGATGTCCAGGTCACAGATATCCTGGCACAGCAGGGTGAGGTTCTGGCAATCGGCGAACTCAGCTTGGAGCACCCGGAAGAGCGCGGGATCGATCTCGACCCCGACGACGTGCCGGGCGCGTTCGACGAGCTGGCGGGTCAGCGCCCCGATCCCCGGTCCGATCTCCAGGACGACGGTGTGAGCGTCAACCCCGGTCGCGTCCACGATCCGGCGTGCGATCCTGTCGTTCACCAGGAAGTGCTGGCCTAACGCCTTGTCGGGATGGATCCTGTACCGGCGGAGCAGGGCGATGGCGGACATCATGGCAGCCGGAACACCGTCGCCGCGTTCCGTGAAGTCGCATCCGCGATCTGCTCCACGGGCCGGCCGAGGATTCGGGCGACGGCTGTCGCGGTGTGCACCACCCAGGCCGGCTCGTTGCGACGCCCGCGGAACGGGACGGGGGCCAGGTACGGCGCGTCCGTCTCGACGAGCAGCCGGTCGAGCGGGATGAACGGCACGACCGCCGCCAGTGCGGTGTTTTTGAACGTCACCACGCCCCCCAACGACAGAAAGAACCCCGATTCGGCCGCGGCCGCCGCCATCGTCCGGTCGCCGGTGAAACAGTGCAACACCGCCCCCGCCTCGTCCGCCCGTTCGTCACGCAGGATGGCCAGCACCTCATCATGCGCCTCCCGGTCATGGACGATGACGGGAAGCCCGGACTCCCGGCTCAACCGGATGTGGCGGCGGAACGCCTGGCGCTGCGGGTCGGCCTCAGAGTGGTTCCGGTAGAAGTCCAGACCCGTCTCCCCGATCCCCACGACGTTCGGCTGGCGCGCCAGGTCGGCGATCTGGCGGAAATCATCCTCCGTCGCCCGGCCGGCTTCATGCGGATGAATTCCGACGGTGGCGAACAGGCCGTCAGACCGGCCGGCCAGGGCGACGGCGGCCCGGCTCGTCTCGACGTCGATGCCGATGATGATCAGCCGGGTGACCCCCGCGTCGAACGCCCGCCGGATGACCGCCTCACGGTCGGCGTCGAATTCCGGGAGCGACAGGTGGACGTGGGTGTCGGTGAACATCAGCGATTATAAGGGTGACGAGTGACGAGTGACGAGTAAAACAGTATACCGTGATGAAGATGGATAGTCAATCTCCTCGGAATTTTCTGTACTCGTCACTTGTCACTGACCACTCGTCACTGGTGTTATTTCACCTTCGCGCCCGCCGGGACGTCCCCGTCGGGCCGGAGCAGCAGGGGTACCCCGTCCTCATCGGCGGCGGCTAAGAGCATGCCCTGGGATTCGATCCCGCGGATCGTCGTCGGCTGCAGGTTGGCGACGACGATGATCTTCGTCCCGACCAGGCGGTCCGGGCTGTACTGCCTGGCGATCCCGGCGACGATCTGCCGTTCTTCGCTCCCGATACGGATACGCAGCCGGAGGAGTTTGTCTGCCTTCTCCACCCTCTCGGCGGCGACGATCTCCGCCACCCGGAGGTCGAGCCGCTGGAATTCCGCGAGAGAGATCGTGTCCGGGGGGACAGACGGCGACTCCGCAGCAGGCGATGGCACTGTCTGGGCAGGCGGAGTCGGTGTTCCACTGCCCACTGCCCACTGCCCACTGCCTTCTTTTCCCCCCGCCGGACGGCCGAGTTTGGCGATCTGCGCGTCGATGACCGCGTCCTCGATCTTGGTGAACAGGATCTCCGGCTTGCCGATCTGATGTCCGGCCGGCACCCCCTGGTCTGCGGCGTTGTCCCATCGTTGCGTGTCCACCCGGCCCGGCAGGGCGAGCATCGTCCAGACCTTCTCGGAGGAAAACGGGGTGATCGGGGCCATCAGGATGGCCAGCGACCGGACCGCCTGCGCGCAGACGTAGAGGGTGGCCGCGCACCGGTCCGGGGCGGTCTTCCGCGTCCGCCAGGGTTCCTGGTCGTTGAAGTATTTGTTGAGCTGATTCCCCAGCCGGATGAGTTCACGGACGGCGGCGCGAACCTGGAACGACTCGAAGCAGGCCCCGACCGCGTCCGGAGCGGCGACGAGCGCGTCGAGCACCGCCCGGTCGTCGCCCTGCAGGTCGCCCGGCGGCGGAACCCGGCCGTCGGCATACCGGGCGATAAACGTCAGACTCCGGTTGATGAAATTCCCGAAACTGTCCGCCAGTTCGTTGTTGTTCCGGGCCTGGAAGTCTTTCCAGGCGAAATCGGTGTCCTTCGTCTCCGGCGCGATCGCCGCAAGATAATACCGGAGAGGGTCGGGCGGGAACTCCTCTAAGAACTCCTCCAGCCAGATCGCCCAGTTCCGGCTGGTGGACAGTTTCTGCCCTTCGATGTTCAAGAACTCATTCGCCGGGACCTCGGCGGGGAGGACGAAGTCTCCGTGCGCCATCAGCATGGCGGGCCACAGGATGGCATGGAAGACGATGTTATCCTTGCCCAGGCAGTGGACGAGGGTGCAGTCGGGGTTGAGCCAGTAGTCCTTCCAGCGATCGGGCTGGCCGGTACGGGCCGCCCATTCTTTCGTGGACGAGATGTACCCGATCAGCGCCTCGAACCAGACGTAGATCACCTTGCCCGCCGCCTCCGCCAGGGGGACCGGAATCCCCCACTCGATATCCCGCGTGATCGGCCGGTCTTCCAATCCCTGCCGGAGCCACTCGGCGCAGTAATGGCGGACGTTGTCTTTCCAGTGGGATTTCGTCTCCAGCCAGGCGGCCAGGTCTTGCTCGGCCCGTGTCAGCAGGAAATACCAGTGCGTCGTCTTGCGGACTTCCGGGATGGTGAAGCATATCTGGCATTTCGGGTCGATTAACTGGATGGCGTCGAGCAGGGTGCCGCAGCTCTCACACTGGTCGCCTCGCGCCCGCGGGTAGCCGCAGTGCGGACAGGTGCCTTCCACGTACCGGTCGGGCAGAAACCGCTGGTCTTTCACGCAGTAGAGTTGATCCGTCTCGCGCGGGACGAACCATCCCCGTTCGTACAGGCGGGTGAAAAAGGCGCGCGCCGTCTCGTGGTGGATCGGCCGGGAGGTCTGGGAAAAGTTGTCGAACACGATGCCGGCTCGCTCTAAGCTGCGCGCGATCGACTGGTAGTATTTTCCCACGAGCTCCTGGGGACTGATCCCTTCCCGTTCGGCGGCGAGGGTGATGGGGACGCCGTGGTCGTCCGTCCCTCCGATGTGGATGACGTCCCGGCCTTTCAGCCGCTGGTACCGGACGTAGATATCGCCGGGCAGGTGCGACCCGGCGACGTGACCGAGGTGAAGTCCCCCGTTGGCGTAGGGGAGGGCGTCTGTGACTAAGATGCGTTCGGTCGGCACAGGTTATCCTTCGTGGACGATCGCGTGGTCATGGTCATGCTCGACGGAGCTCTCCACATCCCTCCTGCATTTCTGGCCGTCACAATCCCCCTCGCCCATCATCGCGCGCGGGAGCCGTTCGACGACTCCAGAGTCATGGGCAACGGTGACGAAGTCCCCTACGACATCGATCTTCTCGACGATGCCGGGGCCGAGCTGAGTGGCGATCCGGGCTCCGAGCTTGGGGAATCGTTTCCCGGCCTCCTCATAGTACCCTTCCTCGTACAGCAGGCAGCATTTCAGCCGGCCGCAGGCGCCCAACAGCTTGGACGAGTTGTGGGACAGGTTTTGATGCTGCGCGGCCTGGGTGGTGACTGGCCGGAACTGGTGCAAGAACGTCCCGCAACAGAGCGGACGGCCACAGCTTCCGGTCCAGCACATGCGCTTGGTCTCATCCCGCGCCCCGATCTGTCGCATGTCGATCCGGGTCCGGTAGATCGCCGCCAGGCACCGGACGAGCTCGCGGAAATCGATCCGCCCGTCCGCCGTGAAATAGAACGAGATTTTGTTGCCGTCAAACTGGTATTCCACGTCGACGAGCTTCATCTCGAGGTCGCGCTCGAGAATCTTCTCCCGGCACGTCCTGAACGCTTCCTGCTCTCGGAGCCTATTCTTGACCAGACATTCCCGGTCCTCCGGGGTGCCCGGCCGGAGGATCGACCGGAGGTCCGGCTCCGGCTCCAGCGCCTCGGACCTGGAGACGACCTTCCCGCTGTGCTCGCCGCGCTCGGCCTCGACGATCACGTATTCCCCTACTTCAACCAGCACACTCAACGGGTTACCGTAGCGTTCTCTGCGACGCCCTTTAAACTCTATCTCATAGATTTCCATCGCGACACCTCACGGCCGGGATACGATCGGGATAGTGGGCAGATGAGGATCGTTGCCGTAGGGGCACGGCGCGCCGTGCCCCTACACATACCATTACCATTATACGTTGGATGCATATTTCTCACAAGTAAGAATATCTGACAAACACCATGCTTTCACCACAAAGACACGAAGGACACAAAGGAAAATGAAGATGTTTAAATTCCCTTTGTGCGCTTTGTGCCTTTGTGGTGAATCCATTTTTGCGGTTTACTCAATGGGATACCACCATCACGCCGCCGGCTTCCTGCACGCGCGCAGCCGGAGGGCCAGGACGGTGAGGGCAAGCGGAGGATGGGCGTTGCGGGCCAGCGCCTGCTTGATCGTGTGGATCGCGTCGATGGCCGTCTCGACCTGCCCGGCCGAAGTCTGCCCGGCCAGGGTCATCAGCCAGTCACGCCGGTCGAGGTTCTGCACCGCTTCGTCGTCCCGGGTCTCCAGCAGGATGAAGAGGTCACGGTAGTACCCGATGAGGATGTCGAGTATCTCCTCGATCAGAGGCGTCTCTTTGTGGGCCGTGAGGAACTGGTCGATGCGGTCGAAGACGTCCACCATCGTCCCGGTGTGGATCGTGTCAAGAAAGGCGACGGCGGTCGTCCGCAGAGTCTCTCCGCGCTCTGACGCGCTGGCCAGCGCCCGGCTGAGGCTCCCGTCCGCCTGGCGGACGGCGAAGGGAACCCGGCCGGGGTCGACGTGGAACCAGCGGGTCAGCGCCTCCGCCAGCACGTCGTCGGCCAGACGGGAGAGCCGGACCGGCTGGCACCGGGAGAGAATCGTGGGGAGCAGCCGATGGGGACGATCCGTCGTGAGCACCAGTAGGAGGTCGCCCGGCGGCTCTTCCAGTGTCTTGAGGAGCGCGTTCGAGGCGTCTGCGGTCATCCGGTCGGCCGCGACCAGGATGACGACCTTCCGCCGGCCTTCGTACGGCTTGACGCTCGCCTCGCGTCTCAACTCTCGGATGTCATCGATCCCATGATGATCTCTCTTGTTGAACGGAAGGGGGACATACGGGCTCTCCGCCAGGATGGCGAGCAGTTCCTGCCGGCGTGCCTCCCGGTCTTCTCCTCGTGAGGCCCGCTCATCCGTCTCGTCGTCCGATTCCCCGTCCGTCCGCTCGCCGGCCTTCGCCGATTTGGCCGAAGGGGACGGGAGCGGAAGGTACAGACGGACGTCCGGATGCTGGAGCGTCCCGATCTTCCGGCACGGGATGCACACCTGACACGGCTCTCCCGGCCCGTTCACGCAGTTGACGGCCTTCGCCAGCTCGATCGCCAGCGCCTCCGCCCCCACCCCGGACGGTCCGTGCAGCAGGTACGCGTGCGCAAGCCGGCCGTCGACCAGCGCCCGCATCAGGCGGTCTTTGGTCGTCGATTGCGCGAGAACCCGGTCGAACGCCATAGCCCACCCTCGTTCACACGTGTCAACGGGCTAACGTACCGACGACGAAATGTACCCGGTTCGACTGCTCCGTCGCGGGCGTGAACGAGAACCCGTCGAACGTCCCGAGCACGTCAAACCCGGCCGCTCGGATCGTCTCGACCATCTGGCCGATCGGGTAGATGCGTTGTTCATGCCGTTCGTCATACGCCTCGAACCGGTCTCCGTGCTTGAGCCAAAGCCGGAATTCGTTCACCTGAATCCGATCGCGGGCGCGATACTTGCTCCGCCGGATGTAGGCAAAGTGCGGCGTCTCTTCTCTCTCGGTATGGCGATGGAAATACCGCCGGGAATTGATCTCGGTACACGCGTCGAAGACGAAGACCCCGCCCGGACTCAATCGGGTTCGGACCCCTTCCATCATCCGTTGCATCGTGTCCCGGTCGAGCAGGTAGTTGATGCTGTCGTACAGGCACAAGACGGCATCAAACCGGCCGTCGACCGGGATGGCCGTCATATCTCCCTGGATGAACGAAAGCGGGTGTTGCACCCGTTCCGCTTTCTTCCGGGCGACCGAGACCATCGCGTCCGACTGGTCGACGCCGGTCACCCGGTACCCTCGATCGGCCAGGATCAGCGCCAGGCTCCCGGTCCCGCACGCGAGTTCCAGGATGGTCGCGGGCTTCGTGCGATACCGGGCGAAGATCGACTGGACGTAGTCCGCCCACAGGGTATAATCGACGTGCCGCATCACATAATCATAGATCCCCGCCAGTTGGCTGTAGGGCACGGCCTGGTCGGCAGTCCAGGGTTTCTTCCAACGTTCGAACATGGGGGCCTAACTGATCACCCGATAGAGCGTGTGGCTCCGCGCTTTTGAGACGTTTCCGGAGGGGAGTTCGAGGACTTCGACCTCCAGGTGCTGGTCGAGCAGGTCGAGGAGGATCCGATCCCCAACCCGCACCTCCCGGCTCGGTTTGACCGGCCGACCGTCGACCCGGACGAGCCCCCGCTCGCACGACTGCTTGGCGGCCTCGCGCTGTTTGATCAACCGGGAGAGCTTGAGGAAGAGATCGATACGCATCGGGAAAGGCAAGAGAGAGTGAAGAGTGTAGAGTGAAGAATGAAGAGTGGAAAGATAACACCCGGGGGGTCTTGCCTTTAATTCTTCACTTTTCACTCATCACTCTTCACTGCTCTTCAACGTACACTTCATGGCGGAGCGCGTCGAGCCATCGACGCCGTTCAGTCTGCCATTTATGATTCCGCGCCAGCTTCGCGATGTCGTCCCAACCGTCCTCGATCGTCAACGGCTTGCCGCCCGTCCGGTTCTCGAGCTTAAAAAGATGGTACGTCGATTTGCCCTCCGACTCGAGCTTGACCGGCTCGCTGATCTCCCCGTCCTTCAGCCTGTCGATCACTTCACGGATTTGCGGCTGGAGCTGATCGAGCGGGATCGTCCCTAAGGAACCACCCTCGTTGTTCGATGTGGTGTCTTCGGAGTATTTGCGCGCCGCATCCGTGAAATTCTCCCGTCCGTCCACGATCCGTTGGCCGAGGAACGAGAGGTTCTCCCTCGCCCGGCGTTCATCGTCTGGTGTGGCCTGGAGCTGGATGAGGATATGGCGGACGTGCGCCTGATCCCCGCTTTTCGCCTCCATCTTGATCAGATGGTAGCCGTACGGTGTCTTGACGGCCTCGCTCACCTGGCCGGGCTGGAGCGCCAGCGCCGCCTCCTCGAACTCGGGCATGAACGTCCCCTTCGAGAAGAAGCCCAGGTCTCCGCCCTTCTGTGCGCTGGCGATGTCTTCCGAATACTGGCCGGCCAGCTCAGCGAAATCCGCTCCGGCCTTCACCCGTTGCTGGAGGTCCTGAATGCGCGCGAGAGCTTTCTGGGCCAACTCCTCGCCGGGCTGGGGGGTCATCATGATATGGCTGAGCGTGACCATGGTCGGACGTGCCGGGATGCTGTCCTTGTACGTCGCGTAGAATTGTTCGACCTCCGTGCCCGTCACGCGCACCGTGCCGAATTGCTTCTCCTCAAGCCGGCGTTGGATGATCTCTTCCTCCTTCTGCTTGCGGAGCATACGGTGCCAGTCCCGAACGGCCAGCCCGTATTTGGCGAGTTCTTGTTCGAGCGCCTCCAGCGTCCCGAATTGCTGCTGCACCCGCTCGACCTCCTGCTTGACCGCCGCGTCTACCTGGTCGGCCGTCGCCTGAAGACTATCCCGCCGGGCCGCCGCGATGACCACTTTCCCGTCGATCATCTGGTGGAGTAACTGACGCTGGAGCGCCGCGTACTCGTCCTGACTCCGAGGGCGTTGCTGGGATTGCAGGACCCACAGTTGCGTCGCTTCGTCGAGGTCGGATTGCAGGATGACCTCATTCTCGACCACCGCGACGATGCGGTCGAGTACCTCCTGGCCGGACACGGCGGGCGGTCCGATGGGGAGCAGGAGAAGGGCGAGGATGAAATTTTGGATTTTGGATTTTGGATTTTGGATTGAAAACATCAGTCGATCCTCTCCCCGAAAGGTCGGTGCCAGCCTATCATCTTTCTCTTTAATCCGAATCTTTAATTCCTTCAGCGATTTGCTTTTATTAACGCTTTCTCGTTCACCTCGACCGTCGCGGCTTGCGTGAGCCGGTCGAGCAATTGCTTGACTTTCTGGCGGCGTCCCTCTTCCAGCAGGCTGTTGACGATCTCCT
>JACQVL010000015.1 GCA_016209865.1 Candidatus Latescibacterota bacterium | reverse complement strand
CCCCCTTCCCCTCTCCGCAAGCGGAGAGGGGAAGGGGGCTGGGGAGTAGGGGTGAGGTGCAAAACTGGGCAGTCCAATTCTTTTTCTGAAAAACTATAGCATCTTATTTTTCGTCCTTCGTCCTTGCCCTTTCGTCCTTGCTCTTATCCCGTCATCGCTCCTTCCGAGGCGGACGACACGAGGCGGGCGTATTTGGCCATGACGCCGGAGGTGTAGCGCGGCGGCGGCGGCGTCCACGCGCTGAGCCGGGCGCGGAGGTCCGCGTCGGACAGCTCGACGTCGAGGCGGCGCGAGGCCACGTCGAAGACGATGGTGTCGCCGTCACGCAGCGCCGCGATCGGCCCGCCACGTGCGGCTTCCGGGGAGACATGGCCGGCCATGAACCCGTGGGTCGCGCCCGAGAACCGGCCATCCGTCATCAGCGCCACCGAATCCCCCAGCCCAGCCCCGACGAGCGCCCCCGTCACCGCTAACATCTCTCGCATCCCCGGTCCCCCTTTCGGCCCTTCATACCGGATGACGACGACGTCGTTCGGCCTGATCTCCTGACGCTGCACCGCGGCGAACGCGTCCTCTTCGCAATCGAACACCCGGGCCGGGCCGCGATGGCTCGTCCGGTCGTGTCCGACCAGCTTCAGAACGCATCCCTCCGGAGCCAGGTTTCCCCTCAGGATGACGAGCCCGCCCGTCGGCTTGATCGGGTCGGAGAGGGGATGGACGACGACCTGGCCGGGCGTTTCCGCCGCCGCGCGTGCCTCTTCCCCGATCGTGCGGCCGGTGACGGTGAGCTCTTCCGCGTGGAGGAGGCCGGCGTCTTGGAGCCGTCTGGCGATGAGCGCGTTGCCGCCCGCCCGGTAGAGGTCGTTGGCCACGAACCGGCCTCCCGGCTTCAGGTCGGCCAGGATCGGAGTCCGGGCGCTCACCCGGTCGAAGTCGTCGATCGTCAGGTCGACCCCGGCTTCGCGCGCGATGGCGAGCAGGTGGAGGACGCTGTTCGTCGACCCGCCCGTCATTATCACCCCGGCGATCGCGTTCTCTAAGGAGCGGCGGGTGATGATCTGACGGGGGCGCAGGTCGCGGCGCAGCAACTCCATGACGAGCTGGCCGCAACGGAACGCCACATCCTCCTTCCGCGGGTCGAGGGCGGGGACGCTCGCGCTGCTCATCGGGGAGATGCCCAACAGCTCGAACGCGACGGCCATCGTGTTGGCGGTGAACTGGCCGCCGCACGCGCCCGCCCCCGGGCAGGCGTGGCTCTCTAAGTCGTGGAACTCGGCCTCCGTCATCTTGCCGGCGGCGTACGCCCCGACCGCCTCAAAGACGTCCTGGATGGTCACGTCATGACGATGAAACTGGCCGGGCATGATCGACCCGCCGTAGAGCATGAGGCCGGGGACGTTGAGGCGAGCCAGGGCCATCACCGTGCCGGGGATCGTCTTATCACACCCGGAGATGGCCACGACCGCGTCGAACAGGTTCCCCCGCGCGACGAGCTCGATCGAATCGGCGATGACCTCGCGGCTGATGAGGGAGGCTTTCATCCCCTCACTCCCCATCGTGATGCCGTCCGAGATGGAGACGGTGTTAAACTCCATCGGCGTCCCGCCCGCGTCGCGGATGCCGTCCTTGATCCGGCCGGCCAGTTCGCGCAGGTGATAGTTGCAGGGGCCGATCTCGATCCACGTGTTGGCCACCCCGACGATCGGCCGGGCGAGGTCGTCGTCGGTAAACCCGACTGCCTTCAGCATCGCACGGGCCGGGGCACGGCTCGGGCCGTCGGTGATACTGTGACTCCGGGGTTTCAGGTCATGGGGCATGATGGGTCTCCGGTAAATCAGTGACGAGTGACCAGTGACGAGTGACGAGTAAAAAACGATGGATTTCCGCTTTCACAGGAATGGCAACCGTGAAACATTCGTGAACCCTGTTTGCTCGTCACTCGTCACGGCTCTTTCACTTCAGTGTCAGCAAAAACTCAATCAACGACTCCACCTGTTGCGGAGTGAGATGCCCGTAGTTTGGCATCTTGCCCTCCGGAAAATCGAACCGTGGGTTCCGGAGATGGGCGGTCAGCCAGGCGCGGAGGCGCTCTTCTCCGTCACGGGCGAGGATGTCCGTGTACACCCCCTCGTACTGCTGGTACACGTCGGGACGTTTTTTTCGAATCCCCGCCATCTGCCGTTGATACTGTTCCGGGTCGAGGCGCTGTTCCAGCCTGGGGACGAGGCCGGCCAGGTTCGGCCCGCGGGATGCTCCGTTCCCGATGGCATGACAAACAGCGCAGCCTTGTATGCGAAACAGCCTGGCGCCTTGAGCGACCGGGGTGGCCGGTTCCGGAGGGTCTTGCTCCTGCTGGCTCATCGCTAAGATGACCGCAGCCGACACCACCGCGACCAGACTGACGGTACTCACGATCGTGGTGGAACGCATACACTCCTTTCAATGCTGTGCGGTAAGGTAATACGTTTGCACGTTCACACGTCCGGACTTTCCTCATGCTCATACTGTTTGAGCGACCGGTACGCTTCGGGCTGCGGAGCCTTGATCACCGTTTCTTCTAAGAACTCTTTCCAGGTCGCGTTCGTCCAGAAATCCGCCGCTTTAATCAGATGCTGGCTGGCCGCCTCCTGATTGTGTTCGAGGTAAGACGCCAGGGCTTGTTTAAACTCTGTCCCGGCTTTCTGCAACAGGTCAATCGCCTCCGGGCGTTTGAAGCTCCCCTCGGCCAGTGCGCGCCCGATGAGGGAATCTTCATACGTATACTTTCCGTCGGTCATGTTCTCAAAATAGGGCTCGTAGACTCTCCAGGGCTTGTCGAGGTAGTAGGCGTACACGTCCTGTTCTGTGAATTTGACCCGCTGCCTGGCATCATCCAGCGACGCGCGGGCGACCGCGACGCCGAGTTCACGGGCGGCCTGGATATGCTGCTCCCACTGGGCGGTGTGGGCGGACACCGACTCGATATACCGCATCTTCATCGTAAACGCCCATTTACAAATCTCGCGGGTCGAATAGAGCTGGAATCCCTGATTGGTCGCGCAGGTGATCGACCCGAACGGGATGCCGTTCAAGAGGTCCGACCAGTGAAACGGGTACAGTCGTTCGAAAAAGAGATGCGCGGTCGCTGAGGGGCCCCAGAACTGCACCGGGTCGGCGACGATGATACCGTTCGCCTGGGTGACCTGCTTGAAGATTTCTCCTTCCCCCTTCCGACCGAAATCATCGTCGAGACAACATCCAACGCCGCCATGTCGGATGCACCAGAAGCTGCTCCGGCACGGTCCGAAGGAAGAGCTGTGCAGGTACAGCGGCTCGACCTCCACGCCTTCGACCGTTTGCGCCCCGGCCATCGCTTCTTTCAGGAGGGTAGCGGTGTTCCCGTGGCGTCGTCGCGTACAGAGCACAGCCAGGAGTTTTGACATCGATAGCTCCCATTCATCCTGGATTCAAGAGACGATCTTCACTCGAATCTTGAATCACTCCCCCTTGACCTCGAACCCGGCCATCCGTTCCAGCGCTTTCACGAGAGCCTGGGTTCCCTTGTTGCCCTCACCCGCCGCTTCAACCGTGTTGAAGAGTTGATGGACGAGGCTGGTGCCCGGGAGCGCCAGGCCGAGTTCATTCGCCGCTGCCACCACCAGCCGCAGGTCTTTTTGCTGCAGCCTGACCATGAAGCCCGGTTCAAAATCCCGCTTCGGGATGCGGGGGGCGAGGTTCGAGAGCTGCCAGGAGCCGGCCGCCCCGCCGCTGATCGCCTGGAGCATCCGTTCGAGGTTCAGGCCCGCTTTCGCCCCCAACAGAAGGGCTTCGGCCATGGCCAGGTTGGCCAGGCAGACGGCGACCTGGTTGCAGAGTTTGGTCATCTGGCCCGCCCCGTGCCCGCCGATATGGATGATCGTCTTCCCCATCGCCTGGAACACGGGCAGACACGTGTTGAACACCGCTTCCTTGCCGCCGACCATGATGGAGAGCGTCCCGGCGATCGCCCCCTTATCCCCGCCGCTGACCGGGGCGTCGAGCATCTCCACCCCTTTGGCTTCCAGTGTCTCCGCGATCCGTCGGGTGACCGACGGCGAGATCGTGCTCATGTCGATCACGATCAGGCCCGGCCGCGCTCCCTCGGCCACCCCGTTCGGCCCCAGGATGACCTGCTCGACATCCGGGGAGTCGGTCACCATCGTGATGACGATGTCCGACCGCTCCGCCACTTCCTTCGACGACCCGGCCCCCGTCGCCCCGGCGGCGACGATCTCCTCGACGGCCGGCCGGCTCCGGTTGGAGACGGTCAACCCATACCCGGCCTTGAGGAGGTTC
Source organism: Candidatus Latescibacterota bacterium (assembly GCA_016209865.1). Lineage (GTDB taxonomy): Bacteria > JAAXHH01 > JAAXHH01 > JAAXHH01 > JACQVL01 > JACQVL01. The sequence continues at coordinate 2,780 of JACQVL010000015.1, read as the reverse complement.
CGGCACATCGGCTTGCCCATGATGCCCAGTCCGATAAACCCGATCCGTGGTTGCATGAGATTCCTTTCGCTAAAAGCAGTGACGAGTGACAGGTGACGAGTGACGAGTTATCCTCTCTCCTGTGACGGGTCGCTTTCATGGTGTCATTCCCGCGCAAGCGGGAATCCATCACGAAGGTTCCATATCAGCCACATGAGTTGTTCAACGGTCTTGACTCGTCACTTGCCACTCGTCACTCGTCACTGATTTTTCACCGACCACTGACCACCGATCACCGCTCATTTCACCCTGCCGCCTGCGCTGGCATGCCGCAGAAGGCTTCGTAGTCGATCAACTCATGAACTGTCGGGTTGTCCCCGCAGATCGGGCAGGCGGGGTTCCGGCGGACACTGAACGTGTTAAAGCTCATGTCTAACGCATCGTACATCAACACGCGGCCGATGAGCGGCTGGCCCTTGCCCAGGATGAGCTTCAGCGTCTCCGTCGCCTGGATCACCCCGACCACCCCCGGCAGCACGCCCAGCACTCCGGCCTCATCGCAGCTCGGCACCATGCCGGGCGGCGGCGGCTCCGGGTACATGCAACGGTAGCACGGCCCCTTGCCGGGATAGAACACCGTCGCGTACCCGTCGAACTGGTAGATGCTCCCATGAACGTTCGGTTTTCCGGCCAGGACGCATGCATCGTTCACTAAATACCGGGTCGGGAAATTATCGCACCCGTCCACGACGATGTCGTAGTCCTTGATGATGTCCATGATGTTGTCCGACATCAACCGTTCCTGGAAGGTCACGACGTTCACGCCGGGGTTGAGGTCCTTGATCGTCTCCGTCGCCGAGACGACCTTCGGCCGGCCGATGTCAGACGTGCCGTGGAGGATCTGCCGCTGCAGGTTGGTCACGTCGACGACGTCGGAATCGATCAATCCCATCGTCCCGACACCCGCCGCGGCTAAGTAGTACCCGGCCGGAGAGCCTAAGCCGCCCGCGCCGATCAGGAGCACTTTGGCGTCCAGAATCTTGATCTGTCCTTTCTCCCCGACCTCCGGGACTCTCAAATGCCTGGAGTACCGCTCCCGTTCCTCCGAGGTGAGCATCCGCTCTTTCTTCGCTGGATACCCGGCGTTCCGCCAGCCGGTCATCCCTCCGGCCATCGAGATGACGTTCGTGTAGCCCATCTCCTCGAGGGATTTGGCGGCAAGCGCCGACCGGTTGCCGCCGGCGCAGTACAGGACGATCTCTTTGTCACGGTCGTTGACGGCGTTCTCGATCCGGAGTTCAAGGAACCCGCGCGGAATGTGGATCGCCCCGTCGATGAACCCTTCCGCGTACTCGTCCAGTTCCCGGACGTCGACGAGGACGAACGGCTCTTTCTTCTCCAGCTTCTCACGGACCTGCGCCACCGTCATCTCGTGAATCTCGCGCTTCGTCCGCGCTAACAGTTCCTGTGATGTGACCCGCATAATGCCCCCCTTTATTAAAAAGGACGAAGGTCGAAGGACGAAGTACGAAAGAAACCTGTCCACATTCATCGTCCTTTTCGTCCTTACTTTTTCGTCCTTTATCCTTGCCGTTTTCGTCCTTGCCGTTTTCGTCCTTGCCGTTTTCGTCCTTCGTCCTTGCTGTTTCTATCCCCCAATCGCTGACATCGTTCGCTCAGGCTGGACGAAGGACGGGTCGTTGATCAGATGGCCCGGCTCCTTGCGTGCGACGGCTGAGATAATCATCTCCGCCAGGTCATCATCCGTCACGCCCATCCGCATGGGCGTCTTCAGGTCGGTCTCCCAGAGGGAAAACAGACACGTCCGGAGCTTGCCGTCGGCGGTCAACCGGATACGGTTACAGCTCCCGCAGAACGGCTCACTGACCGAGGCGATCAGCCCGATCTCCCCCGTGCCGTCGACGAACCGGAACAGGTCGGCCGGCTCGCGGCTGCCGTTCCGTCTGACCGGCTCTAACGGCCAGACGGCGTTGATCCGTTCGATGATCTCCCGGCCGGTCAGCACCTGATCCCGGCTCCAGCGATGGTCGGCGTCGAGCGGCATGTACTCGATGAACCGGATCTGGTACGGCTTCGTCCGGGCGAGCAGGGCGAAATCCAGGAGCTCATCGTCGGTGTACCCCCGGATGGCCACGGCGTTGACCTTGATGGGCAGGCGGAAATAATGCTCCGCTTCCTCCAGTCCTTCGAGCACCTGGGACAGGTAATCCCGCCGGGTCAGTTGCTTGAATGTCTCCGGGTTGAGGGTGTCGAGGCTGACGTTCACCCGCTTCAGCCCGGCTTCCCGGAGGTCTCTGGCCATCTTCTTCAGCAGGAACCCGTTCGTCGTCATCGCCATATCCCGGATGCCGGGGACGCCGGCGAGCATGCGGACGAGGAGCGGGAAATCCTTGCGGACCGTCGGCTCCCCGCCGGTCAGCCGGATTTTGGAGATGCCCAGACCGGAGGCGATATGGACGAGCCGGGTGATCTCCTCGAACGTCAGGATCTCCTCGCGCGGCACGAAGACCATGCCCTCCGCCGGCATACAGTAGATGCACCGGAAATTACACTGGTCGGTGACGGAGACCCGGAGGTTGTTGATCGTCCGGCCGTAACTATCTATGAGCTGATAACTCATAAGCGATGCCCTCATTTTATACCAATTCCCTTTGATTCTGCCGCATCAGCGTTGTCTCTGTCATTCTGAGCGAAGCGAAGAATCTCAGCACACGAGACCCTTCGCTCCGCTCAGGGTGACACAGCATGCGGGATGCTTATTAAAAAATCTAGTATTATGT
>JACQVL010000143.1 GCA_016209865.1 Candidatus Latescibacterota bacterium | reverse complement strand
CGCCCCGCCGATACGCCCGGCCAAATCCATCCCACCAGGTGATTTTCCGGAGCGTCTCGCCGTTCGCCGTCACCTCTTCGATCGATCGCTGCGCGCATTCTAGATAGCTCCGCGACCGATCGCTCCCGCACGAGCTCCCGTGGGCGTTGCCTATCTCCTGGTGCGAATGCATGACCGGCGCCATGCCTAGGACCCGCATGCTCTCTAGGAGCCCGAGCGCGTCGTAATTGAAGATCGACTCGGCGCCGGCGGCGTTCACCGCCCGCCTTATCCGCCCACCTGCATCGTACTCCCACGACTCCACGCCGCTCGTCGTCTGGAACCGGCTGTCCGCCTCCCTTTGCGACGTCTTGATGTTCCCCGTCCCGTGCTCCGAATCACCATAGTACGTGTAGTCGGTCCGCACGCCCGCATCCACGATCCACGAGGGCTGTCCACCCGTCGCCGCCGTCCGCGTCCCGTATTCCTTCACCGTCCGCGTCTCCCCCGTACGCCCATCCACTTGCACTTCCCGCGTGATCGCAAACGGCGACGCGTTGTCCGACACCCATAGCACCTGCTTTCCGACGTCGCCCCGCTCGTCATACTGGGTCTCGCTCTCTTTCAAGAAAATCCACTCGGGTAACTGGTGCTTCCATTCGGTCGCCGTCGACCTCCGTAGCCCATCCGACGTCGTCACCCGCGCGGCCGTCGGCGTCTTGTAGGGCGCCGCGTCGTACGAGACCACGTTCTCCATCCACGACTCGTTCGCCGAGCCGTTGAAGACGCTCGACCGCACCCTCGTCAGGTTGAAGTCGCGCAGAATCTCTTCCGTCGTCCCGTCATCGAGCGTCAGATAGGCCGTCCGCTCGCTCGCGTCCTCGTATCTCTGCACCGAGCGGGCCTGGAGGGGATAGACCGTTCGGAGCTCCAGCCCGTCGATATCGTCGTAGCAGCTCTCCACGTTCCCTTCGTCGTCAGCCAAAGGCGGGCTCTCCACCCGCCCGCTCCCGCACGAGACCCGGCCGGCTACATCCGAGTCGTACATGGCCCGGCCGCGGGTCTCGATGCACTTGGGCGCGCCGCGCAGCACGCTCGGCGAATGATCGCTCTCGAGCTGATAGAAGGAGTGCAGGACCTGGGCAAAGTCCGTCCCCGAGGAGCGCGTCTCCACGATCGCCCCATAGCCGAGCCATTCCCGAAGCTCGGGGCTGTAGATCGGATGGTCGTACGCGTAGTGAAGCTCCGGATCCGCCACGTTCCAATCGTTCGGCCTACCGTCGTCGAAGCTCGCTTCCGAAAACACCCACCTCGGCGGTCCCGCGGTGAGAAGTGGCCCGCTCGCCGGGTTATAGACGACCTTCTTTACTTCGTAGTAGATCGTGCTGGCTCCGCCATCCGGATATTCGATGCGCACCAGCGCATCTGGATTGCGAATCCCGATCGCCCATTCGCTCGCCACCGGGTGCGACGCGTTCGGGCCGGCGAGCTCGCTTATCGTCTCCTGATGGATATCCATCGTGACGAGGTGGGGCCGCCCGTCGGCGTCGGCGTCCGCCAGGAAGTTCGACGCGCCCGAGAGCGCCAGTTCGGGCACGTCCAGAGAAGTGTTCACGGCTTTCACCAGCGTGAAGCTTCCACCGAAAGACGGGATCGGCTCCGTCATGGAGACGAAGCGGGTGAAGCCGCGTCCGGTGTTGAAGGCCACGTAGTGAATCGCAGACATCTTGGGCGAATAGAGATCGCGCGCCGATTTAGTCAGGTGCGATGCGCCCTCTCCGTTGGCCGAAACGCTTCCTTCCGAGTGACATGCTTGCGACGAATCGTTATCGAGCGTGGTAAACCACAGCTCCGCCGCGTCGTCGTCGGAACAGTCCGAGGTACACGCGCTCTGGTGCGGATCGGGCTCCGTCTGCACTGGCATCGCGCTCGCGCACATCGACGACGAGTAGTCGTGCATACAGTCGTTTCCCCGGCTGAGTCCGTCGTACGCGTCGTCATCGTGTACTTGCGATTCGTCCTTGATGACGATGTCGGGCAGGCCATTCTGGTCGATGTCCGGACCCATCGCTTCGACGAGGTTCGTCATTCCCACGGTCCAGGCCTCGCGGTTGCCCTCGAACTCCTGCCAGCTCAAGGCGCGCACGCGCGCCAAGTGAGGCCGCGCATCGCAAACGGACGGCAGGTTGTTCGCGTCGTAGTCCATCCGCCAGGTTACCGGCGCGGCAAACCCAGTCCCGGTGTTCAAGTACACTTCCGGCGCGTACGTCGTAGATGACTCCTCGCTCGTATCGACCAAGTCCGCGCGGCCGTCGCCATTGATATCCATGAGGCCGATGACCTGGTTCATGAGCTCCGCCCGGTGCACGTTCGATGCGCGGAACTCGGCGGTCGTGGTCGACTTGGAAATGGCCAGATGGCCCGTTCGCGTACCCCCACCGCCAATCGACCACGCGACCAAGTCCTCGGCCGCGTACGCCGTTTCGCCCGCCTCGATGTTCCCCCGCGCGATCGCCCAATCTTCGCCCTGGGTCCCCTTGCGGCCGATCACCAGATCCGGCTGGCCGTCGCTATCCAAGTCCATCCAGTTCGACACTTGATGCGACCACCCCGCCGCCTCTAGCGAATCCCGGTAGACGATCCCCCGTTGGTCTTTGACGTCGTAGCGGACTTCGCCTTGTTCGAAGGATAGACTCCCTTCGATGCCATAAATCTCGTGGACGAGCTCGTAGCTCGCGTAAAGCCAATCTCCGACGGCCAATACGCATAGCGGAACCGCCGGCGTCAAGCACACCGCCAACTCGGCCGTCGCTTTGCCTACGTTCAATGCAGCTTGCGTAATCGCCGCCCGGTGCGCGACCACCGCTCCGTTATAGCCGGCTGCCTCCATCCGGGTCTTGGCAATTTCGGCGGCGGCAAGCTTGGCGATGTCGAACGCGATGCCGATCGCCGCCGCCACGGCATTCCAACCCTGCGCCAACGCGGCTTGCTGGGTCATCAGGTCTGCGTGGGCCCTGCCCATTCGATTGGCCATGCTCGAGGCGTTCGCCATGGCGCCCCATTGCCGCGCCGCTTCGAAGGCATCGGCTGCCTGGCTCGCCGACGTCGCAAAGCCTTTCATGCTCATTGCGACCTGAACAGCCTGGCGCAACTCCGGGCTTACACCGCTCCCTTGCAGGTAGAGATTGAGCACCCGGAACGCCATCTTCTTGGGGTCAGCGCCCAAGAAGCTCGTCACTCCGTTGTAAAGACCGGCGGCCATCCCGATGACCTGTCCGAGACCACTACCTCCCGCCGCCAGCGACCCCGCCGACGAGCCGTTGTACATGCGCTCGATCGCCAACGCCGACAGGAACGAATTCGAGTAGTCGTAGACGCCATCCCCTCCATTGGGTACGTCATACCGACGGAAAGTCAGAAAGCGATCCTGCCCGGGATCGAAGAGCGAAACATAGATCGCCGGATCGTCCGTGCGCGGGTTGCGGAATCCGCGCTCCGCGTCCCAAAGGACGATGAGACCCGACACGACTCGATCGAGAAAGCCATCCCCGTTCATGTCCTGGAGGTCCGTGAGCTTGATGTTCACGTCCTCCTCGATCGCGCAGTCAGCATTCGTCCCATCTTCCGGCGGTTCAAAGCCGTGCTCAGCTCCGACAATCCCATTGGTAGAGGCCACACCGGGCTCATTGACCCAGGTGCAACCGGTCCAGAGGTCGTTATACGTAACCAGGATCTCTTCGCAGATGTTGTTTACCTCGCCGCCAATGCCTCCGAAGCGACTGCACGGTACCGTCATCGAGAACGACTCGAAGATCGCCGGCTGCGGCTCCGAATAGCCAAACGTCATGTAGTGGCAACCCGACTGATCATGGTTGAGAGTCCTCTCTATGCCCGTCGGCGAGTCGGGATCACGCTTGACCCTGATCCAGGGCTTCATGTCAATACCGATCCCTGTGTCCTCCACCCCTTGCCACGTCGCTGCGGCCCCGAAGTCAGCGTCGCTGCAGCTCGCCGGGTCGAGCTCGGCATTGTCATGAGTCAGGCTCGAACAAACGACTGTGTTGTTGTCCCCGTCATAATAGAAGGTATCCAGATCATCATCCCGCCTTACCGGCGCGAGCACTCCGCTCGTATCCGTGCAGTAGGAGCCCGTCGGTCCCTCCGTATGCCAAGTCCCCTTCCACAGCCACACCGCGTGGTCGGCCAAGGGATCGTCGTAGCTACGAGCCGTATGGAATCCTCCCTCGGTATTCCGGAGCTTCACGTAGATCTTGTGCTCGTCGTCGACCGAAGCCGGGTTCGGCCAGTACTCCGTCTCCCGCGCCTTGTGCGTAAAGACCCAGTCCGGTAGCCCGTCGGCGTTAAAGTCCGTGAACATCTGAAACGGCGCGCCGTTCGCCGCGCTCGAGCCGAGCGTGAAGCCGTCCGGAACGCGGAAGCCGTCTTCGGCCGTCCCGTCCTCATCCACGCGCGTGAGCACCGTGCTCGTCGATGGATTGACATCCGTCGCGTTCACCCGCTCGTCGTACGAAGCGCGGTCGTCCCCGTTGTACTCGAACCGGACCGGCGGATAAGTCACGCTCCCATCCCCGCTCTCGTGCTGCCAGGAGCTCATCACATAGCGGCCCGTGTACCGCTCGTTCGGATCCGCATACGCTATCCGAATGCGATCCGTCACCGTCGCGTTCGCGCACGCCGCGAAGCTCGTCGACACTTCGTTTCGCGCCGAGCCCGCCGTCTGAACGGGCACGCAGCCGTCTAACACCGTGATCTCGTCCAAAAGATGGCCGACCTTGCGCGGCGTGTCGGGCATGAGATACGTCGTCGCGATGTTCGTCGTCCGCGCCGTATACCTAAACCGGATCGCCTTGTCCCCGCCGACCAGGATCGCCACGAGCAGCCGCTCGTTCGAATCGGCCTCCTCCTTGTAGAAATACTCGACGCTATTGCCGTAGAGGTTCTCCTCGCGCT
>JACQVL010000149.1 GCA_016209865.1 Candidatus Latescibacterota bacterium | reverse complement strand
GACTGTGACCGCACGCTTGGTGGGCCATCGGGCTCAGCTCGTCCTCGTCCTGCTCGTCTGTCTTGCCGTCCGTCTGGCCTGTCTCCGCTTCTACGGGATCGACCCGGCCGTGGATGTGGTCAACCCGGACGACTGGGACGCGGTGGCGACCAACTTAGTGCGCGGGCGTGGATACACCCTCTACGCCCCACAGGCGGGGGTGTACGACTGGGACCTGACCCGTTCCGCCTGGGCATACCGGCCGACGATGCGGGTTCCGCCGGTCTACCCGCTCGTCCTGGCGGCGCTGTACGGGGTGGTGGGCGTCGATCACCGGGCCGGGCTGCTCGCGCAAGTGTGCTTCGATGTCCTCACCGGATGGGTGGTCTACCGGATCGGAACGCGCCTGTTCGACCGGCGGGTCGGACTGCTGGCCGCGCTCGGCTGGGGGGTGTACCTGCCCGAGGTGACGTCCGTCCTCCGGCTCCGGTCGGAGCCGCTGTTCACCCTGCTCCTGTGCGTGTGTGTCTGGTCGTTCCTTGCCGCCATCCGCCGGCCGTCTTCTCCCCGGTTTGCGCTCACCGGCGTGCTGGTCGGGCTGGCCGCTCTGTGCCGCCCGTCGATGGTAGGGGTTGCGGCGCTCTTTCTGCTGTACGCTGCGATGCGGGGCCGGGCGTCTCTTGTCCCCTCCCTCACCGTGCTCGCCGTCCTCGCGCCCTGGATGATCCGGGGGACGCTCCTGTTCGGGACGGTCGTGCCGGTCGCCACGAACGGCGGGTACAGCCTGTACCGGTCGATCTTCACGATCAGCCGTCCGGACTACCTGACACACGAGCCGCCCGATTTCGTGCGGGCGTACACGACGTTCAGGGAAACGCTCCGACAACAGCCCACTCTGCACGTCCCGAAAGACGAAGCAGACCTCGACCGGATGTTCCGGAATGAAGCCTGGCGGTTGATCCGCGCCCATCCCTTCCGGTATCTTCATGTGTGTGCGGACAGCCTGATGCGGCTCTGGTTCAGGCTCTACGGCGGACGATTCGCGGGATGGAAAGATACTCTGACTGGCGTGATGAACGCCGGACTGCTCCTGCTGGCCGGGTTCGGCCTCCGGCGTGGTGGGATCAGGCAGAGCAGAGCCCTTGCAGGGCTCATCGTCTACAACAGTCTATTCTACGCCATGACCCTCGCTGACCCACGGTACAACCTCCCTATCATCCCCCTGGTGCTCATCCTGAGCGCGCGGGGGGTTATGAACATGTTCACACGTTGGCACGTTTGAACGTTGGCACGTTCAATGCAAATTGGAGGCAATATATGGAACGGATGCGCATCTCATCGGGGACGAAATGGGAGCCGGTCGCCGGGTACTCGCGGGCGATCAGAGTGGGGAACGTCGTGTACGTGTCGGGGACGACCGCGACTGGACCGGACGGTGGGATCGTGGGCGTCGGCGATCCCTACGCGCAGACCGTCCAGACCCTGAAGAATATCGAGTCCGCGCTCCAGAAGGCTGGAGCGTCGCTCGACCAGGTCGTCCGGACGCGGATGTTCGTGACCGACATCCGTCACTGGGAAGCCATCGCCCGCGCCCACGGCGAAGTCTTCCGGGAGGTCCGGCCGACGACGAGCATGGTCGAGGTGTCCGGGCTGATCGACCCCGCGATGGTCGTTGAGATCGAGGCAGAAGCAGTGATCGACTGACAGGAAGACCGAATTCCTGCTTGCGCGGGAATGACACCAGATGTAACTTCAGTCAGGACTTTCTCTCGTCACTCGTCACCTGTCACTCGTCACTGATTATTCATGCTCATCGATTCCCACCAACACGTCTACTACAACGGCCTGGACGATGCCGGAGTGATCGCCGAGATGGACGCCTTCGGCATCGCCGTCACCTGGCTGTTGACCTGGTACCTCCCGCCGGGTGAGGATGTCCCCGCCACGCACGGGGCGTTCAACCCCTGCAACTTCCGTCCCGACGGCACGCATGCCGGCATTCTCCTGAACGACGTCGTCCAGGCGTGCCGGCGCTACCCCGGCCGCTTCATCCCCGGCTATTGTCCCTGTCCATCGGAAGGCAGCGCCCCACGACTGTTCGAGACCGCCTACCGGATGCACGGGGTGCGCGTCTGCGGAGAGTGGAGCTACCGGATGCTCTTAGACGACCCACGGAGCCTGGAGCTGTTCCGCACGGCGGGCGCACTCCACGCGCCAGTCGTCCTGCACATCGACGCGCCCTACCTGCCGGGCCCGGACGGACGGCCGGTCTACCAGCCGTACTGGTATGGCGGAGGCATAGGGGCTCTGGAGCGCGCGCTCCAGGCCTGTCCCGACACGGTCTTCATCGGCCACGCCCCCGGTTTCTGGCGGTACATCAGCGGGTCTGCCGACCAGGACCCTGCCCAGTACCCCACAGGGCCGGTCATTCCGGGCGGCCAGCTCTACCGGTTGTTCGATCAATACCCCAACCTGTACGCCGACCTCTCCGCCGGGTCGGGCCTGGGCGCGATGAAACGCGACCCGCAGCACGCCAGACAGTTCCTCCTCCGTTACGCCGACCGCCTGCTCTTTGGCCGTGACGACCACGGCCAGGCCCTCCAGCAATTCCTCCTCACCCTCGACCTGTCCGAGGACGTGGCGGACACCCTCTTCTTTAAGAACGCGCTGCGCCTGGTGCCGGTCGAGGTTTGACGAGTGATCTTGCCCCGACAGACCGTCGAAAGAATGCGATCCTTTTCTTCTCGATACAGCGGGGACGGAGGCGGTCGTTTTGTTCCTCAAATGCGGAGTCCAATGACATGTGACTCTACGGTACCGAAACACCCTCTGGTCGAGTTCAGAGATCATCGTCTTATTTCTGGGTTGACTTTCTCTCGCTCATCGAACACATTGATATCGCCTCTCCAAGGGGAAATGCGATCTGTGATTTTCACGGCCGTCGAGGAAGCGGAAGACGGCAGCAATGGCTGAGACAACGTGTGGAAGAGAGTCCGCTGGATTGTAGAAGGGAACCTGTATGACGAAGACGATCAAGGTCGTGTACGAACATGGGATATTACGGCCCCTGGAACCTATCGAGGGCTTACCGGAACAGCAGCCTCTCACGGTGACGGTCGAGGTGGAGGAACCTGAGCCTCTGGAGGATGATCCGATCTTGAGCGTCATCGGGATTTGTCACGGGGGGCCACCCGATGGAGCCACGCAACACGATCATTACATCTATGGGAGTCCGAAGCGGTGAGTCCCCGAACCAGTCGCTATGGTTCGATCCCATCAAGAGGGCGACTTTCCCCTCAGAGTGTGCCCTGTCGATGTCTCCGGCTCGGCGGACGGAGGCTGAGTCATGACATGTTCCCTTACAGCCGGACAAACTTCTGGAATCTATTTTCTGCAATGACCTCACTGACATAGAGGTCACCGCGAGAGTCTACCCAGATGCCGTGCGGCGAATCACTGAATTGTCCAGGGCCATCCCCTTTCTCCCCCCACCGTGCCAGGACGGTCCCGTCCATGCTCATCACGGTGATCCGTTGTTCGCTCTCGGCGATGTAGATCGTCTCATCGGGCGTGATGAACAGGTCGTTGGGACCGAGCAGTCCTTTCCACTCCGTCTGGTAGACTCCCCGGTTGTCAAAAATCTGGCAACGTCCGTTGGGCCGGTCGAGGATGTAGACCTGTTCGTGGCGATCGACGGTGATGTCATGCGGTAACTCAAACTGTCCAGGGCCTTTCCCGGTTTCTCCCCATGACAGCGCCAGCTCGCCCGCAGGGGTGAAACGATGCACCCGGTTCTGCCCGTAACCGTCGGATACCCAAATATCTCCTGAGGGGGATTCCACTGCCCGTGTGGGTTGGTTGAACGGAGCACCGGGAGCCCCGGGCTGTCCCGGTGTCCCCAGGGTCATCACGATGCGTCCATCCAGGGTGGTCTTACGAACGGTGTGGTCTGCAACATCCGTCAGATAGATGGAATCATCCGGGCTTATCCAGATGCCGTGCGGGGTTGTAAAGATGTCCTGTCCCCATCGATCCAGCAGACGGCCCTCTGGATCAAACACGAGGACTTCCGGCTGCGGACTGCGGATGAAGAGATAGACTCGATCTTGCGAATCACACGCCACTCCTGACACCAGGCCGAACGCGTTGATTTCCCCACTGCGTCCCCAATTCGGGACGACTTCATAGTGAAAGTTGCCATCTCCAACTCTCATAGGGTGTCCTTTCTGATTTTAAGAGAGCTGTCGCTTGAGGAGCCCCCGCGCCTGATGGAAGACGCCGTCGGGGTCCGGCCACTGGGCACGCGACCCGAAGCGCAGCGTCAATAAGTCGCGGTACACGGTGTCCCATTCCTCAGGGGGCATGGGGCCAGTCGGGATGCGAGAGGGGGAAGTGGTGCGGAACCTGACGAGCAACCGGCCCGCCTTCTGCCGGATCGGGTCACTGCTCCACTCCACCCCGAAGCGCCGGCCCGTTTCGCGCACCAGACGGGCGATCCAGCGTGGCAGCCAGCGCACGACAACCCACAACGCCCCCATCAAGACGAGCAGACGGAGGGCCAGCAGCCAGACGCTCCCGCTCCAGAGGCTGGCGATCCAGGCGCGGGCGCTGGCCAGCAGGCTGCGCAGCCCTGCTCTGAGGGTATCGACCATCCCGACACTCGCCTCTCTCAACTGTCCTGCCAGCTCCCGCTGCTGTTCCTGGTTGAAGTTGACGATCCGGCGGTACCACAGAATCCGGAGGCTGTCGAGGTACGCCCGCCAGGTCCGGTCGATCATCGACAACGCCCCCGCTGTCCCGTCCGTCGCGGCGGGGTCGAGTCCGGGCGTGGGGTCGACCCGGAACCAGAACCCGTACCCGTCGAACACTTCGCACCAGGCGTGGGCGTTCTTGTTCCGGACCATGTAGTAATTCTCATACCCGTTCCACGCCCCGCCCTTGAACCCGGTGACGATGCGGGTCGGGTAGCCGGCCCGCCGGCCGAGCAGGACGAACGCGCCCGCGAACAGCTCGCAGTGGCCCGGCTGGTCGGAATCCAGCCAGCGCACTAGCGGGTCACTATCCCCTGTCGGAATCGTCGAACTCAGCGAGTAACGGTGCCGCTGTTGGAGGTAGGCCGTCGCGCGGGCGCTGAATTCCCGGGCGGAGAGCGGTTGATCGCCCGTGATCTCTCGCACGATCCCGCTCAGTGTCTCGATGTTGCGGGGGCCGCCCGGCACGACGAGGGTGGTGTACGGATACGGGATGAACGGAGTGCCGCGTGACCGCGACATCTCGACCGCCAGGGGAGACTTGCCGATCAGGTTGCGGTCTTCCGCTGCCCCCGGCAGGCTGTCTTCCTGGACGAGGCTCTCCACCTGGTAGAAGAGCACCTTGCTGTGGATGCGCGCGGTGTTGACGGTCTGGAGGAGGTCGTTGAACTCGACCGACTGACGGTTCTGGAAGCGCAGGCTTCTCAGCAGACCCACCGCCGGGAGGAACTTGCTGATGCCCCCTTCGAAGTAGAACGTCCAGACCCCGGCCTTTCCGATTTCCTCCGGGCTGTCGGGCACGCGGAAATAACTCCGGCTGAACGAGAGGGCGCTGGAACGGGCGGACGCGGAGACCTGAAACGCGCCGTTGTCGTACTCATCCAGGACGACCATGCGCCAGTACGGGCTGTCGGGCTTCTCGACGTTGCGTGTCAGGTCGACCCGCAGGGCGATGCTCTCGTCCGCGATGATGTCCACCACATCCCCGAATTCGATCCGGTCACTGAACCCGGCCTTGCTTCTCGTCGTGCTGACGTTGAGGAACGGGATCGCCTGATCGAGCCGAAACCGGGGCATCAGGACGAAAATCAGGGAGGTCACGACCATCACCCCGGCAAACAGCCCGGCGGCGATGGCGAACAGCCGGAAATCCTGCGCCTGCCAGATCCGTGACAGGAAGCGATCCCAGCGAAACGCTCCCCAGAGACGCGCGGGACTGAGACCGTTTCGCTCGTAGTTTTCGGTCAGGGTGATGAGAAACAGCAGTCCCATGGCGAGCGGGGTGAACACGAAGATCTGCACACCGAACGTCAGGGAGAGGGTCAGCACCCCGGCGACCATCACCATGAACAGGCAGAGCAGGATCAACTGGAGGTCCTCGCGCCGCCGCCGGCCTTGCACACTGCGTACCAGGACGAGGAGGATGATCATGCGGACGAGCGGCGGGATGATATCCGGCCGGGAGAGGAGAAAATCGGTCGTGATGATGACGAAGAGGGCGGGGGTGACGAACTTCCAGACGAGGTCGGGGATGCGTTCGGTCCAGAACGGCCACGCCATCGCGCAGAGGATGGCCGCGCCCGTTATCCCGACCAGCAGACCGCTCCGCACCTCCACGTACAGGAGCGTCCACAGGGACACTAAGGTCAGCAGACCGCCTAACATCCACTTGAGCTGGCAGAGTTCGGTGTAGCTAAGTTGAGCCCGCTTGATGGCCGCCGACATACATCGTCACTCGCTTCTCCGCACCCGGCCTGAACGTGATGACTGTCGTGCCCATGATGTCGTCGACCGGGGTGTAGTGGTCGACCGGCTGCACCTGGACGAGGAGTTCGAGAAACCGGTGGAGATCGCTCAACCGTCTGATGGGCAGCACCGGCTGATCGTTGATCGCCGCTCCCCAGAGCTGGTCGTGCTCGTACAGGTCCTCGGCTAACGATGCCGCAACGCTGCACAGGACCTCGAACTGCTCCGGGTCGGGCCACACCCTGGCGGGGGTTTCGACGAAGATCAGGTACGACGCCTGGTTGTCCTCGCTCATATCCCGCACCATCGGCCGTCGCAGCCGGGCGCTCGCCTTCCAGTGCATCAGACGCACCGGGTCGCCCGGCAGGTAGTTGCGCAGGTTGATGAGCTCCGTCCCGCTGCCGGGCCTGAGCACCGGCCGGCCCTGCTGGCGCCAGTGGTGGCCGTCTAACGGCTTGAACTCGTACGCCACCCGCTTCGGCCACACGACGACCGACCGGTGGACCCCGCCCCAGACGCTTTTCCGCAAAAACCCGAACGGGAACTGCGACTCGAGGCTGGTGATGGCGATCGTCTCGACCCCGCGTGTCTGAGGCTCGAACAGCCAGTCTAACTGGGCGTGCTCGCCGGGGTCGAGCCGTTCCTGCTGGTAGAGCGTGCGGGACACGCGCGAGGCCATCCCCATCACGTTGAAACACAGGCTGTAGACGGGCAGGAGGGAGTTGGCGTTCCACAACTCGACGCGGACGTCTGTCACCTCCCCGGCGCGGAGGTGCGGGGGCAGGATCATCCGCCAGCGGGTGCCCTTGAAGTTCATCCATGAAAGCAGCCCGCTGAGCAGCAGGCTGGACAGCATCAACGACAGGGTGATGAAGAGGATATTGCTGGACGCGTTATAGGCGGCCGACCCGATGCCGATCGACAGGGCGATCAGCACAAGGCCGGTCGGCGTCGGCAGTGTCTTGTCCCCTTTCAGCGGCTTGATCAACTGTCGCAGGACGCGCAGGAGATTCCGGACGGGGGATTGATGGAGCACGAACCCCGGATCGACCCACTCGGATTGGGGGGATATCTGTGTGAGATGAGATGCCATAGAGAAAGTACGAAGGACAAAGGACGAAGGACGAAATATGGATTCCCGCTTTCGCGGGAATGACAGCAGGATTGTCTTTTACTCGTCACTTGTCACTCGTCACTGATTGAACCGACCACCGACTACCGCTCACTGCTTTTCTCCCTCACACCGGCGTGGGCACCGCGTCGATGATGCGCTGGAGGAGGCTCTGGACGATCCGGCGTTCTTCGAGGGTATCCGACGTCTGCCGGTGCAGGCTCAGACGATGGGTGAACACCGGGAGCACGACGTTGCCGACATCGTCGGGAATGACGAAGCTGCGCCCGTCAGCTAAGGCGGCGGCCTGTGCGGCCAGCTTGAGGGAGAGGCTCCCGCGCGTGCTCACCCCCGCCCGGAACTCGCTCTCCATACGGGTCGCGGTGACCAGCTTCAGGATATAATGCAGGACGCTCTCCTCGACGTAGATGAGAGGGACGAGGCGCTGGATGTCCTGAATGTCTGCGCGCGTGACGACCGGGTTGGGCTGGATGCTGTCGTAGCGTAGCAGACCGTTGTTCAGGATCTCCAGCTCCTTCTCGTACGCCGGATAGCCCATCTGGATGCGCATCAGGAACCGGTCGAGCTGACTCTCCGGCAGGGGGAACGTCCCCTCGTAGTCGGCCGGGTTCTGGGTGGCGAACACCATGAACGGAGCGGCCACCGTGTGCGTCTGTCCATCGACGGACACTTTGCTACGGTCCATCACCTCGAGCAGGGCGGACTGTGTCTTGGGGGTCGTCCGGTTGATCTCATCCGCCAGCAGGATGTTGGCGAAGATCGGGCCGCGTTTGAACACGAATTCCTTGACCGACTCGTCGTAGATGGACACGCCGATCACGTCGCTCGGCAGCAGATCGCTCGTGAACTGGATGCGCGAGAACGTGCACTCGATCGACCGGGCTAAGCAGTAAGCCATCGTCGTCTTGCCCAGGCCGGGCAAATCCTCGATGAGGAGATGGCCGGACGCGATCAGGCAGATGACCACCTGATCGATCACCTCATCTTTCCCTTTGATCACCTTCCCGATGTTCGCCTTGAGTTGATCGAGCGTCTGTTTGATCGTGGACGCCTGGACGGCGTGTGTCGTGTCGTTCATACGTTGGTGGTCGGTCACAGTCAGTGACGAGTGACAAGTGGCGAGTGACGAGTAAAAATCCGAATGTCGTAATGCAAGATACACTCTGGCTTGAGTCGAGGCAACAGGATTATTGGGGAGAGGACGGGGGTGAGGGGCAAAGAGCAGCTTCGAGACTTCGCTTGCACTCGGACGCTGCGCGGTATATTTTCCTTTCAGTGTTCCATCCCGCTCATGGGAGGTCGGCCGGTTCCTGCTGAGGGCATCTCACGGTTCAGGTGCCATGAATCGCCATGAGGACACGCAGAAGCAGATCGAACTCGACCGCATGAAACGCCGGGCGACCGCGTTGTTCGGGGTTGTCTCCTTGCTGTTCGTCTGCGCGACCGTCGCCGAGAAGCGGTATGCCTGGGTGAGCTTCGTCCGGGCGACGGCGGAAGCGGCGATGGTCGGGGCGATCGCGGACTGGTTCGCGGTCACCGCGCTGTTCCGCCATCCCCTCAACCTGAACATCCCCCACACCGCCATCATCCCGAACCGGAAGGACAGTTTTGCCGAGAGCTTCGGGCGGTTCGTCCAGCAGAATTTCCTGGCCGAGGACGTGATCACGGCCAAACTCCGGTCGATGAGCGTCGCCCGGTGTGTCGCCCGGTGGATCAGTCATCCTGACCACAGTCTGCGGCTCGCCAGTCACACCACAATCGGGCTTGCCGGGGTGGTGCAGGTGGTCAAGGATGAGGATGTTCAGGAGCTGATCGAACAGGGTCTGGTCGTCCGGATACGGTCGATGCCCGTCGCCCCGACGTTGGGCAAAGTCCTCGCCTTGGTCGTGTCAGACCGGCGGCAACAGGACCTGCTCCACGGCATTGTCAGGCTCGGTCTGCATCTGCTGGAGGAGAACAAGGCGGCCATCCGGAAGAAGATCGTTCAAGAAACCCCGTGGTGGTGGCCCTGGCCGGTCGATGAGAAAGTCTACCAGAAGATCGTGACCACTGTCGAGACCACCCTTCAGGACATCGAGGCCGATCCGCATCATCCTCTGTACGACAAGTTCGACGGGCTCGTCTCCCAGTTCATCGATGACCTCACTCATTCCTCCGACGTGATCGCCAAAGGAGAAGCCCTCAAGGAAGAGTTGTTGCAGCATCCTATCGTGCGTGAATTCTCCTCCTCCCTGTGGAGCGACATCAAAGTGTCGCTGCTCAACCCGCGTCCACT
>JACQVL010000148.1 GCA_016209865.1 Candidatus Latescibacterota bacterium | reverse complement strand
GTCAAGGAACGGTTTGACGAGAAGATTTACATCAACTATTCCCGGAAAGAGATCGTCGACACGGTCGATCAGATCGAGCACGACCTCGTCCGCGAGGCGATGCGGGTGACGGGAGTGACGGGGGGGATCGAGATCACCACCTTAGCCGATGTGCCGTCCGAGGGGTCGGGACTCGGCTCGTCCAGCAGCGTGACGGTCGGCCTGCTCAACGCGCTCTACGCCTACCGCGGCGACCCGCAGCCGGCCGAGCGGTTAGCGCAAGAGGCGTACGACATCGAGGTCGTCCGCTTGGGCAAACCCATCGGGAAACAGGACCAGTACATCGCCGCGTTCGGGGGACTGCGGTGTTTTCAGTTCGACCCGGGCGGGACGGTGCGGGCGGAACGGTTAGCCCTCCCCAACCATCACAAACGGCAACTGAGCGAGAACCTGATGCTGTTCTACACCAACCGGACCCGGAGCGCCGCGGCCGTCCTCCACGAGCAGAAAGCCCGGATTCCTGAGAAACGCACGATGCTCCGCCAACTCAAGACGCTCGCCCACGAGACCCGTGAGCGACTGACGAGCGGGCAATTAGACGCGCTCGGCGAGGTCTTAGACCGGGGCTGGGGCTGGAAGAAGGAGATGTCCGACCGGGTCAGCGACCCCAGTATCGATGACTTGTACCGGCGGGCGCTCGACGCCGGGGCGCTCGGCGGGAAGCTCTGCGGGGCGGGCGCGGGTGGGTTCTTCCTGCTCTACTGTCCCCAGCGGGTGCAGGCCCAGGTCCGCGAGGCGCTGTCCGACCTCCGAGAACTCCCGTTCATGCTCGAACGGGATGGGAGTAAGGTGATCTTCAACATGCGGAGGTACGAATGGAAATGATTGCCGACTACCTCACGTGGGCGTCTGAGTCGTGCCTGACGGTCGACCCCGGCCAGGTGCAGCGGTTGATCGATCTTTTGTTCGAGGCACGGGCGAACGGACGCCGGGTCTTCATCATCGGCAACGGCGGGAGCGCGGCGACCGCCTCGCATTTCTGCGAGGACCTGGGCAAGTGCACCCTGACGAGCTTAGACGACCCGCTGCGGTTCAAGGTCATCAGCCTGACGGACAACCTGCCGTACGTCACCGCCTGGGCGAACGACAACGGGTACGAGACGGTGTTCGAGCAGCAACTGCGTAACCTGGCGGAGCCGGGAGACCTGGTCATCGGCATCAGCGCCTCCGGCAACAGCCCCAACGTCCTCCGGGCGATCGCGTACGCGAACGAGCACGGTCTGACCACCATCGGGCTGACTGGGTTCGACGGGGGCCGGTTACGGGAGATGGCGCATCATCCGGTGCACGTGCCCATCCACGACTACGGGATGGCGGAGAGCGTGCACATGATCATCTTCCATCTCATCATCAACCGGGCGACGGAGATCATCAGAGCGCCGCACGCGGAGCGCGCCAGTGGCGCCAGTCATCCGTAACACCCTCGTCACGGTCATCCTGCTCATCAGCGTCCCGCACCCCGGCCATGCGGCGGGTGAGGAGACGCTGCCCTCGTTCCACTGGAGTTATCCCCTTCTCGATCAGTTACGGCTCCGCGGGTATTTCACCAGCCTGTTCATCTCTAACCGCCCGTTCACACGGGGCGCGATCGCGGCCGAGCTGCGCCGCGTCCGGTCGGACATCGACACGGACCGACGCCAGCCGTCGCAGGCCGAGCAAGGCCTCCTCGACCTCCTGGCCGCTGAATTCCGTCCGGAACTCGACGAGCTGTCAGGCGCCGTCGCGCCCAACCGGCTGAAGCTGGGTCTGATCGGAACTCTCGACGCTGCCTCCCGGCCGCACGCTCTCGAACGGAGCGACCTGGTCTACTACGGCATCAACCCGATGAGCGGGGGAACGAAAGCCCGTGAGGCCATCCGGAGCACGGTCAGCGTCGGCCTCGGCGACCACCTCGCCCTGTACCACAGCCTCCGGGCCGACCGCAACCTCAAGGACGACCCGGCCTACATCGGGAAACCGTTCAGAGGGTTTAACGCCTATACCGAGCAGGCGTACGTGCAGGGGACATTCCGCCCGGTGCATTTCACCCTCGGCCGCGATTTTCTCGTCCTCGGCTCCGGGAAGAGCGGGAACTTGCTCCTCTCCGACAATTCCCGGACGTTCGACCAGTACCGCGTCGATTTGACCGCCTCATTCGTCAGGTTCACCGCCTTCGGGATCGCGCTCGACGACGTCCCGCTCGATACGGTCATCGTCCGCGGCCAGGGTCCGGTCAACACCGCCAGACGGTTCATCAACGGACACCGTCTCGACTTCCGGCTCGCTCAGTGGGGGAGCATCGGGGTCTCCGAGGTGATCATCTACGGCGGGCCGCGGCGGACGTTCGAGCTGGCGTTCATCAACCCGGTCAATTTTTACCACGGCGAACAGTTGAACGACGAGTCGCTCGGCCGGACGGGCAGCGAGCTGGCCTCGCTCGACATCGACCTGTTCCCAGTCCCCCGGCTTGAACTGTTCGGGGAACTGCTGATCGATGATGTGAAGATCGAGCGCGTGAACACCTCCGACCTGGAGCCCAGCAAGGTCGGCCTGCTCATCGGTGCCCAGTACGCCGATCCGTTCGGCCTCGACGGCGTCTCCGTACGAGCGGAATATGTCCGGGTGGCCAACCGGACGTACAATACCCTGTTCAACGAATGGGAACGTTTCGTCCACCGGAACCGGCCGATCGGGTATTTTTTAGGGAACAACGTCGATCGTCTCGACCTGACCGCGTCCGGATGGGCCGGGCGGACGGTGTTCGTCTCCGGCAGCTACGAGTACACCCGGCAGGGCAGGGATAACATCACCAGCCCGTACAACACGGATTATCTCAACGTGCCGTCCGTTGATGCAGGGTACACAGAGCCGTTCCCGTTCGGCCCGGTGCAGCGCACGCACGCCCTGAACCTCGGCGCCCGGTACGTGCCGTCGGTCGATGTCCAATTCCGGGTCGACGTGCGCCTTGCCCATGTGACTGATTTCGGGTTCGCGCCGGGCGTCGTCAAGAATCAGGTCCAGTTATTTCGAGCAGGGGTGTTCATCAATTTTAATCGGATTGTCGGGTGGGAATGATGGCGTTGAACGTTCACACGTTCGCCCATGACGGCATGGTGGTTGGGGCGCCCGTAAGGGCGAAGCATTCGCCCTAAGCCTGAGCCATCCAATAGACAATCGGCGAATGCTTCGCCCCTACACCATATCACCATGACCATCCATTCCTACGCCAAGATCAACCTCGGTCTCCGGGTGCTGCGGAAGCGGCCGGACGGCTACCACGACATCGAGACGGTGATGCAGACGGTCGACCTGACGGACACGCTCACCGTCTCGCCGCAGGCGTCGGGCACGACCGTGACCTGTGACGACCCGGCGGTGCCGACGGATGAGCGGAACTTAGCGTACCGCGCGGCGGAGCTCATCCGGAGTCGGGTCGGGACGGAGTCCGGAGTCCGGGTTGACATCCAGAAGCGCATCCCGGTTGCCGCCGGGCTGGCGGGGGGGAGCGGGAACGGGGCGGTGACGCTGATCGCCCTCGACCGGCTGTGGGACGCCGGGCTGTCGTTCGACGACCTCCTCGCGATGGCCGACCGGCTCGGGTCGGACGTCCCGTTCTGCCTGCGGGGCGGGATGGCCATCGGCCGCGGCCGGGGAGAGGTGGTCGAGTTTCTCGATACCGCCTGCCCGTTCGCGTTCGTTTTAGTGACCCCGCCCTGTGCGGTATCCACCGCCTGGGCCTACCAGCAGGTAAAAATAGAATTGACAAATTTTTCTTCTATTGTTAATTTAATTATCTCTTCGTTACATGAAGGGGATCTCGATCGTCTGGTCGTGCATCTGCGGAACGACCTGGAGTCGCCGGTGCTCGCCCATCTGCCGGTGGTCGGCCGGGTGAAGCAGACCCTGATCGACTGTGGGGCAGCCGGGGCGGCGATGTCGGGCAGCGGGCCGACGGTGTTCGGGGTCGTCCCGGACCGGCTGGCCGCGAGCCGGGTGGCCGATCGAGTCCGGCAGGTGGAGACGACCTGGCGGGTGTGGGTGGCGATGCCCGTCTCCGCACGAGAGATTGCGGAGCGATCTGGACGCTGAGGTGGGGCGTCAGGGAGGGCGAGATGGCGGACGAGCTGAAGGTGTTCAGCGGCAATTCGAATCGACCGCTGGCCCAGGAGGTCTGTCACTACCTGCGCATCCCGTTAGGGGACGCGAAAGTCGGCCGGTTCAGCGACGGGGAGATCGAGGTGCAGATCAACGAGAACATCCGGGGGACGGACGTCTTCATCGTGCAGCCGACGAACGCCCCGGCGGACAACCTCCTCGAACTGCTGTTGATGATCGACGCGATGAAACGGTCGTCCGCCCGGCGGGTGACCGCCGTCATCCCGTACTTCGGGTATGCCCGGCAGGACCGCAAGGCAAAGCCGCGCGTGCCCATCTCCGCCAAGCTGGTGGCCAACCTGATCACGACAGCGGGAACCGACCGGGTGTTGACGATGGACCTCCACGCGTCGCAGATTCAGGGGTTCTTCGATATTCCTCTGGATCATCTGTATTCAGCGCCCGTGTACACGAAACACCTGATTCAACTCAACCTCCCCGACCTGGTTGTCGTTTCCCCGGACGCGGGCAGCATCGCCATGGCGCGGTCGTACGCGAAACGGCTGAACGCGCCCTTAGCGATGGTCGACAAACGACGGCCCCGGCCGAATGTGGCGGAGGTGCTCAACGTCATCGGGGATGTCGAGGGACGGAATGTCATCATCCGCGACGATATGATCGACACGGGCGGGAGCCTGACGGGCGCGGCGGCGGCGCTGCGGGCGAAGGGGGCGCGCGAGATCTACGCTGGCTGTACCCACGCCATCCTGTCGGGCACGGCGGTGCAACGGATCGAGCAGTCGGAGATCACGAAGCTTGTCGTGACCAACACCATCTACCTCGGTCCGGACAAACTCAGCCCGAAGATCGAGGTCGTCTCGGTCGCGTCCCTCTTAGGGGAGGCGATTCGCCGGATTCATCAGGAGCAGTCGGTCAGTTCGTTGTTTGAGTCGACGTTTTAAATCGGTGGTCGGTGGTCGGTGAAGACCGCCTGCTGAGGGTTATTCGGGGGAGGGAGTAGTATGAACGAGGTCTCATTGACCGCCCGCAGGCGTCAGGAGGTTGGGACGGGGTGGGCGAAGGCGTTGCGGCGGGCGGGGAAGCTGCCGGCAGTGATCTACGGGTCGGGAAAGAGTCCAGAACCGTTAGAACTCGACCGGCGCGAATTCGAGGCGTTCATGCGGAAGCGTCATGGGGAGAACGTCGTCATTAACCTCCAGGTTGACGCGAACGACACGCGCATGGCGCTGCTCCGCGAGGTGCAGCGCAACCCGCTGAGCGACGCGTTGCTGCACGTCGATTTCCAGCACATCTCCATGACGCAGCGGCTGACGATGGATGTGCCCATCCTCCTGGTCGGGCGCGCGATCGGGGCGAGCCGGGAGCGTGGAGGGATTCTCCAGCAGTCGCTCCGCGAGTTGTCGATCACCTGTCTGGCGTCGGATATCCCGGAGCATATCGAGGTGGACGTCTCCGCCCTCGACATCGGCGACTCGATCCACGTGCGCGACCTCTCCATCCCCCGTATCGGCATCGGGACGCACGGGGAGACGGTCATCGCCACGGTCGTCCCGCCGATGCGCGAGGAGGAAGCAGTGCCGGTGACGGAAGAACTGGCCGAGCCGGAATTGATCGAGCGGCCGCGCGCCGTTGACGAGGAAAAGGAAGAGCAGGGGAGATGAGGCTGGATGCGCGCGTTCATCGGCCTCGGCAACCCGGGGAGCGCCTACCGTCGTACCCGCCACAACGTGGGCTACCGGGTGATCGACGCCTGGCTCGACCGGCTCCAGCTCCGGTTACGACGGGAGGGTGAGGGGTTCGACGCGGTCTCCGGTCTGATCGGGTCTGAGGCGGTCGTCCTCATCAAGCCGACGACGTTCATGAACCGGAGCGGTCGGGCGGTGGTCGAGGCGATGCGGGTGTACGGCCTCGGTCTCCCAGACCTCGTCGTGATCTGTGACGACGTCAACCTCCCCTTCGGCAAGCTCCGTCTCCGGGGACGGGGGAGCGACGGGGGACATAACGGGCTGACCTCCATCATCGCCGCAGTCGGGTCGAGGGAGTTTGCCCGGCAGCGCATCGGGATCGGCCAGCCGCCGGAGGGTGTGGAGCGCGCGGACTACGTCCTCGACCCGTTCACTGATGACGAGGATGCGGGGTTGCGGGCGGTGATCGACCGGGCGTGTGAGCAGCTTCAGACGTTCGTCATCGAGGGATTGGCTGCGGCCATCAGCCGGTATAACGGATGACACCCACAAGGAGGTAGACATCACCGTGAACGCGTATGAAACCATCTTTGTGCTCGACCCCCAGCTCGAGGATGAGCCGATCAACAAGCAGATCGTCCAGGTCGAGCACCTGATCACCGCCCGGCATGGGGAGATCGTGGGCACAGAACGGTGGGGACGCCGCAAGTTGCAGTATGAGATCAACAAACGCCAGCAAGGGTTCTATACCCTGATCCGGTTCAACGCGGACTCGACCGTGCCCGCTGAACTCGAACGGGTCTTCAAACTGAACGAGGCGGTGCTCCGGCACGTGACCGTCCGCGTCAAGAGCCATGAACCGTCACACAGTCGGCTCCCGGAGGATGATGAGACGTATGACGAACGGAGCCGGTATCGCGAGTAACAGGAGGGAATGGATGAACCGAGCCAAGTTGCTCAAGACTAAGAGACGCAAGAGCTGTCGTTTCTGCCAGAACAAGGTGGAATGGCTCGATTATAAAGATTCCAAGCAGCTCAAGCGGTTTATCACGGATCGCGGGAAGATCATCCCCCGACGGATTTCGGGGTCGTGCGCCCGACACCAGCGCCAGCTCACGATGGCCATCAAGCGGGCTCGCCACCTCGCCTTCCTACCGTTTACCGCTGAGATGTACAAGTGAGCCCAGACTGAAGGAGTCATCGCCGTGAAAGTCATTCTGACAGAGACGATCGACCGGCTGGGGGCGGCGGGTGAGATGGTGACCGTCTCCGACGGGTACGGGCGCAATTTTCTCCTGCCCAACCGGAAGGCGGTGCTGGCGACGCCGGGGAACCTCAAAGTCCTGCAGGGGCGGCTGAAACAGCAAGAGGCGAAAGACGTGAAGGAGCAGCACAGAGCGGAGGCGCTCGCTAAGCAGCTCGAGACGATTTCCTGCACGGCGGTCGTCCAGGTCGGCGAGGAAGACCGGATGTTCGGGTCGGTGACGGCGCAGACGGTGGTCGACCTGCTCAAGGAGCAGGGGTTCGAGGTCGACCGCCGCAAGGTGCTGCTCGACGAGCCGATCAAAGCGTTGGGCATCTATACGATTCCGATCCGGCTCCACCCGCAGGTTGACGCGCAGATCAAGCTCTGGGTGGTGAAAGAATAGGACGAGTTTTTCCTTGACGGTGCTCTCACCGGGCTGTATATTGTACCGTCATTGTCGCGGAGGAGCAGGTGGCTAAACGACTGCCGCTCGCGAAGGAGCGAGCACGACCGCGTGAAGTCAGACGACCCTCCCCCGCGGCCCGACGGCCAGCCGGTCGATCGAGCTATGTCCTGCCGTTTCAGCGACGGCAGTCTCTCCTGTTCGGCATCGGGCTGGCCGTGATTCTGACCGGGTACCTCACCCTCAGCCAGGGGTCGATCACGGCGGCACCCCTGTTGTTGGTCGTCGGGTATTGCCTTCTCCTCCCGCTCGTCTTCATCTGGCGCGGGAGATCGGACCGGGCAAAGACCGGTCAGGCGGAGGAGTCGGGTAAGCCATAGCCCGGGAGACACGACGGGCGGTTAGCTCAGTTGGTCGAGAGCGCATGCCTTACAAGCATGAGGTCACTGGTTCGAATCCAGTATCGCCCATGCGTCGTGTGTTGTCTGCGTGTGTGGGGCCGTAGTTCAATTTGGTTAGAGCACCGCCCTGTCACGGCGGAAGTTGCGGGTTCGAGTCCCGTCGGCCCCGTTTTCCCCCCATCCTGCGAATCGACGACCACCCTGACCGCCGGAGTGGTGAAATTGGTAGACGCAGGGGACTCAAAATCCCCCGACCGCAAGGTCGTGTCGGTTCGAGTCCGACCTCCGGCATCCCTCGTGTTCCGACTGTGTCCGCGCAGAATCTGTGTTGTCTTGCCTGTACCCCTCACTCCGAATCTCGATTCTCCAATACGGAGGTCCTTATGATCGAGGCGGTCGACGTCACGAAAGACCTCATCCAGTACAATTCGATCAGCGCGAACAGTAACGTCAGTATCGCCGACTGTCTGGACGAACGGTTGAAGTCCCTGGATTTTACGGTCGAGCGGATCGTCTACCGGGATGCCGCGGGCGTCGAGAAAGTGAGCCTGGTCGCCCGGAAGGGGAGAGGCCGCGGGGGCCTGGCGCTCTTGGGACACTGCGACACCGTCCCCGCCGACGGATGGGAGTTCGACCCGTTCCGCGCGGTCATCCGGGGCGACAAGCTCTACGGACGGGGCAGTTGCGATATGAAAGGGGCGCTCGCCTGCATGCTGGCCGCGGCCGAGCCCTACCGGCTGTCCGACCTGAAAGCCCCGCTGTACATCCTGTTCACGTCGGATGAAGAGGTCGGATGTACGGGGGCGAAGATGATCGACCAGCGGTCGAAGCTGTACAACCAGAGCGATGTCCGGTACGGCGTCATCGGCGAACCGACGAACATGGAGGTCATCCACGCTCACAAGGGCGCGGTCAGCATCCGGGCGGTCGCGCGCGGGCGGGCCGCCCACAGCAGCACGGGCAAGGGCATCAACGCCAACCTGACGATGATCCCGTTCCTCGTCGAGATGAAGGCTATCTACGAGGAACTGACGACCGACCCCCGGCATGGCAACGCAGACTTCGACCCGCCGTACTCCGACTGGAACATCGGGATCAACGACGGGGGGACGCAGATGAACGTCACCGCCCCGCTGAGTGTCTGCACGGTCAACTACCGTCCGATGCCCGGCCAGGACGAGCGCGCGCTGTTCCAGCGGGTCCGGGACGCGGCCAGGCGGTGCGGGGTGGACGTCGACATCCACCGGCTGGGCGGCCCGTTTTTAACCCCGATCCAGTCCGAGGTCGTCCAGGCCTCGCTGACGGCCGCCGGCCGGCGAAAAGCGAAGACGGTGCCGTACGGGACGGACGGGCTGGTCTTCTGCTCACGGATGGAACTCGTCGTCCTGGGCCCGGGCGACATCAAGCAGGCCCATACGATCGATGAGTGGGTCAAGCTGGAGCAACTCGACCGGGCAGTCCAGGTGTACCGGAACCTGATCGAACGGTTTTGTGTGTAAACGTTCCAACGTTCGAACGTTCCAACGTTTGAACGTTCGAGATGCCCATGGAGCCAGACGACCGAAACGAGGACGAGGGTGGACTCAGGGACGTCCCGCTCGTCTTGTTGTCTCGTGAAGAGACGACCCTCGCCGCCCTCCCGTTTTTTTCCTTAGATTACGCTGGGGACTATGCGGGGGGACGGCGACGACGGCATATCCTCTCCTACGAGACGAAGCTCGCCCGGCATAGCGTCGACGCGACGCTGCGCTGGCAGGTGTCCGCCGACCCGATCTACGGGTTCCCGGACGCGTTCGATCGGAAGGTGTTCAAAGTCCTCGAGTACCTGGTCCTCCAGTGCGGCCTCCCATTGCGGAACCCCGTTCCGTTCTCCCTGCACCAGATGCTACAGATCCTCGGTCTCGCCCCGTTCAGCTCGAACTTGGCGCGCGTCCGCTCCTCCCTCCGGCGGATCGCCGCCGTGACCGTGCACAGCCACGTCACCTTCATGAAGGGCACCGAGACCGGCCATTTGTCCCAGACGTTCCATCTGTACGACGACGTCTCCTTCCAGGAGGAATCGTTCAGCCATGACATCGGGGCGGCGACCCACTCCATTCGGTTCGGCGCCTGGTACCTGGAGAACATCAACCAGCGGTTCGTGCAGCCGGTCGATATCGTGTATTTTCGCATCCTCCGCAACCCGGTCGCCAGCCGGTTGTACGAACTGCTGACCCTGAAATTCGAGGAGGTGTTCCGGCGCGGCCTGAAAGGATGGCGGGTATCGTACCCGGTCCTCTGCCAACTGCTCCCTTTCCCGGAATCCGGCTGGCTGTCCTCTCCCCAGCGCCGGCTCGAACCGGCCCATCGGGACCTCATCGCCACCAGTTTTGTCGAACGAGTCGGGTGGGAGAAGATCGACCGGACCTGGTTCATCCTGTACGTGCCGGGGAGCCGAGCCCGCAATGCACATATCGCCCTGCTCGCAGGCCCGTCCGACCAGCGGCCCCAGATCGAAGCCCCGGAGGTGGCCGCGGCGCTCCAACCAGCCACACCACCCCCATCCCCGACGTCGCTGCCCCCGTCGTCTGGGCCACCGGCCGGGGATGGTCCCCGGTTCACCCGTCAACGCACGAGCCACCCCGGAACGCCGACTGTCGTCAGCGAGACACCGTCGCCCGTCCTGACCGCCTCATCATCCGCCGGGCCCCCGTCGTCCGCTCCCGCCCGACGTTTCCAGACAGGGCTGTATCAACAGACCCACCACAACGGAGCTGCTGCCATGTATCTGCAATACTGGGGGTTGACGGAAAAGCCGTTCGACAACACCCCGAACCCCAAATTCTACTTCGATACGGGACAGCACCAGGAAGCCTTGTTCAAAATCCAGTACGTCGTCAACGAACAAATGGGCGCGGCGCTGTTAACCGGGGAGTACGGATGCGGCAAGACGTTGATCATCCGGACGTTCATCCACACGCTCAACCCGGAGCAGTACGAGATCGCGGTGCTGACCAACCCGCGATGGAAGGGGGTCGAGTTCCTGCGCGAAATCCTCTACCAGCTCGGACGGGAATCGCGGACGGGGGATAAGACGGCCACCCTGCGCCTGCTGGAAGAGACGTGGCTGAAGACGTACCAGGACGGCCGGCACGCGGTGCTCATCATCGACGAGGCCCAGTTGATCAACGATTTTGAGACGTTGGAGGAGCTGCGCCTCCTCCTCAATTTCCAGCTCGACGACCGGTTCCTGCTGACCGCCATCCTGGTCGGTCAGCCCGAGCTGAACACCCACATCGACGCCATCCCGCAATTCGAGCAGCGCTTAGCCTTCCGGCACCATCTGACGGCGATGTCGGAGGTGGAGACGGAGGATTACATCCAGCACCGGTTAGGCGTGGCCGGGGTGACGCAGGAGATTTTCACGCCGGAGGCCGTGGCACGGCTGTATGAACTGTCGGGCGGCGTGCCCAGGCGCATCAACAGCCTGTGCGATATCTGTCTGCTCATCGGCTCCACCCGCCGCGCCACCGCGATCGATGAGGGGGTCGTCAACGGCGCCGCCGGCGCCCGGGCCGGACAGGGCGGAGAAAGAAAAGAAGGGGAAATGGGAAATGGGAAATAGAAAATGGGAAAAGGGAAAAGGCAGTGACGAGTAAGGGAGAGGGGAAACGGATATGCACATCATCGACACGCACGCGCACATCTATTCGAATGACGAAGTCGCGTACCCCAAGATCGAGAACCCGCTCCGGCCGCCTGAGGGGACGGGCACGATCGAGCATCTGCGTCAGGAGACGGCGGCGTCTGGCGTCACCCACGTCGTCGCCATCCAGACGAGCAGCGCGTACCGGTGGGACAACCGGTTCTTAGCCGACAGCGCGAGGGCGAATACTGGATGGATGGTCGGAGTCTGCACGCTGAACCCTGATGATCCGACGAGTCCCGAACAGTTGACCCGGCTTGTGGAAGGGTACAACGTCCGCGGGTTGCGGAGCGTGCCGAGCGCCGACCCATCGCATCTCGACCATCCGGGCGTCGAAGCCCTCTGGTCGGCCGCCGCGCGACTCAACATCGTCGTCAACGTCCTGACCGGCGCGTCGTTAGCGGACGAACTGGCGCGGATGCTGGAGCGGTTCCCGCACCTCACGGTCGTCCTCGACCACTGCCTGGGCATCAACCCCTCGCCGGACGGCCAGGCGACCCTGCGAACCGTCGTCGACCTGGCGCAGTATTCCAACCTCCACGCGAAGCTGACGTTCGTCCCGACCGGGTCGGCCGAGCCGTACCCGTGCCGCGACATGCACGACGCCGTGCGGCAGGTGATCCGGGCGTACGGGCCCGGCCGGTGCGTCTGGGGGACGGATTTCCCGTGCGAGCTGTGGTGTCCGAAAGTGACGTACACGCAGCATCTCACGATTTTCACGGACGAGCTTAGCCTGAGCGAGGCGGAGCAGCGGACGATTTTAGAGACGACGTCGACGCGGTTGTGGTTTCAAGAGCAGTGACGAGTGACGAGTGACGAGTGTAAAGCCCCGGATTCTCGCATGCGTGGGAAGGAGAGCGTCGATCATACGACAGCGCCATAAGAAAAACCTTTGTATTGTTTTTACTCGTCACTTGTCACTCGTCACTCTGTTTACCTGACCATTTTCAAGGAGACACCATGCCATCCACCATCACAGTTTACGTCGGCACGATCG
>JACQVL010000139.1 GCA_016209865.1 Candidatus Latescibacterota bacterium | reverse complement strand
GCCCTCCTCTACATCATCGTGGCGGGCTATACGTTCGGCGCACGCAACCTCAGGACCGACCCCGGCGGGCTGGGTGTCGGGTTCTATGACCTGATCATCCAGTGGATCAACAACGCGACCCGTGTCAGTCAGTTGGAGATCACGT
Organism: Candidatus Latescibacterota bacterium; assembly: GCA_016209865.1. GTDB lineage: Bacteria > JAAXHH01 > JAAXHH01 > JAAXHH01 > JACQVL01 > JACQVL01. Next base: position 10,273 of record JACQVL010000139.1, on the reverse strand, counting down.
TCCTCCTGTCCGGGGTTGTGTTGTTGCTCCTGCTGAGCGCCGGGCGGTATTTCTTCTATTGGTGGCCACTCCACCCCATCGGCCTGGTCGTCGTGGCGTCGGGTCCGACGGTGGCCGCCGTGTTCCCCATTTTTTTAGCCTGGCTGATTCAGGTGATCCTGCTGCGCATCGGTGGGGGGCGACTCTACCGGAAGGTGCAGCCATTGTTTGGCGGCATCCTGGTGGGCTACGTGCTGGGGCAGGGACTATCCTTCCTCGTCGACAGCGTCTGGTTCCCGGACGGTCCGCATCAGTTTGATGCGTTTTAGGAAAAACAAGGACGAAGGACGAAGTATGAAGGACGAAAAAGATATATTTGCTGAAAAACTATAGCTTCCCTTGCTGTTTCGTCCTTCGCCCTTTGTTCTTCGTCCTTGCTGTTTCGTCCTTCGTCCTTGCTGTTTCGTCCTTATGGTAACGGCTGGCCGGACACCTGATAGGTCGGCAGGATCCAGAGCTCGGGGATGGCCACGCGGGGCGGCAGACTGGCCACGAAGACGACCGCGGCGGCGATATCTTCCGGCTGGAGCATCAGCGATTGCCGTTTCGCTGACACGGGCTCAGGGCGGATGGCCAGGATGGGGGTATCGACCTCGCCCGGACAGATGGCGCAGGCCCGGATGCCATGACCGGCGGCTTCCAGGTTGATCGAGTGGGTGAGGGAGACCATCCCGTGCTTGGAGGCGCAGTAGGCCGCGCCGCCTAGCAGGGAGGTCTGTTTCCCCGACATCGAGGCGATGTTGATGATCAGACCGTCCCCGCGTTCCCGCATCTGCGGATAGACCGCCCTGAAGCAGTTGAACGCGCCGGTCAGGTTGACCGCGACCACCGAGTCCCAGTCCTCCGGCGTCATCTCGGTCGCGGTTCTCCGCATGGTATTGACCCCGGCGTTGTTGACCAGCAGATGGATGTCTCCGAACCGCCGGGTCGTCTCGTCCACCGCACACGCGATCCCGGCCCGGTCGGTCACGTCAACGGCAGCCACACGCGCCTGCCGTCCCGCGCCGCGGACGAGGTTCGCCACCTCCTCCAGCAATTCTTGTCTGCGTCCGGTTAACACCAGATCGGCTCCTGCATGAGCCAGGCCCAGGGCGATCCCCCGGCCTATCCCCGTTCCTGCGCCTGTCACCCAGGCGACGCGTCCCTGTAATGCGCTCAATCGGTCCCTCCTTCACTCGTCACCGATTTCCGGAAACTCCGCAATCCGCAGGTTCGTGCAGCCGTACGGGATGAGCGTCACCTGTTCCTCCGGCTCATCCGACCGCACCGGGCTTTCCGGCGGAGGCGCGGCAGAGTTGTGCCACAGCCCCCATGACGGAACCCGTTTGGCGCGGGCCAGGAGACGGACAGGGGCCGCGTCGGGGTCGAACGGCTGGTACGATACCCCGTCCTCGACGACGATGAAGGATTGCTGGACAGCCTCTTGATCCACGATGAGGCCGTAATTCCAGAGGGTGGTTGGGAACACCTCCCGTTCGGGGATGGGTTCGAGATGGCGGGCGTTCTGGATGCGCTGGCCGATCTTCAGCCCGTAGACGAGCGCCCCGCGTTCCACGCCGACGGTGTTGTGGTACCAGCGGGACAGCTTCACCTCCATCGGAAGGCGGAGCGTGACGACATCCCCGTCCTGCCATTGACTGGTGATCGTGTAGAACGTCCCTGCCGTGAGATCCGTGTGCCGCTTGCCGCCGGCCTCGACGGACGCCGCATCGCACCAGCCAGGGACGCGGAGCCGGAGTGGAAAAGTTACCGGCTGTCCCGTCCGCACGACGAAACGGATGGTGTCGGAGAACGGGTATTCGGTTTCCTCGGTGATCGTGACCATCGTCCCGCTCGTCACCACGGCCGTCACCTGACACGGCGCGTACGCCAACGCCGCCAGCCCGCCGTCCGGCGTCCCCATCCAGAGCCGCTGAGCGAACTTCGGCCAACCCTGGTGCATGTTGGCGGCACAGCAGCGGAACGTCTGGCCGTAGCTGAAGATGTTGGACACATCCCCGTTGTTCGACCAGTCGCGCTTAGCGATCGAGCAGAGCACCTGGTTCGCCTGCTGGTCGTACTGATGCCCCAACCAGTCGGGCATGATGGCGGCGGGCAGGGCGTTGTACGCGACACGTTCCAACTGATCGCCGAGCCACGGCTCGCCGAAGATGCTCACCAACTCTTCCAGGCTGAACATGAACTCGACGACCGCACACAATTCGGTGCCCTGTGACGGACTGTTCCCGATGATGTGCTCGTCCCCAGTCCAGATGCCCTGCACCACGCCGTTGTGCTTCAGCACGTCCCGGATGCCCTGCAGGGAAGCTCTCCGGTGCCGGTCGTCGTGGGACTGCTGCCACCACACGCCGGGGTTCTTCACCCCCATGGCGATGTTGACGACATGCGTCTGATGGGTGAACCTCTCGAACGCGGTGATGTTCGCGTACATGAAATGCTCGCTGAGCTGATCCGTCCAGTCCAACCCCTGCTCGAACATCGTCCGCGCCAGGTCGAGGAGGAATCGTTCTCCCGTCCGGTTGTAGAGCCAATAGAGGCTCAGGAGGTTGTCAGCCGCCCGCGCCTGGCCCCAGTCCGACAGCGGCCGCTCGTTCAGTCCCCTCTGCTGGTAGGCACAGTACCGGAGCATGAACGGCACGACGCGCTCGTCCCCGGTGACCTCCTGGTACTGCGTCAGTACCTTGAGCATGACCATCCGGGGCCACCAATCGTTGTTCGTCTTCGGCCCGAAGTTCCCGTTCGGCTGCTGGCTCCGCAGCGTCCAGTCGACGAACCGGTTGACGTGGGCGGTCAGCGAGGCATCCTGCAAGAGATAGGCCAGGGGCAACGCGCCGTCACAATAATACGGCCCGCATTCCCAATCCTCTCCCGGCCCGCCCAGCCAGCCGCTCCGGCTGCCGGTGTAGTCCGGCCAGATGTCCGGGAGGCGTCCGGTCAGCCCGTCACGCTGGATGTGGAGCTGATTGGCCAGCCAGCCGGCCGGCCGGACCGCGCCTAAGGGAAGCGGGATGAACGCAGTGGCAGTGAGCGGAGCACGATTGGGGACGGGCATCGTCGGGGCGCTCATGAGGATTCTCCTTGTCGATGTGCGATGAACCGGTACTGTCCCGATACCACCTCGAAGACCGCTGCGCCGTCCTCTTCACGGAGGAATGTCACGCCCGGCGCGTCTGACACAGGCCTGCCGCTCTCGGTGATCTGAGCACCGCCCGAAGTCGGTATGTAGACGGTCGCGGTCGCGTTAGGGGGAATGGTGACGTCCAGCGTGAGGACGTGGTCGTCGAGTCGCCAGCCGCACGTGATCGGACCGCGGATCGACCGGTACTCCGCCTTCGCGTGGGTCAGTCCGCCGCCGGGACGGGGGCGCAGGGTGAAACGCTTGAAGGCGGTCTGGCGCTCGTCCGGGTTGATGCCAGCGACCACGCGAATGAGCCACTCGCCCACCGCGCCCAGCGCCCAGTGGTTGAACGAGTTCATCCCAGGGTCCTGGAACCCGCGTCCTTTGACGTAGCCGTCCCACCGCTCCCATATCGTCGTCGCCCCGTTGTCGATCGTGTACCCCCATGACGGAAACGTCCGGGTGTTGGCCAGGTCATACGCGACGTCGTTGAACCCGTTGCGGGTGAGTTCGAGCATCATCCGGTGTGTCGTCTGGATGCCGGTCGAGATATGGTGCTGGTAGGCGGCGATGCCCTCGACCATCCGCCGGGCGGCGGCCGGGCGCAGGGCGTCTGGCAGCAAGTCGAAATCGAGAGCGAGCGCGTACCCCGCCTGGGTGTGACCGGTGATCCGGCCGTCCGGGCTGACGAACTCCCGGTTGAAAGCGGCCTTGATCGCCTCGAATAGCTCGGTGTAGTGTCTCGCATCGTCCGGCCGGCCCAAGACAGCGGCCATCTTGGCGACGAGTCCGGTGGAATGGGCGAAGAACGCGGTGGCCAGTACCTCTTTCGGGACCGCCCCGCCGGTCTTCGGCCATCCCTCCTGGACGATCGTGTCCCCGTTCAGCCAGTCGTTGTAATCGTTACCCCGCCCGTTCCGCCAGATCAGGTCGGGGTTGTTGGCGCGGATGTACTCCACCCATCGCTTCGCGGAGTCGAGGTGGGCGTCGAGCAGGCGGGTGTCCCCGTAATTGGTGTACGCGCGCCACGGGACGACCGTGCCAGCGTCCCCCCAGGCCGGCACCCCGGTAAATCGTTCGTTCCGGCCGTACGGGTTGGGGGAGAAATCAGCGTACCGGCCGTCATCCGCCTGGGCGTCGCGGACGTCGGGCACCCATTTGGTGAAGAACCCCGCCATATCCATGTTAAAGATGGCCGTCTGCGCGAACGCCTGGATATCCCCCATCCAGCCCAACCGCTCGTCGCGCTGGGGACAGTCGGTCGGCACGCTCATCAGGTTGGCCCGCTGCGCCCAGAGGATGTTTGTCCACAGCCGGGTGAGCATCGGACTGGAGCAGGTGAACGTCCCGACTTCAGGGGAGGAGGAATTGAACACGCGGCCGGTCAGAGCGGTAAGGGTTGGTTTGCGTAACAGGCCGGTGACTGCCACGTACCGGAACCCGTGGTAGGTGAAGCGCGGCTCGAACACCTCCACCCCGCCGCCGCGCAGAGTGCACCGGTCGACCTGCGGCGCGCCGCGCAGGTTGGCGGTGTAGAGCGTCCCGTCGTCGTTCAGCATCTCCGCGTGGGAGAGGACGGCCGTCGTCCCGGCTCGGCCCCGCAGGCGCAGGCGCACCCATCCGACGATGTTCTGGCCGAGGTCGAAGACATACACTCCCGGCTGCGGCTCGGTGAGGGCGACGGGCTTGACCTCTTCGATCACGCGGATCGGCTCATTCGGCTGGGCGACCAGCGCCGCCCGGCATCCGTCCATGATCTCGACCGGCTGCCATCGCGTGTCGTCGAACCCTGGCCAGTCCCAGCCGGGCATCTCCCGGCGCGCGTCGTAGACTTCGCCGTCTAAGATGTCCGAGCTTCGGATCGGTCCTTCGCGCGTTGCCTGCCACGAGCCGTCGGTCACGACCGCCTGACGCCCTCCACCGGCCAGTTCGATGTCGAGTTGCAGCAGGAGAGACGTCCTGCGACCGTAGACGCCGCGCAGCCGGTTGATGATCTTGTCCGACATCCCCAGCCGTCCGGCGTACCACCCATCGCCTAAGAGCGCGCCGATCGCGTTCTCCCCTTTGTGGAGCTGTGCCGTCACGTCGTACGTCTGGTACTGGACGCGGGCGTGGTAGTCGGTCCATTCTGGGGCGAGGAGATGGTCGCCGACCCGCTGGCCGTTGATGCGCAGCTCATACACCCCCAAGGCGGTCACGTAGACGGTTGCGCGCCTGACTCTCGCGGGCAAGTCGAACGACGTCCTGAGCATCGTCACGGGCAGGGGAGCGAGGTCGTCAGGTTCAACAAGCTCGACACGCGCGCCGATCCACTGCGCCCGCCAGTCGGTCGATTCAAGCAGTCCCATGCTCCACCGGCCGGGCCGGCTCCAGGCGGACGCGCGCCCCGACCGGTCCCATACCCGCACCTTCCACCAGACGCGTTGTGTCGACCGCAGAGGAGCGCCCGCGTAGACGACGTGGATCGACTGGTCGGACTCGACCCTGCCCGAGTCCCACAGGTCGCCTTGATTGGCCGTCAGCGTCTCAGGGCTTGAGGCGGCGAGGATGTGGTAGGCGGTCTGCCGTTCGCCCCGTGTGGCCGGGTTGATGGGTGTCAGTTCCCAACTTAACCGGGGCGGGCGGGCGTCGATTCCCAGCGGATCGACTACGTATTCACAGCGCAGGCGCGTCGGTCTGATGCGTGCCATGACGGATTAGCCCTCCTCTGCCAGTGTTTCTGTAGAGACCGCACCGTTCCTCCCCTCGAACAGTCGATGCATGATGACTCCATTACCGCCACGGCACGGGCACGCTCACCTGATCTGCGATCTCCTCCAGCTCGCGCTGATGATCGCGGCCTAACGGGATGCCCTCGGTGATCCACGCATGTTCGCGGTCCCACTCCAGCCCGCCCGGGAGGTCATACCGGCTGTACCCCGGAAACGAGGGGAGGGTATGAACCTCCCGCATCATCCGGTCGACCTCGGCCTTAAACGCCTCGACGGGCACAAACCGTCCGATATCCAGCACACAGATGAACGTCCCGAACATGGCCGACTCATACCGCCGGTTTTCTGCACGAAACTCAGAGGTCATCATCCCCGCCATCATCCCGGCCATCAGGTTGGCGACCGCGACCAGGCCGATGCTCTTGAAGAAGGCGGCTGGAGTCTGCGCGAAGAACGACGCAAAATCTTTGTCGTCGAACCACGAAGTCCCCATATCCAGGATCATCGGGGCCTCCGTGCCAGCGGGAAACGCGAAACTCATCGGCGGGTTGCCGAAGGGGTTCCAGTAACTGCCGTCTTTCGGAAATCCTTCCATCGTATGGCCGGAGACGCAAAACCCGGCGCAGTCCTGGCGGATCGCCATACGGGTGTATTTCCCCGCGCTGCCGAAGTGGCCGTGGTTGCGGGCGATCACGGCTCCCACCCCGATCGTCTTAGCTTTCGCGATCGCGAACTCGGTCGCCCGCGTCGCGGCGGGATGGCCCAGCCCGCCGTCCCCGTCCACGACTGCCGTGGTGGGTTCGTCCCGGACGACGCTGACGTGAGGCGTTGGGTTCAGACGGCCCTCTAAGAAGGCGCGAACGTAGTTGCCGATCGTGCGAGTCCCGTGACTCAGCACCCCACGCAGGTCGGTATCGATGAGCAGGTCGGTGATCAGGCGGGCATCTCCGTCGGAGACGCCGGCCTTGAGAAAGAGGGCGACGCTGAGGACGCGGAGCTGGTCAACGGGAACGCGGATTGCCTCGGCAGGCGGAACGTTCATGAGGGCCTCCTGTTGAGGGCGACCCGACGGGGCGCCCCTACCGTTCTATAAATTCATCAGTGCCGGTGCCCACGATCTTCTCCGAGAACTGGACGCAGCCGTACATCTCGGGGACGTGCATGTTGTAGATGCCCTGACACGACCAGACCCAGTCGCAGTCGGTCAGCGTCCCTTCTCGATTGCGCTGTACCCGCGACATGTTGACCCGCCACTGATCCCCGTCCTTCGGCGGGCAACTGATCCCGATGCACTGTGGGGCCATGCTCTCCCAGTCGAACGCGATCTCGACCGTCCATCCCTGATCCACGATCCACGGCGCGTTCAGCGTCCCGTCCACCTGCGTCGCTGACTTGATACCTTTCCAGACCCAGGCGGTGGGGTTCCAGCCGGGCGGCGGCGTCCAGCGGTGGTAGGGATGCTCGAGCAACAGGTCCCAGACCGCGTTCAGGACGTTGATCTCCATCTCCATGTAGTTGAGCGCGTCCCCGTCGGGGTCGATGAAGACCTCGAAGTCCGGGTCGGGCACCGGCACGTCCCGCTGGGTGAGGACGCCCCAGCAGTCGGGGTCTTCCAGGTCAGCGGCCACGTAGAAATACTGGTCGTCCCAGAGCATCTTCGCCCGCGTGGCCAGGTAGGGGATCTTGTTCGGGTCATCGATGTGGACGAACAGGTCGGTCCACGGCGCTTTCTTCCACGACGGCTCATCTAAACGACCGTCGATCGTGATTGGCCCGCACGCGCGGTAGCACACGTACTGCTTCGGTGTGATCGTCTCGATGGCGCGCAGGATCTTCACCACGTCGTCCGGCGGCTCTTTCTTGATGCGTTCCAGGTGTTCCTCGGACAATTTCTGCACGATGCGGCTCCTTTCTCAATCGGTGGTCGGTGATCGGTGGTCGGTGAAAACCAAGATGGATTTTTCTCGTCACTTGTCACTCGTCACTTGTCACTCGTCACTATTTTTACCGTCCCCGCTCCTACACCCTCCCCCAATCAAACACCGCCCCCAGGTACTCCTCCCGGTTCTGCGTCAGTCCATCATAGATCGCCTGGCAGTCGGCTGGCGAGGCCAGGTGGGTCAACAACGGCTCGACGATGATCCGGCCGTCCGCGATCCATCTGACGATCTGCCGGTAGTTGTCGATGAGAGACCTGACCCGATCCGTCTCATGCATCGGCCAGCGCCACTCTAAGGAGCCGATCATCCGGATGGCGTAGAGATGGATACGGAGCAGCATGGGCGTCACGTCCAACGTCACGCGCGCACGGGGACTGCCCAGCAGGATGACTTCGCCGTACTGGCGCGCGAGCATCACCGCTTCATTGATCACCTGGCTGTTCCCGATGGCTTCCACCACGACGTGCGCCCCCTTGCCCGCCGTCCAGTCCATCACCGCCGCCTGGAGGTCGGCCGTCCCCGCGTTCACGGTTCGCCCGATCCCGCACGCTCGCGCTTTCTGCAGCCGGAACTCCGACAGGTCAGTCGCCATCACGTCCGCGCCGGCCATCTGGAAGAACTGCGCCGCGAAATTCCCGACCAGCCCCATGCCGATGACCAGCACCGTGTCCCCCGGCTGGACGGTCGACGACCGGACCGCGCTGATGCTCACCCCGGCCATCCGGGCGAAGACGAGGCGTTTCCCGTCCGTGTCCTTCGGGATGGGCAGCGCCATCCGCACGGCATCCGCTTTCACGACCGAGGCGTGGTTTGAGAAGCTCAACACCCGATCCCCGGCCTGGCACATCGTCACGTCCGACCCGACGGCGAGCACCTCACCCAAATGGCCGTAGCCGGTTCGTCTGGGGTACTGCACCCGATCCCCGAAGAACGGCGCCTCCTTCTCCAGTCCAGTGAACCCGGCCCCTTCCGTGCCCGCGCTGACGACGGAGTATTCCCCCCGCACGAGTGCCTCGTTCGGTTTCAGCGTTTCATCCAGGTCGTGCTCCTGCAGCTCGATCCGTCCCGGCTCGACGACGATCAGTTGTTGTGTTTTCATGGCTCTCCTCTTCGCTGGATCATCCCGCCTCTGCTGGCTCAACATGCACCATCACATCAGTCACCTGCGGGTGCGCGGCGCGGATGGCGTCCTTCACCCGGTGGGCCACCTCATGGCCGTGACGGACGGAGATATTCCCGTCCACGAGCACGTGCAGGTCAACATAGTACTCCACCCCGACTTTGCGGATCAGGCATTTCTCCAGCCCGGTCACCTCATCAACCGCGCTGGCCACGCTCCGGACGGACATCTCGACACTCGCTGGCGGAGCGGCATCCATCACCTCCGAGACCGCCGGACGGAGCAGCCGGTAGGCATTATAGGCGATGATGAACGACGCGAACAGCGCCGCCCAGTCGTCCGCGCTCTCGTACCCCCGCCCGCCGATGAGAGCGATGGAGATCCCCAGGAACGCCGCGGCCGACGTGATCGCGTCACTCCGATGATGCCAGGCGTCTGTCTTGAGGGCGGTGCTCGCGATCGACTCGCTCACACGGGAGACGACACGGAACAGCCCCTCTTTGATCGCCACCACGACGACCAGGACGACGAGGGTAAACGGCGCGGGAGCCTGATGGGGGACGAGGATTCCTCGGATGCTCTGGATGGCGATGCTCACGGCGGCCACGCCGAGGGTGAGGGCGACGACGAGCGCGGTGAGCGGTTCAGCCTTGCCATGCCCGTACGGGTGATCCACGTCGGGCGGGAGTGCCGCGATCTTGAGGCCGCTGAGCACGATGAGCGAGCCGATGATGTCCGCCGTGGACTCGATGGCGTCCGCGATCAGGGCGTGGGAATGGCCGAGGATTCCCGCGATGGCCTTCGTGCCGGCCAAGAGCGTGTTCACCACGATACCCATCATCGTCGCGCGCAGGCCGGAGAGCGCAGGATGGGACTGGTAAGGTCGATTGCGGAATGAAACATCCATTCTCGTCACTCGTCACTCGTCACTTGTCACTATCCTTCCCCGGTCTTGCGAAACGAGCGGCCGGCAGCCGTTCGACGTGATGACGAACGACTGCTCGATGTGGAGCGACCCGACGCCCGGCATGAACAGCGGGGCTTCCAGGTTGATCACCATGTCCGCTTCGAGCGTCAGGTCGGACGGCACATCGATGCAGTCATCCCGGATGCGCAGCCCGTTATCCGGGACGATGATGGGGTAGTCGCGGACTTCCAGTCCCACCCCATGCCCGTGCGGGAACGAGCCGGTGAGGCCGTACGCCTTGAGCGTCGCCTGCATCGGAGCCTGAACGGCCGACGCCTTGACCCCGGGCCGCATGATGCTGATGGCGGCATCCAGACACGTTCGCAGGGCGGCAAACCGGTCACTCAGGACGGGGGAGGCCTCGCCCGTCGCCAGGGT
>JACQVL010000138.1 GCA_016209865.1 Candidatus Latescibacterota bacterium | reverse complement strand
CCCCCAGCCCCCTTCCCCTCTCCGCTTGCGGAGAGGGGAAGGGGGAGCGGGGGATGAGGTGAGGTGTGAGGGCAGGAGGCGTAGTCCAAAACATTATCTGAAAAACTATAGCTTCAGCAATCTCCATTGTCTTGGAGAAGCTAATACCCCAACCTCCGCAAATACGCCCGGTCGCGCCGCATCTTCTCGTCGTCCGGGAGGTCGGTCGAGCTGGGACACACCGTGATCCACCGATTGTAGCCGATCTCCTCCAGCGTCCGCATCACCGCCGCAAAATCGAGCAACCCACCCTCGCCTAACTCGACAAACCGATACCCCTTGTAGTCCTGCAGGTGGACGTAGACGAGCCGGTCGCGGAAGTCACGGATGGCTCGCGCAGGGTCATACCCCCAGAACGCTGAATGGGACACGTCGATGCAAAGCTGGGATTTCTTCATCGCCCGCATCAGTTTTTCCCATTCCTCGCGCGAGTCGATCGTCGTGCTCGTGTGGATGTGATAGCAAACGTCCAGGCGATACTGGGCGGCGTACTCCGCGAATTCGTCCGACAGCTCCGCCAGGGCGTTGATCTCCGCGTCGCTCGTCGGCCGGCCACGCGGCCGGCCCGCGCCCATGAACATGAACGTGTCCGCGCCGACCTCGGCGGCGAAGTCGATCCGCCGTTTGTTGCGCTCTTTCATCTCCGTGTTGCCGTCGAGCGCGATGCCCGTCCCGCACACCACGGCGACGGGCACGCCGGCCCGGTCGGAGATCGTCTTGACCCGCTTCGCCGAGCCTAACCAGTCGAGCGACTGGCGGACCTCCCATCCCGCCCATCCGGCTTCTTTCATCTGTCGCAGGACGACTTCCAGGTCGGGCGTCTGCCACCACAGGCTGCTGTACGCGAACTTGAAGGGCATGGAGGCCTCCTGAGAATTTAAAACATTTTCTCACCACAAAGACACAAAGAGCACAAAGAAAATCACAATGATTTGATACTCTTTCTTGGTGTCCTTTGTGTCTTTGTGGTGAAAACGATTAACTCTCATTCGCCACGACTGCGATCTTCCGCACTTCGACGCCGTCCAGGCGGTAGTTCGTCGAGATGGCGTTGACCGCCTCTCCGAGGCGATCAAGGGGCAGCCGGTGGGAGACCATCTGCTCGAAGGGGTACCGGCCGGATTCGAGGATCGGCCGGCCGCGGACGAAGTGGGAGATCGAACTCCCCCAGACGCCGACCAAGGTGATGTGCTTCCGGACGAAATCAGCGAACGGGTTGAGGGTGATATCCCCCGCGTTCGTGAAATGGCCGCCCTCGACGTACGTCCCGCCCCGGCGGAGCATCTCCAGCCCCTCCGGGATGGCTTTGGGAACGCCCGTGCACTCGAAGACGACGTCCGCCCCATACCCGCCTGGTGTTTCGGACTGCACCAGCTTGATCCGTTCGGCGGGGTCGGTGATGTCTTCGATGTTGATCGTCACGTCCGCGCCGAACGCTTTTGCTAAATCGAGCCGGGACGCGGGAGCGCCGACGACGATCGTCTTGTGCGCGCCCGCTTCGCGCGCGGCGGCTAAGCTGAAGATGCCGATCGCCCCGGCCCCCTGGATGACGACCGTCGCCCCGATGCGGATGTTCGCCCGGTCGGCGAAATGGAGACCGACGGTGAACGGTTCGAGCAGGACTCCGATCTCCGGGGTGACGTGCATCTTGAGGAAGGTCGACCGGGGATGGTTCACGAGGACGTACTGCGAGAATCCCCCCTGAAAATGCGGCCGCTGGTCTATGGACGGCCGAAAGCCATACGCCGTGCCCCGCGTGCAGAGTCCCGGCTCTTTCATGACCGCGCAGAAATAACACAACCCGCAGTTGACGCCGGGAATAATGGCGATCGTGTCCCCTTCCGCCACCGGCTCGCCCATCGAGTCGGTGGAGACGCCGTCGCCGAGGCGTTCGACCTGACCCAAGATTTCGTGTCCCAACACGATCGGGAACCGTGTCCCCGGAAAATGGCCGTGGTACATGTGCACGTCCGTCCCGCACACCCCGCACATCGTCTGCCGGACGAGCACCTCGCCAGGTTTCGGGTCGGGCACGGGCGCTTCACTGACGGTGAACGTTCCCTTGACCTGGTCAAGGATTGCCGCATGACCGATTCGTGACATGGGAATCACCCCCTTCTCTCGAACACCAGAAACGCCCGTGCTCCGAGGTCGAGGCTCAGCCATGCGTGCGGGTCGTGCGCGCGGGTCACGGCCGTCCGCTCCATCCGTGGATAGTCAGGGAGCGTCTGCGAGAACCGGGTGAGGACGCGCAGGATGATGCCCCAGACCTCAGGAGGGCTGCCGGGCAAGATCGTCTTCCGCCAGGTCTGCAGGGTACACAGAGACAGCAGACCGGGGAATTCACTCATCGCGGTGTCGCTGAGGATGAGGACACGGCCGTTCCGTGAGATGGCCTGGTCGTGATGACCGAGCCGGCCTTTGGGGATGACGGGGCCGGCCAGGTCGGGCGCGACGGCCAGGAAGGGCAGGGCGCGCGCGCAGAGGAGACCGCTGCCGGGAAACCCTGTCCCCTGGACAAGAGCGGAGACATCGAAATCGGCCACGGTCGCCCCCAGGGTCAGCCCCGTGGAGCGGGCAGGTCGTGAGCCAGACGGTGGTCTCGCATGGCGACCCGCTGATGGGTGAGAATCGTGAGATTCGACCGTGGATGGGCGCTACAGAGGAGGACAAAGCCCGCGGCCTCGTCCTCCTCGTAGAACCGCACTGCTTCTGACTGGTCTACCTGGCCCTCGACGATCCGGCTCGCGCAGGTCAGACACCACCCTTGCAGGCACATCGAAGGCAGCGTAATCCCCGCACGTCGGGCCGCGTCGAGCAGGTAGTCCGGTTCATCAACTCGCAGATGGAAAGTCTCTCCATCTGGCGTGATGAGGGTAACGTCGTACTCTGCCACAGCTACGGGTTGTAGAAGCCGGCGTTCTTGCTGTACGGCGCTTCCCCAGGGGACCCGCGGCGGAAGTGGCCGGACGGACGGACGGCGCCGTCGCGCTCCGCGCTCAGCAACTCGATGAACCATGCCTCATGCTCGACTTCCTCGTTCAGAATCCGCGCCGCCATGTCGTACGTGCGCGGGTCCTTCCCGAACGTCAGGTCGCAGACTTCGCTCCACGTCCGGATCGCGCACCGCTCCGCCTCCAGCAACACCGTCAGGATGTTCGTCGGCGTCGGGTTGTCCGGCAGGTACGCATCCGGGCAGCCCGCACGATCCGCGAACGTGCGGATGTCTCGGGGGATCGACCCGCCCAATTCATAGATGCGCGGCGTAATCAACTCGAAATGCGCACGATCCTCCAGCCGGGCGTCCTCGCAGATCTCCTTGTAGTCCTCATGACCGGCTAAGTACATCCGCAGGAGCGTGTAGTAGTAGTACGTCGTGAACTCCGCCCCAGCCGCGTCGATCAGCTTGTCGAGCAACCGGGGAACGTTGACTCCACGGGACGCGATCTGTTCGACACCGACGCGCTGCGTCACATCCCCGGCCCTGACTTTGCCGGTTGCATGAGGTTTCGAGGGGGCCGATTTCTTCGTAGGCTTTGCCGCCATGCTTGACTCCTTTCACGAAGTGAGATGAATGATGGATGGTACACGATGGAAACACTGCCAGCAGGCTCAACGCCTGCTCGTCCCGAACAACGTGAACGCGGTCGCCCGGTCGATGTGAACGGGCACGAGCGTCTGCGCCCGCACGCCCGCCGTCTTCGGGAACACGACCGTCTTGAACGTGTCCGTCTTGCCGAACAGATGATCGGCGTCCCGTTTGGATTCGCCCTCGACGAGCACCTCCACCATCCGGCCGATGTACGCCCGGTTGCGTTCCTCTGAGATTGCCTTCTGCCGGTCGATGATGGCGGTCAGCCGGCGGCTCTTCTCGCCCTCCGGCACGTCGTCCGCCAGCTTCCGGTACGCCGCCGTGCCCTCCCGCGGGGAGTATTTGAACATGAACGCGGAATCAAACCGGACGGCGGCCATCAGGTCGTACGTCGCCTGAAAGTCCTCCTCCGACTCTCCGCAGAACCCGACGATGATGTCCGTCGTCAGCGCCAGGCCGGGGATGCGCGTCCGGAGGTTCGAGACGAGCGCTACGTACTCCTCGGCGGTGTAGTCCCGCCGCATCGCCCGCAGGATGCGGGTTGAGCCTGACTGGAGCGGCAAATGGGCATGTTTGCAGACCCGTGGGTGATCCGCCATGACATCGATCAGCCGGTCGGAGAAGTGGCTGGGGTGCGGCGCGGTGAACCGGACACGCTCGATCCCGTCAACGTCCGCGACCATCTGCAAGAGACCGGCAAAATCAATCGCCCCATCCTGGTAGGCGTTGACCGTCTGGCCGAGCAGGGTCACTTCCCGGTAGCCTTCGGCGGCCAGACGTTCGACCTGACGGAGGATCTCCTGATGCGGGGTGCTCCGCTCCCGTCCACGGACGTAGGGGACGATGCAGAACGTGCAGAATTTGTCGCACCCCCGCATGATCGTCACCCAGGCGTTGACGCCCGGCTCGCGGACCGGGTCGAGGGCGAGGTAGTGCTCCGTCTTGTCGAGGGCCAGGCTGAGGGCCGGTTCCCGGTTCTGGTCGAGCGAGCGGATCATCTCCGGCAGCCGGCGGTATCCGTCCGGCCCGACGACCAGGTCGATGTACGGCGCTTTGTCCAGGATGTTCTCGCCGAGGTGCTGCGACATGCACCCGCAGAGGCCGAGGATGAGGTCGGGGTTGGACGCTTTCAGATGGTTCAACTCCGCCATGCGGCCGAGGACGCGCGTCTCCGCGTGCTCCCGGATGGCGCAAGTGTTGACTAAGATGACGTCCGCCCGGCTCACGTCATCGACCAGCCGGTAGCCGTCGCGCGTCAGCAGGCCGACGATCAGCTCCGAGTCGGACTTGTTCATCTGACAGCCGTACGTCTCGACGTACAGCGCCTGAGACCGATTGCGGATTGGGAAATTCATTGATCGAATTCAGGTATAGGAAACGGTGGGGTCAGGTAAACAAATCATCCACCGGCATTCGCCAGCCAGGCAAGGCTGGTTCCGCTTCAGCCATTTCGCCACGGCGATGAATAGTTGGGCTATTCGGATCATTTGTACGGTAAACTTTGATGACATCTATCCCAAGCAAATCCACATCCCAGACCACAAGAGTTCCAGCCGCGAAGTAGTCGGCTCGTTTGGCAGCGATCTCCTTCTCAGCAGCCGGGCCATAATCGTTTTCGCTTCTGATTTCGACGGCGAAGATCGGCGCCCCTTTGAGAAACTTCATCCCTTCAATCTGGCCTGTATAAAAGGCTGCATCGGGGCTGAAAGATTGACGGTTCGGCAAGTCGACGATGAACCCAACATTATCCCCAAACGCATAGCCTCTGCCCGTGCGGCGTTCATAATCGTCCAGACTACGATAAACCTTCCCGCTTGCGCGACCTGGTCTACCACCTGTCGGGGACATCAGGACGAGTTCTCCATTGACAATCTCAGCCTTGCCGTTTTCAGGCACGTGATAGAGGTCTTCGATGGTAGTACGGGTTTTCGTAATCATACGAGAACCTCACAGCAATCTCTCATCTCGCCGGCAGCTTTTTAATGTACAGCACGGCACCCCTCTCGTCAACCGAAAATCCGTTGAGGTCGTTTCTAACCGACCACCGATCACTGACCACCGACCACCGTCCTCACACTCCGCCGCTCTCGATCGGCAGGTCGGAGCGGGCGGCCCACTCATGCCAGGAGCCGATGAAATTCCGCACGTTCGCGCATCCGGCGGTCCGCAGGGCCAGGTGCGCGTTAGCCGAACGCGCTCCGCGGTGACAGTACGTCACGATCTCGCGGGCCGGGTCGATCCCGTGGTCCCGCAACACCCGGAGGATTTCATCCGGCGGTTTCAACCGTCCGGTCTCGCCGTTCAAAAACTCCGTCCATTCCAGCCAGACCGCGCCGGGGATACGTCCCCGCCGGACGCAGCACGATGGCCCGCCGTCGCCAGTGTACTCGTCCCGGGCGCGCACGTCCAAGATCGTCGTGTCCGAGGACTCGCACCGGGCGAGAATCTCGTTGACCCCGATGACGAGGTCGGGACGTGAAGTGACCGTGAACGTCCCAGGCTTCACGGTCGGGACATCCGTCTCGACCGGCCCGCCCGCCTCCTGCCAGGCGTTCAGCCCGCCGTGGAGCAGGCGCACGTCCGGATGGCCGAGGTACTGCAGCATCCATAATTCACGCGCCGCCCGCATCCCGGTCTGGTCCTCGTACACGACGACCGGTCTGGACGGCGTGACGCCCGCGGCGCCGTAGAGTTGAGCGATCTCCCGTTGGAATCGACTGAGGCCGAGCGGACTGGTGCTCTTCACGAACTGGTCGTACGTACTACAGTTGATCGCGCCGGGGAGATGACCAGCGGCGTACGGCTCCGGCGGCCGCGTGTCGATGACGAGAGGGTTCAGCGTCTCCCGTTGTTCGAGCAGTGCCAGGGGCTCGATCAGGAACGAAGAAACGGAAGATGCCGGTTCGGGCTGGCTCATACGCGCCTCACTTCGTCAGGTCGTCTGCTCGTCTGCTTAGATCGATTCATCCTCGGTTCTCTCTGAATCGTTGGGAATGATCCAGATGCCGATGAGGTAGGCCGGAATGACCAACCCCCCCGTGATGAAGATGGCCAGGACGAGCAGGAAACGGACGAGGGTCGGGTCGAGGTCAAAGTACTCACCCAATCCCCCACAAATACCTGCAATCTTCTTGTCTTGTGTCGAGCGGTACAGTCGTTTCATCGACATTCCTCCCATTCTCTGGACAGTGTCACGTCTCAAGGATAGGGTGAGGCTGTCTCCCTGTCAACACGAAAAACGTTTTCTGAGTTGACAAATCGAGTGATTTAACGTAGGGTATAGGGCTGGAAAGGCAGTGAAGAGTGACAAGTGACAAGTGACGAGATAAAAGAGGGGGCTTGATGAGAAGGCGAGTGAGGTGGCTGGTTGGGCTGCTGATCGCGGGGGTGATGAGTAGCTTGAGTGTGTCGTGGAGGCAGGCGCCCGTGAAGGATGAGCTGGTTTACGGCGGCGGGTTGGTTCCACGCGGCCTCAATCCACTGTTGGAGAAAAACGACTGGAGCGAGGTGAGCTGTCTGATCCTGAGCCGGCTGTTCCAGATCGATGAGCAGGGACAGCTCTTGCCCGACCTCGTCGAACGCTACACCGTGTCGCCGGACGGACTGACGTACACGTTCGTCCTGCGGCGGAACGTGGTCTGGCATGACGGCGTCCCGTTCACCCCGGAGGATGTTCGATTTACGTTCGATATGATCTTCGCCCCGAACACGAAGACCGCGTACGACGCCGATTTGAGCATGGTGAAGACGTACGCGGCAAAAGCTCCGGACACGTTCATCGTCATCCTGAGCGCGCCCAGTTCGTCGTTCCTGTCGAAGTTGAGCGATCCCCCGATTCTTCCCCGGCACATCCTCGACGGGCAGGACATCAACGGGGAGGCGTTCGAGAAGAATCCCGTGGGGACGGGGCCGTACACGTTGATCCAGAAAGTGAGTGACCGGGAATGGGTGTTCGAGCGGAATGCGCGTTTTCATCTGAGCGCCAATCCAACCCCCATCAAACGCATCCTCCTGCGCATCGTCCCGGACGATGATGAGCGGGCCAGGATGGCGGCGGCGGGCGCGTTCCACATCACGCAGGTCAAGCCGCAGCACATCGCGATGCTGAAGCAGAACCCCGACCTGGCCGTGTACCGCTTTCCCAGTGGCGCATGGCGCGGGATGCCGCAGAACCTCCGCCGGTCGTTCATCCAGGATAGGCGGGTGCGGCAGGCGATCAGTCACGCGATCGACCGGGAGGTGATCGTGAAAGAAGCCCTGATGGGCGCGGGACAGGCGGCGTACCTTCCGGTCCCGCCCGGCTCGCCGGTGTACGACCCCTCCCTGTTCAAGCCCGGCCGGGATGTGGCACGAGCGAAGGCCCTGCTCGCCGAAGCGGGATGGAAGCCCGGTCCGGATGGGATACTTCAGAAAGACGGCCAGCGGTTTGAGTACCGGATCGGCATCTGGAAGGATGAAATCTTCCGCCGGCTCTCCGGGGACCTCATCAAACGCCAACTCGCCGAAGTCGGGATTCCGGTCGACCTCGACTTAGTGGACAATACCCGGTACCAGCAGATCGGGGACGACATGGGGACGACGCATGACACGATCATCGGCGGATGGAGCGGACTGTTGGATCCCGACATGAACCTGTCGAAAAAATTCTCCTTGAAGGGCAGCCAGAACTACATGAAATACACCAGCCCGGACGTGGATCGGCTGCTCGAACGGGGCCGCACGATCGCAGAGCCCGCGCAGCGCAAGGCGGTCTACCGTGAGTTGCTGACCATCCTGCGCGACGACGCGGTGTTCATCCCGCTCGTCTATCCCGACTATGTGTTCGTTGCTCAGAAGAACGTGCGCGGCCTCCGGGATGGGATGACCGTCGATAGCTGGTACCATTTCACGCGCAACGCGTACAAGTGGAGTCTTGCAGAGTAAACCATCATCACCACAAAGGCACAAAGAGCACAAAGAAAAAATAGCAGGATTTTTCTGCTTCGTGTTCTTCGTGTCTTTGTGGTGAATCAGATTGAAGGAGGAACGACCGCTCATGGCTGAAGAGACGATGCAGCAGCAACCCTCTTCGGAATCCCCCAGCCTGTACGATCTGCTCATCGACGACTTGTACGCCCTCTCATTCGACCCGGACAAGTGTCAGGGCAACCGGTATTACGGGGTCGAGCCGTGTCCGGCCTGCGGCAAGACCGGGCATCTCGTCACCGTCGTTGAATTCGCTGATGACCCGACGAAGCTCCACGACCGTTTCGCGCGCATCTGTCTGGCGTGTCACAACGCGACGACCTACCGGGTGTCCCGGGAGGCCCACCTGCGGAACGTGATGCGTCCCCTGGAAGACCTGCGGTTGTAGTCCTCTCAACGAGACATGGAGACCATCCTGTCATGATCGACGGCCGATACTGTGCGGACCTGCACGTCCACTCCTCGTATTCGCGCGAATTCCAGCAGCAATGGTTCTTCCAGAAAATGAAAGCGGCGCAGTGTTACACGTCGCCCAAGCAAGTGTACGACCTCGCCCGGTTCCGCGGGATGGATTTCGTGACGATCACCGATCACGACGTGATCGACGGGGCGCTGGAGATCGCCCATCTGGACGGGGCGTTCGTGAGCGAAGAGATCAGCACACACTTTCCCAACGACAAGAGCGTCATCGACGTCGTCGCCCTGAATATCACCGAAGCGCATCACGGGGAGATCGTGCGTATCCGGGACAATATTTTAGATGTCGTGCGGTTCCTGAACCAGGAGCAGATTCCCCACTATTTAGCCCATCCCCTGTTCGCGGGCGATTACCAGCTCAGCCCGGACAATTTCGAGAAGCTCTTGCTCCTGTTTAAGACGCTGGAACTCCAGAATGGCTCACGCATCGCCGCCCAGCGACGAGTCATCGAGAAGGTCGTCAGCCAGCTCACCCCGGAGTTGATCGCCCAGCTCGCCGACAAGCACGGAATCGAGCCGGTGGGACCTGACCCTCACGTCAAAGGGTTCGTCGGCAACTCGGACGATCACGCGGGCCTGTTCATCGCACGGGGGTACACCGCCTGCGCCGGGACGCCGACGTACAAAGAATTCCTGGCCGCGATCATGCAAGGGGAAGGACAGGTGTGCGGGGAACCGGGGACTTCGCTCTCCCTGGCGCACTCCGTCTACGCGGTCGCCTACCGGTATTTCAAAGAGAGGCCGTCGGCGATGCCCGGCAACGTCTACATCTCCTTCTTCCAGAGCCTGACGTCCGGCGCCCAGAATCAGCCGGCTCCTTCAGCGGATGAGGCACAAACGACCGCCCGTGAGTTCGACCTGACCGCCATCCTCGGCGACCGCATCACGACGGCGCTCGCCAAACACCGCGACCTGAGCCTGTTCCAGGTCATCACCCGCAGTCAGCAGGAAGCGTTCGGTCAGCAGATGTTCGCGTTCGCCAACGAGGTGTTTAACGACATCCTTGGAGAAACCACCCGGAAGCTGTTCGACAGCCTGAATGAGTTCGACGTGCCCCGGATGTTCAACACCTTAGGTATTCTGGCGTCTGCCCACTTCTTCTTAGCGCCGTATTACTTAGCGTTCCGGCATCAGCACAGCGACCAGGAATTCCTCGACCGCATCGAACGGCACTTCGGCCTGGACGACCCGGCCGTCCGCGCGGTCCACAAGGTTGCCGTGTTCTGCGACACCGTCTACGAGCCGAGGGCGACGGGATGGACGGGCGGGGTCGGCAAGAGCGTGACCCGGATGGTCGACATCGCGCAGCGCCTCGGCCGGGAGATGGTGCTCATCACCTGCTCTGACCGTCCGACCGGGTACAAAGACGGCATCATGAACTTCCGGGCGATCGCCGACCTGCCCATCCCGGAGTACCCGGAGGTGATCCTCTACGTCCCGCCGCTCATGGAAGTCCTGTACTACTGCGAACAGGCCGGGTTCACGGTCTACCAGCTCTCGACTCCCGGCCCGGTCGGTCTGGTCGGCCTCCTGACGAGCAAGCTCCTCGACCTCCCATCCGTGGGCGTCTACCACTCGAACCTGCCCGAGCAGGTCCGGGCGATCACGGAAGACGCGTCCGTGGAAAACCTCGCGTGGGGCTACCTGCGGTGGTTCTACGGGAGGACCGACCGGATCTTCGTCTCGTCGATGGCCTCTCGGGACGATCTGGCGGCGCACGGGTTCGACCAGAAGAAACTGGCGACGATGCCGCGCGGCATCGACACGACGGTGTTCCATCCGGCCAAGCGGGACGAACGCATCTGGGCGCGATTCGGGGTGGATGCGGGGACGAAGCTCCTGTACGTCGGCCGTCTCTCGAAAGAAAAGAACCTGAACGTCCTGGCCGAGAGCTTCAAACGGCTGTCCTCTGACTCTCAGCGCCTCGGCTTAGTCATCGTCGGGGATGGGCCGTACCGGGCGGAACTGGAACAGCGGCTCCAGGGCTATCCGGTGTGGTTCACCGGGTACCTCGACGGGGAGGACCTGGCCACCGTCTACGCGTCGTCGGACGTGTTCGTGTTCCCCAGCCTGATCGAGACGTTCGGGAATGTCGTGTTAGAGGCGCAGGCGTCCGGCCTGCCCGTCGTCGTCGCCGACCGGGGCGGGGCGCCGGAGAACGTCCTGCCTGGCCAGACCGGGCTGGTGGCGGATGGACGAGACCCGGAGGCGTTCGCCCGGGCGATTCAGACCATCCTGACGGACCCGGACGCCCGGCGCCGGATGGGGGAGGCGGCCCGGCGGTACATCGAGACGCGCGGGGTGCAGGCGGCGTTCGAGCGGATGTGGGAGATGTATGGGTAGAAGAGAAGGGGAAAAGGACAAAAGGGGAAAAGGCGAAAAGGGTGAACAGCAGTGACGAGTGACAAGGAAAAGTGAGATAGGGTGAAAATCTGCGATATTACGAAGTTCTACGCCGAGACGAGCGGAGGGGTGAAGACCTACATTACCGCCAAAGCCCGGTACCTGATGGAACGGAAGGGATGGGAGCATGTCCTCATCGTGCCGGGTAGTGAGGATCAGGTCATCGACTCCGGGCAGTCACGGACTTACCTGATCAAGGGCCCGCTCATCCCTTCGTACGCGCCCTACCGGTTTCTCTTCAACCCGTGGAAAGTGCGTGCGGTGCTCGAACGGGAGCGACCGGACATCGTGGAAATCGGCAGCCCGTACCTCGTCCCCTGGGTGACCTGGCTTGCGCTGTCTGGTCTCACGTGGAAGCCGGCGGTGATCGGGTTTTACCATGCGGACTTCCCCGGCACGTACGTCCGGGAGTTCACCAGGCCGCTCGGCGAGACGCTCTCTGTCGGAGCGGAACGGCTGGCCTGGTGGTACGCACGAGCATTGTACAACGGGTGCACGCTCACGTTGGCGGCCTCGCCTCACCTCGTCGAGACGCTCACCGCTCACGGCATCCGGCGCGTCCGCCGGGTCTCCCTGGGAGTCGATCTCCACTTGTTCCACCCGGCACGACGTGATCCCGATTTCAAGCAACGACTCGGCCTGCAGGCCGACCACACCCTGTTGTTGTACGTCGGACGGTTGGCGACGGAGAAGGGGATCAGTACGCTACTGGATGGGTTCGTCCGGCTGCCGCAGGAACGGTACCGCTTGCTCGTCGTCGGGGACGGGCCATGCCGTCCGGATGTCGAAACGCATGCCCGGACCCATCCGACTATTCTGTACGCCGGGTATGAGACGAACCGGGAGCGTCTCGCCACGGTGTATGCGTCATCCGACCTGTTCATCACGCCGAGTCCCCAGGAACCGTTCGGACTGACTGTCTTAGAAGCGCAAGCGAGCGGCCTGCCCGTCGTGGGGGTGAGGGGTGGGGCGATCGCCAATCACGTCCCCGCCGAGGCCGGGGCGCTCGCCCGACCGTCTGATGCGACCGATCTGGCCGTGACGATTGCGCAGACTGCGGCGCGTGACCAGGCCGCGATGAGACGGGCGGCACGCCTGAACGCCGAGGAACGGTTCGACTGGAACACGGTGCTGGAAGACCTGATAAGAGCCTATGAGGAGGCAGTGAAGAGTGATGAGTGAAGAGTTAAGAGTGAAAGGCAAAGAAAGCCAGTAGTATAGAGTGTTTATCACTCTTCACTCTTCACTTTTAACTCTTCCCTGATCTTATGCCCCGCCTTGCCGTCGTCTCCGTCCATGATGTCACCCCCGCCCATGAGGACAGACTCCGGCGGATCATGGTCATGCTCGCTGAGTCAGGGGTGACCCGGACCTCGATGCTCGTCATCCCCGATTTCCATCGCGGATGGGACCTCCGGTCGCATCCCCGGTTCGTCGACTGGCTTCACCAGCTCGAAGCGGACGGGCATGAGATCGTCCTCCACGGGTTGTACCACAGTGACCCCACCCCGTCGGCCGGGACAGTGTACCAGAAACTGCTCCGGCACGTGTACAGCAAAGAAGGGGAATTCTATACCCTGAGTTACCAGGAAGCGGTCGACCGGCTCACGCAGGGGCTTGAGATGTTCACGTCGCTCGGGTTTACCCCGTGCGGGTTCGTCTCGCCCGCCTGGATGCACAACGAGGAGGTCGTGAGGGCGGTGCAGCAGATGGGGTTTCGTTACCTGACTTCCTTAGGCGGGTTCACCGACCTGACGACGGACCGGACGATCCGGGCACCCGCCGTCTGCTTCAGCCCGCGAACCTGGACGGCCGCCGCCATCTCGACTCTGTACTGCGTCGCCCTGGCCCGTCTGGTCGACCAGGACCCGGTCGTCCGCATCGCCATCCATCCCGGCGACATCGTCCGGCCGATGATTACCGCCCGGCTGCTGTCCATTCTCGACCGGACGCGCCGGACGCGCCGGTTCGTCGCCTACCAGGACCTGCTCGAAGCCCCGGTGAGGTAGAGTCTTGCAGAGTGAACCATCATCACCACAAAGACACAAAGAGCACAAAGAGAAAATAGCATGATTTGTCTTCTTCGTGTTCTTCGTGTCTTTGTGGTGAATCAGGTTGAAAGCAGCCTGATGCGTAGCGCGCTCATCCTGGTCACCTCCCTGTTCCTCAGCCTGAGCCTCTGTGCAGTCACCGTCGGCATGACGATCGATGTCGCCACCTGGTCGGCGGTCGGGAATTCCTTCTGGCGGTGTGTGCTGCTGACCGTGCTCATCGTCGCCGGGGAGGTCTTGTGCCGCGCCGTCCGGCAGACGACGATGGCCTCGGCGATCCAGCAGCGCCTGTCCCTGGGGGCATCCGGGAAGATCACCTTAATCGGGGACTTCGCGTGTACGGTCACCCCATCCCGTCTCGGCGGCGACCCGGCTCGTCTGTACGGCCTCGTGCGCGAGCATATCTCGTGGGGCCATGCCAGTGTCCTGCTGGCCGGGGAATTCGTCACCAACATCGTCGTCCTGGTGAGCGTGTTGATCGTCGTGGCATTCTGGGGAGACCACGGCGCGACGGACAACGCGACACCGATGAGCCTGTTCCCGACGTTATGGCCGATCGCCCTGGCGCTCTGTTCGTTCACCATCGGCGGCTACGTGGTGTTCCGGTACGCATCGGCCATCGAACGGTGGTGCCGGTAT
>JACQVL010000137.1 GCA_016209865.1 Candidatus Latescibacterota bacterium | reverse complement strand
TCCCCCGGCCGTCGACCGACGCCGATTTTACTTCCTTGGAGCAGGTCTACACCATCGCGGAAGCGAGCTCGTCCGACCATCATTTTCGGGTCATTCAGCTCCCGGTTAACCTGTTCGAGCGCGGCGGAGTGCTCGAACAGAACCAGGGAAACGGGACGGAGACGGCGCTGGCGTTCGCCAGGCGGCAGGGACTGGGCGTCCTCGTCAACCGCCCGTTGAACGCGATCATGGGCAACGGGATGGTCCGGCTGGCGGACTTTCCGGTCGAGGACCCGCCGGCGTTCGATGACGTGCAGCGCGCCGTCGAACAGCTCGCGGAGCAGGAAAACGCGTTCGAGCGGGAGAGGCTGCCGTCCCTGTCGATCGGGGTCGAACAGCGAAACGCGGTCAAACAGCTCCTGACCGCGGGACGCACCCTTCAGGAGTATTGGAAGCATTTCGGCACGGTCGAGCACTGGAACGATGTGAGCGATCAGTACCTGGTCCCCCGGCTGAACTCTGCGTTCGGCCTGCTCCAGCCCGCCGCAGAGCAGAACCCGGCCATACAGGCGTGGGTCGAGGCATACATCGACGCCGTGAGCGGCGTGCTGCACGCGGTCACGAGCGTCTATCGCGTCATGGCCAACCGCCGATCCCGTCGGCTCCATGAGGCGTTGAACCCGATCCTCCCGGAATCCATCCGGCCGTTGTCCCTGTCGCAGAAAGCGGTGTTCTGCCTCCGCTCCGCGCCCGGCGTCAGCACCGTCCTGGTCGGCATGCGGCAGCCCGACTACGTCCAGGATGTCGTCGCGGGGCTGCGACATCCGACCGTGAGCGATGGGGTCGCGCTCTGGCAGACGCTCGACACGGCGCTGGATAAAGCGATGGGAGAGCAGTGACGAGTGACAAGTGACAAGTGACGAGAAAGGCTCAGGGGCGTTCCCGCGAAAGCGGAATCCAGAAAATGTTGTGGAGGCGCATCCATGATCACATTGAAGGAGATCGATCTCGCTTGGCAGGAGCTTCCCCCGGATGTCGTGCGGACGCCGGTTCTTCGGGCGGATGCGCTGTCCGAAGAGACCAGCGGGACGGTCCTGCTGAAGGCCGAAAACCTGCAGGTCACCGGCTCGTACAAGGCACGGGCCTCGTTCACCATCCTCAATCGCCTGTCCGATGACGAGAAGCGGCGGGGCGCGGCCATCTCCTCGTCCGGGAACTTCGCCGCCGCGTTCGCGCACATGGGCACCCGGCTCGGCATCCCGACGACGGTCGTGATGATGCAGAAGACCTCGCCGTATAAAGTCGAGCGGACGCGCCGGTTTGGCGCGGAGGTCGTGCTGTGCGAGAACCGGCACGAGAGCCGGTGGGAGACGCTCGACCGGCTCAAAGCTGAACGCGGAATCACGGTGATCAACACGTTCGAGGAGCCGAACGTGATGCGCGGACATGGGACGATCGGGCTGGAGATCATGGAGCATGTCCCGGACGTCGATGTCGTCCTCGTCCCCATCAGCAGCGGGGGACTGATCGCCGGAGTGGCGACGGCCGTCAAAGAAATCCGACCCTCGGCCCGTGTGATCGGGGTGCAGCCTGA
This sequence comes from Candidatus Latescibacterota bacterium, assembly GCA_016209865.1. Classification (GTDB taxonomy): domain Bacteria; phylum JAAXHH01; class JAAXHH01; order JAAXHH01; family JACQVL01; genus JACQVL01. The sequence continues at coordinate 4,095 of JACQVL010000137.1, read as the reverse complement.
AGGTTCCCAGGCGATGTACCGGTCGTTCCGTCAGGGACAGGTCTGCGGGATCGACGAAGCGCGGACGATCTGTGACGCGCTCATCGCCGGCCGGCCGGGCGTTCTGCCGTTCGAGCACGTCCAGCGGTACGTCGACGACGTCGTGCTCGTCTCCGACGAGCAGGTCAAACACGCTGTCCGCACGCTGGCGGGGACGACGAAGCTCGTCGTTGAGCCATCCGGCGCCGTGGGCATCGCGGCGATGCAGGCGGGTCTGGTCGATGTCCACGGCCAGACGGTCGTCGCGCTCGTCAGTGGCGGGAACATTGCGCTGGCGCAACTGGCGGGGATTTTGGGGGAAGCGGAGGGGTGACAACATGGTTCCATTCCACGAACACCTCCTCGACCGCGTGCGGCCGATCTGGGACGCGATCCTACACCATCGCTTCTTAGCCGCCGTGGCGGATAATTCGATTGACCGGCAGACGTTCGTCACCTGGATGCAGCAGGACTACCTGTTCGTCCGGGAGGCCGTCCCGCTCATGGCGCTGACCGTGTCCAAAGCCCCGGTCTCGCTCCGGCGATTCCTGTCGGAAGCCCTGATCGGCCTGCACAACGAACTCGACCTGTTCGAGGCGCTCGCCGCCGAGCACGGGGTCACGTTCCACGCCGTCGAGATGGCGCCGACCTGCCACGCGTACCATACGTTCCTCCTGGCAACCGGGCACACCTGCTCGTTCCCGGAGAAGCTGACGACGCTGTACGGGGCGGAGAAAGCCTACCTCGACGCCTGGGTGTGGGTGAAAACGCATCAACGCGCGGCAAGCCCCTGGCAGCGGTTCATCGACCACTGGTCGAGCCCGGGGTTCGCCGGCTACGTCGATACTCTCGCCCGGCATCTGGACGACGCGGCCGCCCGCTGCTCGGACGATGAACGGGCGAGGATGGAGACACTGTTCCGCGACGTGGCCCGGTACGAGTACCGTTTCTGGGAGATGGCCGCGACAGGAGAAAGGTGGGACGCATGAAACCGGCCGCACAGAAGGGAGCAGTTCTTCAACAGGATATCGCGAGCACCACCGTCCCGCACGGTCAGGCCGCCGTCTGGTGGCTGGGCCAGTCGAGCTTCTGCATCAAACTCGGTCAGACCGTCCTGTACATCGACCCGTACTACCGGGAGACGGACGTCGTTCAGGAGATACCCCTCCGGCCGGAAGAGATGACACAGGCCGCCCTCATCTGCTGCACGCACGACCACGCCGACCATTTCCATCCAGACACCCTGCCGGGCGCGGCCGCCGCCTCCCCGGGCGCGGTCATCGTCATTCCTCAGTATTGCCAGGAACGGGCAAACGCCCTCGGCTTCGATGTAAAACGGCTCCATCCGATGCGCGGGGACGACACGTTCGAGCACGCGGGAGTCACCCTCCACGCCATCCCATCGGCGCATCAGCAGCTCGAATACGACGACGCGTTCGGGTATCGTTACCTCGGTTATCTCATTCAGGGCAACGGCGTCGTCCTCTACCATCCGGGCGACACCCAGCCTTACGCCGGATGGGACGAGCGGCTGCGCCGGTTTGCGCTCGACCTCGCCTTCCTCCCCATCAGCGGCGGGGATAACCTGTTCTACCAGCAGGCAGTGTATTTCTGTGCCATCCACCGGCCGAAGGTTGCGGTGCCCATCCATTATGGGCTCTTCAGCACCGGCGAGGAGTTCCTTCCTCCGTTTGCCGAACTCCTGGCGACGAGCGTCCCGGCGCAGCGGATGGCCGCGTTGACGGTGGGGGCGCGGTTTGTGTTGAGTGACAAGTGACGAGTTCACCAGAAAGGACAGCCATGCCGAAAGTGGAATTACGCCAGATGAACGGGGCTCCGACCGTCCACGTCGACGGCCGGCCGGTGTTCCTGAGCAGTGCGTGGAGCGGGGCGCAGTGGGATGAAGCCCAACCCTGGCCGGCACTGGAGAACGCGGCGGTGTTCGCGCGGGCCGGAGTGCCGGGGTACGCGTTCGATCAGCCGCGAGACCTGATGTGGGTCGGTCCCGGCCACGGGGATTCCTGGCACGATTTCACGACGATCGGCCGGGTGTTCCGGGCGATCATCGCCAAGAACCCGTCCGTCGGGTTTCTCTGCCGCATCCATCTGCAGACGCCCCAGTGGTGGCAGGAGATGCACCACGATGAGTGCGAGCTGTGGCACGACGGCCACCGGGATGTCGAGTCGTACGCGTCCGAGGTGTGGCGCCGGGATGCGGCAGACCATTTGCACGCGTTCGTCGAATACGTACGGAGTCAGGATTTTGGGGAGCATGTCTGGGGCTACCACATCTGCGTCGGCGGCGCGGGGGAGTGGGTCAAGGAGAGCGCGATGCGGAACGTCTGCGCCGACTACAGCCCGCCGATGCAGCGGCATTTCCAGGCCTGGGTCCGGAAGAAGTACGATGGCGACCGCATGGCGTTGCGGGACGCATGGCGCGACCCGGGGCTGGAATTCTACACGGTGGCAGTCCCCGCTCCCGCTGAGTTCAACGCCTTCCATCTGGGCGAATTCCGTGACCCGTTGCTCGGCCAGAAGGTCGTCGATTACTTCGAATGTCTGGCCGACCTGTGCGCGGATGACATCGGCCACCTTTCCCGTACCGTCAAAGAGGCGTGCCAGTACGAATCCCTTGTGGGCATTTTCTACGGCTATCTGACCGAGTTGGCGTGGGCGAGCGGGTTCTTCGGCGGGCCGGAATTGAAGACGACTGCCCTCGCCCGATCGGGCCATCTGGCGCTGGCGAAGGTGCTTTCCATCCCCACCCTCGACTACCTCTGCAGCCCGTACAGCTACGGCTGGCGGCAGGCGGGCGGGGACGGCACGTTCATGCCGGTGACCGAATCCATCCGCGCCCACGGCAAGATCTACCTGTCCGAGGACGACACCCGGCCGCATGCGTACGTCCTCGACCCGCCCGACAACAACTACGGCCAGACGACCTCCCTCCAGGAGACGCTTGCCGTCTACCGGCGGAACATGGCCAACATCCTCTGCCGGAACGCCGGGGTCTGGTGGTGCGACCACGGCCAGACCGTGACCTGGAACGTGCCGGAGCAGCAGCGCGACCTCGCCCGGTATGTCGAGCTGGGGACGTTCAACCTGAGCCTCGACCGCCGGCCGTCGGCGGAGATCGCGGTCATCGTCGACGAGCACGCCCCGTTCTACACCCGGTTCGAGAACACCCTCTACTGGCCGCTCGTCTTCAAACAGCGTCAGTGGGGACTGTCCCGCATCGGCGCGCCGTACGACTCGTACCTGCTGTCGGATGTCGGTCACGGGCTGCTCGACCGGTACAAATTGTTCATCTTCCTCAACGCATTCGTCCTCGACGACGCGCAACGAGAAGCGGTGGCGCGGGAAGTCCGGCGGGACGGGAAGACGGCGGTCTGGCTCTACGCCGCCGGCCTGATCAACCGCACCTGGTCGGCGGAGAACCTGACCGATCTGACCGGCCTCCGGTTGGGCATCGACATGCCCGAATGGGGCCTGCACGCGGCCGTCTTCAACTTCCGGCATCCGATCACCCGCGACCTGCCCGCGAACACGCAGTGGGGGACGGACGGCCACATCGGTCCGATCATCTTCTGCGACGACCCGGACGCTGACCATCTGGCCCACCTGATGTACACCCGCGGGCGGTGCAAGGCCGGGATGGCGACGCGGGATTTCGGGACGTGGAAGTCCGTCTGGGTCGGTGCGCCCAACGTCCCGTCCCATCTGCTCCGAGGGATCGCCAGATGGGCGGGGGTCCACATCTTCAGCGAGTCTGACGATGTGGTGAGCGCCTCGCGCGACTGGGTCAGCCTGCACACCGTCAAGCCCGGCCCGAAGCGCATCGTCCTCCCGCGCCGCGCGAGTCAGGTGTGGGAGGCGTTTTCCAACCGGCTGGTCGGGACCGACCTGGCTGAGATCCAAGAGACATTCGACGCGCCCGACACGCGGCTGTACTATTACGGGACGGCCCCGTGGCCGTGGGGGTGAGAGTAGACACACCCGTTTTCACCACAAAGGCACAAAGAGCACAAAGTGCTTCACAAATCAAAATGCTGTTCTTTGTGTCCTTTGTGCCTTTGT
>JACQVL010000016.1 GCA_016209865.1 Candidatus Latescibacterota bacterium | reverse complement strand
GCTCGATGGGGTGGACAGTTTCAACAAACTCGATGCGGTGGTGGTCAAAGACGGGACCGGCGCGCAACTGGCGCGCTATGAGTTGATATATTATGACACTCATACGACCCTGCGGCCTCCTGTCGCCCCCGGCGATAGCGTGCAGACCCTCCTGCTGCAAGGGGTGCGCATGCTCGGAAAGACCAGTGCCGATGGATTGCCGGCCTATCTGTTCACGTATCGTGACGCGGACAGCTATCGGCTCTCGAAGATGGTCGTCCCGGCGGGTGGGACGTTCATCGTGGACTATGAGGGGTATCCCGTCCTGACGAACCTGTATCAAGATATCCACTATGATCGGGGGTTTTATGAGCGCTCCCGGCGTCTCCTCCGGAAAATCTGGGATGCGGACGGGGACGCGGCGACGGTCCTGCCTGATACCACCCGGTTGATGTATGCCGTCCTGGATACCGTGCTGCAGACCAACTCGATCAAACTGGATCGTCTGACGTTTCCCCGCGTGGAGGAGGAGTTGCCGGGCGGCCAGGGCACGATCCGGCATGAGTTCGTGAACGAGGCGGATATGGATGCGCTGGGGCTGAGTCGGCTGGACAAGCGCCAGGAAGCGGAGCGCCGCATCCGGCGCGGCCTCGAGAAAGCCACGACGAGCCTGAACACGAGCCAACAGGTGATCCAGACGACGACGACCTGGCGCGTCACCCCCACGGGGACGTGGATCGGGGATTGGAGCTGGTATTATTACCGTGGGATGCCCCAGCAAGCCTTCTGGGTGCGACAGGATTCGGTCGCACAGACGCTGGATGGAGTGACGCGGTGGACCCGCTCTGCGTATAACGCCAACGGGCTGGTCACGCAAGAAACGGTCGGGTCTCTGCACCCGTCAGAAGGCTCCCAGACCCACCGGGTCACGGAAACGCTCTACCACGGCGATGATTTGACGTACACCGCCGTGACCCCCACCTGGGGGACACCCAGCCTGGAGTCCACGAGCGCCCAGGGAAATTATACCTGGAGCACCTTCCCGCCCGGGACATCGACAGCCGATTACGCCTCTGTGCCGTATGTGCTGACCACCCTGGGAGCCGGGGCGCTGGGCGAAAGTCATGGGATCGTCACGTACCCCACCTCGACGTGGAGCGTGACGTCGGGTGCGGCTTACCGGATTCAAGGAGTGGTAGGCTGTGACCAACTCCAGGGGTCGAATCTGTTCGGTTCAGCAGAAGTGCGCGTCGTCTGGTCGGGGACCTCCTGGTCGTCACTGGCCTATCAGTTACTCCCGGTGAACCTCCCGCCGACTGCAACCCGCGTACGCTTCGACAAGCTGGTGACCGTCCCCAGCGGAGCGACCACGGCATCCCTCGACATCATCCTCGAGAGCGGCATCGCCATCCAGAATGGAGCGCCGTATCGGTCGATGCGCGCGTTCGCGGACAGTCTGGCGATCACGCAGGTCATCCCTGGCGCGGACGCGACGGACGCGGACATGATAGTCGCCCGGATCCTGGACCGGCCGCACGTCGTCACCGTGAAGGACGGGGCTGGCCTGGCCGTCCGCTCGACCACCGTCCGGTACGGGGTCTTTGGCGGTCTGCTGGAGCCGGACACGACGCTCGTCTGGATGGATGCGAACGGCGACCGTGTGGTGGGGGCGTCCGAACAGGTGGTGCAGGCGCGGGTGCTCAGCTACGATGCCGTCGGGAACCCTCTCGAAGTGGCGGACGCGGCGGGCACGGTGACCACCACCCGGTGGGGGTATCAGGGCCTGGCTCCGCTGGCGGCCTTTCAGAACGCCCGGACGAGTGATGTCCAGGCGTGGGTCTTTGACGATTATCCGGATTCAGCAGCGCTGGTGAATCAAGGTAACTGGTATACCGTGGTCGATCCGAACTCCACGGGGCTGATTCGTCTCTCCAATGGCGCGATGACGATAACCAGTACGAGTGTGAGTAATGCCCTGTATGCGATCAAATTGAACCTCGCGTCCAGTACCGCTGGTGTGGTGGAATTCGACCTCCGGGTGGAGACCCAGGGGGACGAAGGGCTCGTCGCGCTCGTTGGCGGGACGCAATATCAAATTCTGTGGAATTTTGCGGCGGATGGGACGCTGGGCGTCTGGAATGGAGGCACCTATACCTCGTTGGGCATGCCCAATATGGTGGGGGACTGGCATCATGTGCGGCTGGAATGGGATCAGAGCTTGGGTTGGTTCACACGCATGAATGGGGTGCGGTATCCGACGAGTGGGTATTTTGCCTTGGGACCGGGTACCGTTGGCCCGATCGATCGTCTGGAGTTCTGGGATGCGGTTGCCCCCAATGCTCTATGGATCGACAACGTGCGCACCTACCCCGTGACCGCCCAACCCGGCCCGCTGACGACCCTCGACCCCGTCAACCTGACGGTCACGGGCGTCACCAACAACAACGGGTGGACGACCCGCTACGTGCGCGACGGGCTGGGCCGGATGATGCTGGCGCGGAACGGGCGCCGTCAGGTGGTCGGCGAGCGCGGGACGTATTTCTCAGGCGTGGCCGCGTGGGCGCCCACCTACTCCCCGGCCCTCCCCAATCGAGAGGAAGCGGTCGTGTATCCGGACCCGGCCGGCCATCGGGACCTGAACGGGGATCGGCGTGTCTGGCCCGGTCCCTGGTCGGAAGAAGGCCGCATCCTGACCACCGAGACGCCCTATGAGGTTCCCGGCGGCGCATCGATCACCTTCAAAGCCCGGACGCAGGTTCGACTCACCCCCGGCTTTACCGCGAAGACGGGAGCGACGTTCCGGGCGACGATCGACCCCGCCGCCGGGGGACTGAGCGCGACCGGCGCGGTGACGTTCGGGATGTCGGTCGGGTTGGAGGAAACTGCCCAGATCGGCGCGGGCGCTACGCTGAACGCCGGGCCTGTGAGCAGGCCGGTGGTCGTGCGCGCGGACGTCCGGCTGGATGCGACGACCGGAGTCGAGCCGTGGCTGTTGGCCCTGGATGATGGGACGCAGCACGTGGCGATCACGTACAACGGGGGCTCACTGATCGTGGAGACACGCCAGAACGGGCAGACGAGCACCCTGCCCACCGCCTGGGGGATCGCGCTGAACCAGTGGTACACGTGTGTCCTGGAGCTGACGCCCGCCGGCACGGTGTATGTATGGGCGTATCCGCAGGGGTCAGGCCGGTGGTCATCCCCGATGAACCCGACGAACCTGACCATCACCGGCTTTCCCACGACCTGGAATCCGACCGTGAAGGCCCAGAGCACGGCCGGTTCGTTCTCTCTGGCGAATCTCTATGTGGGACCGGCGACGGTCACCCTGAGCTATTACGATGGCCTGCTCCGTGGCGTCCAGACGAAGCAGCGCACGGGGGCAACCGACCGGGTGACGCAGACCGTCTACAACCGGGCCAGCTTGCCGGAGGCCGTGCGAGGGCCGGTGGGGATGCCGGAGAGCTATCCGTACGTCGAGTTGACCGCCAGCGCGGCGGGCGATAAGGTGACGAACACCGTGTACTGGGAAGACCCTCTCGCGCGTCCCAAGCAGGTGGTTCTACCCGGACTGTCCGCCGCGAACGCCTTGGAGTCATCGTATGGGTATGGGGGGTTGAATGAACTCGCCGTCCCCATCCGCCGGGTGATCACACGGGACGAGAAAGGCATCGTGACCCGGCAGGAATTCGACCCGTTGGGCCATCTGACGAAGACGATGGCGGATACCGCCGGCCTGCGGACGACGACGCGGTTCGGCTATGACGCCCTGGATCGACTCGTCCAATCGATCGCCCCCCAGGCCGGCACGAACGCGTATGTGTACGATACCGCCGGCCGGCGTCTGCGCGTGTATCAGCCGGATATGGATGACAGCACGCGGTACAAGTACGATCCACGGGGGAACCTGCGCTTCAGTCAGGATGCCCGACAGAAGGCGGCTGGCATGGTGACCTACTTCGTCTACGACGCGTTCAACCGGGTGACGCGGGTCGGCGCGACGGCCGCTCCCTTCAGTACGCTCGATCCGACCGTCAATTACGGGAGCTATGCCTTCGAGACGGACGCGGCGTCGTGGAAGACGAAACGAGACTATGACGGGGATTATCTGGGGAGTGGGATCACGTATCCCCAGGGCCGGGTGACGAAAGAGGAGGAAAACACGGATACCGACAGCGGCGCGGAGGTGACGACGCGGTATGCCTACGATCCAGAAGGACGAGTCCGGGCCAGGCGGGTGACGATTGAAGGGCTGGCGACAGCCCAGACGGTGCAGTATCAGTACGACCTGGCGGGCCGGGTGAGCCGACTCTGTTATCCCGATGGGAGTGAGGTGAGGTCGCAGTATGACGCCGCCGGGCGGGTCAGTCAGGTCATGGATGGAGTGGGCACGCCGTACGCCTCCTACACCTACGCGCCCGATGGCAACCTGGCCACGCACATCGTGGGGAATACCGTCGTGACCGGAACGTACACCTACACCCTCCGGGATTGGCTCCAGACGCTGCAGTATCAGACGAGCCAGGGCGCGGGGATGACGATCTTCTTAGACACGCTCCAGTATGATGTGGTGGGCAATGTCACGCAACAGGTGTACCAGCACGGGACAGCTCCGATCCGGACCGCCGCCTACGGCTATGACAATCTCCGCCGGCTGACGAGCTTCAGCCTGTCGCCCGACAACTCCAGTCAGACGTTCGCGTACGACCTGAACGGGAACATGACCGGCTGCACGACGAGGGTCAATGGGGGCACGCCCACGACCGTGCCTTATACCTACTCCTACACCTCGACACCCAACCGACTGGATGGCACGGGATCGGGGACGACCGGGATCAGCTATGGCTACGATGCGAATGGCTGGGTGATCACGCAGGGCGGCAACACGATCAGCTACGACTATCGAGGACTGACGACCGGGTACAACAGTGCCAGCTACCTGTGTGATTCGGAGGGGAACCGGGTGAAAAAGGTAGATGGCGCAACCACGATCTATTATATTCGCGGGGCGGAGGGTTCGGTCTTCGCGGAGTCTAACGGCAGTGGGGTGCTGACGACGAAATACGTGTATGCGGGGGCGAAGCGGGTGGCGCAGAGCGCTGGCGGCTCGACCCAGTACTACATGACGGACCACTTAGGAAACACGCGGGTGTTGGTCAATACAGGTGGGACGACAATGGCGACGTACGACTACTGGCCGTATGGAGGCATCCTGCAGCAAAGCGGGGCGGATGCGACGCGGTTCAAGTTCACCGGGCATGAGCGGGATGGGGAATCTGGCCTGGACTATATGCTCGCACGGATGTGTGATCCGGATGATGGGCGGTTCTTGCGGCCAGACCCGTTGGCGGAGATGTATCCGCAGCTCTCGCCCTATGTCTATGCGGCGAATAATCCGCTGCGGTTTGTCGATCCGGGTGGACGATTTCTATTCCCTATCCATACCGCCATAACCAGAGAGGCTCTTCGAGGTTTGTTCAATAGTGTCAACAGAGAAATCGTTGTACTTGGCAATGCGTGGACAGATATCAAAACATTGAATACCCCGCGTAGTCCCTGGTACAGATCATGGGAACACTACGACTCTGGAACCTTTTTAACAGGTCGCATGTCTGTTGAATCACAACTTAATAATGACGGCCTTTTCAGTCTCGGAGTTGCCTTGCATGCGATCCAGGATTTTTACGCTCATTCTAATTATGTTGAATTGGCCTTGAGCGTATTCGGCGAAGATGGACAGCTACCTACGTTTGATGAAGCGATGACCAATACGGCATTCGCAGATCTATGGGCATCGGAGCGAATATCTGGGATATGGGCGGACAAAAAGGATGGCGCTACAGTTCATGGCGAGCTAGCCGCCGATCATCCAAACTATCCAGAGTCAGAGAAAACACCAGGACTAAGGGGGATTCTCAAAAATAGGAAACATCGGATTGTACGACAATTAGCCAAAGAAGATTCCAGGGCATACGCTACGGAGTGGCTTCGAAAATATCGACAGAGACGCGAACAAGAGAGGAAATTCCGTCGCTATGATGTGGAAAACCAGTCCTATGAACCAGAAGAGCAATGAGTGATGCGCTTAAGCCCAAGAGGGAAACTTATCCTGATTTTGTTTGCTCTATTATTATCCCCAGCCTTGCTTGGCATAGCCTGGTCCTGGCTTACGACTGGTGTCCTCAGCAATTTGGGCGACTTGCTATTTATGGCATACTGGACCGCTCTTTTGTACCTCGCCATGGTATTGCCCTTGATTTTGTTGACATATTTAACTTGGAGAGTGACGAGCGCGATTCGAATACGCTGGGTACAGGTGCTGATTCGCTCCGGAGCAGTGGCTTTGGTTATTACTCCACATATAGGGGGTCATCTCGTTCTGATTCCTGCTATTTATCCAGCACTCTTTGACCCCCACTTTATTCCCCGTATCTTGGCGGTTTGGGGGACTGGATTTCTCGTGACACTTGGATATGATCGTCTCTCAAAAACCGAATAAAGGACTATCACTTTACGAATATTCGCTATCCAAAGAACATGGGGTTGCCGCGATTCAACAACGCTATCTGGACTGAATAACAATGCTGTTCGATCATTCCATCTTTTCCTGGCATCAGCTCCGGACGTCAGCCCTCGATCCCTTCTGGTTTCAGAAGATGCGCTGCGGCCTCACCTGGGGAGCAGGACAGGCGACCCTGACCGTGGCGGGACGGACCCGACAAGGTGTCCGGGTGGTGAATACAGTGACGGTTCCTCTACCGGACACCAGCATCGAGACACGAACGACAGCCCTGACGTCCCTGCGTCGCCAGCATCCCGGCTATCTCCCCCCCGTCATCCTGGGACTGGACAGCACGGTGCTGAGCTACCAGCTTCTGACGCCGCCCGACCCGCTGCCAGCAGACCTCCCGGCCTGGGTCGTCGCCCAGGCGCCACGCTTCGTCCCGGCCGGGCTGCATCTGGACGAGATCACCCTGGACTTTCGAGTCGTGCAGAGCGCGGATCAGCCTTACATCCAGGCGGTCTTCGCACGCCGCGCCCGTCTTGAACCGCTCATCGATCAGGTGGAAACCGCCGGGTTTCGAGTCGCCGGGGTGTATCCGCACTCCCTCGCCCCGGTCGACCGCGTGCATGGAACCATCCAGGCTTCTGCTCTTGTCTTCTGCGACTCCGATGGGGTGACGTTCGTCCCGCGCATCGACGCCCTCCCGTCCTGCTTGCATGAGGTCGCCTGGACGGAAACGGATGAGGAGACCGACTGGTCAGGGCTGGCCGGCCGTATCCGGTCGCTGCTGCCGTCGCAGTCAGATCGAGTGACGTTGGTGACCACGGCCGCGCCAGATTCGACCGCGTCCGGTGCCGCGTTAGCGGATGCGTTGGAGCAGCAGGGCGTCAGCGTGACGGCCACGACGGGACCAGCCCGTGCGACCGCGTTAGCCCGGGCTGGCCTGGATGGAACACGGGCACCATTCCAGTTGTTGCCAGCCCGCCCGATCAACTGGGCGCAACAGGAACAGGATCGCCGCTGGGCGCTACGCATCGCCTGGGGAGGCGGTGTCTTGATCGTCCTCCTGTTCGTCATCGGCCTCATTCTCCATCAGTCTTACGCCCGGCAACAACGGGTGTTCGCCGCAGAACTGACAACCAAAGCCGCCTGGATCGCACAGGTGCGCGCATTCGCTCAGATGGAAGAAACCCTGTCGGCTGAACTCACAGCCCTGCGGGCACGGCAAGCCGGTCAGGACGGTGTGGCGGCCCGCCTGGAGATGTTAGGCCGGACGGTGCCCGACCAGCTCTGGCTCCGCTCCCTCCGACTGGAGCGTCAGGCCCAGACCGGGCAGTACCAGGCCAGGCTCACCGGGTTCGCGCGCACCGAAGAGGCCCTGATCACCTTTCTGGATCGAGTGGAATCCCAGGCAAGATGGCGTCTGAGTCGCGCCTTGACCACCTCGCGAGTCGATCCTGGCACGGTGCGCCAGCAGACAGGGACGAGTCTGCCGTTGATCCGTTTTGAACTGACGCTGGCAACTACGGAGTAGTCGAAGAGGATGTCAACGCTCGTCCGGTACTGGCAGACTCGTCGATGGCTGCTCCTGGCCGTAGCCTTCGGCACAGGCTACCTGACCCTGGTCCTCGCGGTGTTCGTCCCGACGGGCGCTGCGCTCTGGCAGCAACGAGCCCAGGTTGCCGATCAGAAAGCCCGATTACAGCAAGCCCGCACGTGGACCTCGACAGAACAGCGGACACGCGCTCGCCTCCACACCCTGCGTGCTATGGTGGATCGTCTCCGCAGCCAGGGGACGCTCGCTTCCAGCGTCGCAGCACTCCTGACCCCCTTCGATGCGACCGCCCGGCAGGCAGGCCTGAAGGTGACCGCGCTGACGGCCGATACGACCACCGCTCAGGAGCGCCGGACGGCATGGCCGCTGCATATTCAGGCCAGCGGCCGGTATCATCACGTCGGGAGTTTTCTGAGTCGCTTAGAACGAGGCTCCGCCGTGATGGTCATCGATCGGCTGGAACTGACCGCTCCGCAGATGACCAGCGCCGCGTTGACGCTCCGGCTGGATGTGACACGCTACCAGTTCACCATGCCAGAGCAGGAACGATGAATCGCCTACACAAAATCGTCCTCATCGGGCTGATGATAGCGGGCATCGGAGTCTGGAGCTACGACGGCCTGCTGCTGATCGGCCGCCTGAGCTCACCGGGACGCGTCGCCGCCTGGACCCCGCCGCCACTGCGACGGTTGCCCGCCTTTCCCACGGTCAGCGATACCGTCCGAACGTCGTACACCGGAGGGTTTCGGGACCCGTTCGAACCCGATTTCCGGATGCCTCCACGATCCCCCTCCACCCCCAGGCCGGCACCCCTCCGCCCATCCGTGCCCGCATCTCCTCCCCTCCCGCTGTTGACGCTGGAAGGAGTGGTGTGGGACGAGACCGACCCGATCGCCATGATCAAAGGCCCGGACGGGCGGAGTGAAAACCTCCGGGTGGGCATGACGCTGGCCGGAGCGACCGTCACCCGGATTGACCCCGCCTCGGTCGTCCTCCGTGTCGGGAAGCAGACCCTGACGCTCATGCCGTCCGGACCCCGGCTATGACGTGGCTCGCTTCGGCCAGGCCGGAACGGGGCACCGCCCTGGGCGGCCTGCTGGTCATGCTGACCCTGGTCGCCGTCCTGATGGCCGGGGTGTTCCGTCTGGCCGCCGTCCGGGCGGGGACCGCACGGCGAGCCGCCTATCACCTGCAGGCGCAGTATGCGGCGGAATCCGGGGTCGAACGCCTGCGCTGGCGTCTGGCCCAGTCCGGCGGCTGGAACCGTCTCTGGTCGCCAACAGGAGAACCGTCGCCGGCCCTGACCGAGTCCCTGGCGGTTGACACCGGCTACAGGCTGTCGCTGAGGCCCTGCGGCGGGTATCTGGAGGCGACCGTCACCGGACACTGTCATAAGGAGACGGTCACCGTCCGCGCCCTCTTGGGGATGCGGCCCCCGGCCTGGTTTCAACGCGCCGTGACCGTGCGGAGTTCGGTGTCTCCGCTCGTCCTGGCCGGAGCCAGCCGCATTCGGGGGGACGTGCTGGCCGGACCGGGGGGAGTCCGGACCGGCCGCATGCCGGGCGAACCCCTTCCCCCGGAGACCCCCCCGGTCGACGGGATGATCGTAAACGACGGGGACGGCGCAGACTTCGATCCCTCCCTGGTGGTCGTCACGATGACGCAGTTAGACCGCCAGTTAGCCGGGGAAGGAATCACCCGGAGCGTCACCGACCTGGGGGCGTTCGGTGAACCGCTGCGCCCGGCCGCGCTTCCGGACAGTGTCCACGGCGGGGTGATCTCTCTCCCCGGTGTGTTGACCCTCCTCACCGCCGGACCGGACGATCCTCCCGTATCCGGCCCGCTGACGCTGATCGCCAGCGGCGCGGTGCGACTGCAGGGTCACCTGATATTGCGCGGGGCTATCGTCGTGGCGGCGCAGGACTCGATCATCGTCGCGGATCGAGTGGACATCCGGGGGGGACTGCTCTACACGCCCGGTCCGATTCGCCTGACCGATCAGGCCAGGCTGGAGGGCCAGGCGCTGAGCCGCAGCCAGATCGAGGTGAAAGACCAGGCCCAGGTCGTCTATCCCGGCCTGTTGTATGCGACCGGCGGCCTGAACGGCGATCGGGTGGACGGCGGCATCCTCATCACGTCCAGCCGCCTCCAGTCCGGCAGCCTGGTGGTGCAACCATCGGGGTGGGTGGCCGGACAGACGGTGCGGGATCGGACGACGATTCGGATCGGCCCGGCCAGCCGGTTCGCCGGGTTGGTGTGGAGCGCCAATGCGACCTGGCTGGAGGGAACCCTCCTGGGGTCAGCGGCAACCGGGACGTTCTACCTGGAGCACGGGCCGACGACCTATCTCAACTGGATCAGGTCTGGGGTGATCGATCGACGTTCCCTGACAGATGCCTACCGGCTGCCTCTGGGGTTTGGCAGGCATCCGCAGGTGGAGGTCGTGTCATGGGAATGGCTCGACCGGTAACGCATCGCCAGGGGACGATCCTGGTCGAACTCCTGCTAGCGATGACCCTCTTTCTGGGGGTGCTCCTCCCGCTCGTCCGGATGTTCGTGCGGACGGCCAGGACTGACCGCGCGGCCGACATCACCCTGGCCGTGCACCTGGTGCGGGAACAGATCGAACGGCTACGGCTGGCTCCGATGGCCACGACGGAGCCCGCCTCGATCACGTTGAACGGCCGCCCCTATCGTGTGACGCATGATGTGACGGATGAGGCAGGGCTGTGGACGCTGACGGTGCGCGTCTACCGGGGCGCTGATCCCCAGCCGCTCGTCCAGGTCACCACTCTGACGTATCCCGGGCGACCCCCATGACTGCCGTGGTCGTGAGCATCACCATCAGCGATGATGGACAGGTGAGGATGAAGGGAGGCGTGATCAATTCGCAATTCGCAATCAGGCGGGTTTACCGTCGTCGAGCTGCTGTCGGCCAGTCTCCTGACGCTGTGTTTTTTCGGCTGGCTGACGTATGCCTATGTGACCGTGACGCGCGCGACCCTGGCCTGGCAGGC
>JACQVL010000134.1 GCA_016209865.1 Candidatus Latescibacterota bacterium | reverse complement strand
GTCCCCTCCTGCACAAGAAAGTCAGAACGAGCCTCGGGCGATTTATATTCTTTCCCGAATACGCCAAGGTTGGCGGTGATCGTAGACGTCACCCGATAACTGGCTGTGACCTCTCCCCCTCTCTCATGAACCTCCTGACGGGTGTAGATGTAGTCCAGGTCGTCCCGACTTTTAATCACGTCGAAATATTTTCCACCCAGCCGCATGTGATGACCCCAAACGCTTCCGGTTGCGCCCAAGCTCGTATACACGTTACGGTCACCCACCCCAACCATCGCCTGCCCCGCCAACTGTACTCCGGAAGGATTAAACTCATTCCAGGTGAAGCCTGTGCCGTAGAATTGGCCTAAGTCTGTGAATTTGGCGGCAAGAAGCAGCCTGTACGGCCTTTTCTCGACAACGTTCACATGCAGGTCGACTGTCCCGTCCTCCCTCATCGTACTACCGACTGTAACGGTTTGAATCGATGGTTGGGAGGAGACCCGCCTGATGGCTCTGTCAAGTTCGTATGCATTATAGTAGTCCCCATCGATTGTCAGGAAGTGCCGTATATCATCATCTGTGACCCACTGGTTCCCTTCAATTGATACAGAATGGATGTGAGGGATCGAGACTCGGATGTTGAAAAAGGGGACCGAATCAGAGAGGGTTAATGAAACGACCGTGTAGCCGTAAAAAGAAAACACATTTTTTAAATTGTCGACTATACTTTCCGCATTCATTTTGGTTTTGTAGGAAGTCCTTGCAGGCCCGTACAGCCTTTCATAAAAGTCGCCTACTATCACCTCTTCTGGTATTGGTAGATCGCCAGTCAGAACGATCCGGATAGAGTCTGGATGGTCGGTAACCGGACTTCCCTCCAACGAGGAACTCTCTTTAGATTTCTCCTCGGGGAAAACGCCGTTCAGCCAATGCCGAATCTCGCTCAATGTGCTTTTGACAAGCAGTTTATCGGCGTGCAGGCTGCCGGGGACAAGGATGAATTTTTTGGGCTCCAGGGCACGATCGAACGCGTCGCGTATTTTGTTTAATTTTACGAATCGGTCATTCTCCGATTGAACGACTGCAAGGGGAATAGGAGAAACTGTGTCGATGATGTCGATCGGGTAGCCGGCGGTATATCTTGTCCCAAGCCGCGTATTCGTCAGCATCCTTAACGATACCCTGCCGAATTCTGTATCGAGCATGATATCGGAACCCATTCTCACCAAAAAGGGTTGGAGCTCGACTGAAAACCCCGAAGGGCTCACCACAATAAGCGCATCGATATTCCGGAATATCCCTGCAGTCCGAATCGCGACACTCCCCCCCATGCCGGCTCCGAGAACCACGATTTTGCCGTACCCCTTCTTCACCGCAAAAGAGATGACCGCACGAAGGTCAAGCACTTCATCTCCACCCATCGTACTCATCCAGGCGCTGGATTGATGCCCTCTGAAATTGAACGTGATCAGGTCATACTCGTCAATAAATGCCTCCAAGAGCTGCTGTACCTCTTCCTCGCTTTGAGAACCGAGGAGTCGATGGCAGTAGATGATGACTTTCTCATGATCGCGGTCAAACAGACTCCCCCGTACCGTGACCTTATCGGCGGTCTGAATGATCAGGTCGTTGTGACTGTAAGTGTCCCCTTCTAACATTTCAGCCCATACATTCATATAAGAAAGAGAAAAGGCGACGGTGAGAAGCAGAACATTCCGAAACATGTCAGTCGATAACAGATGCATAGGCGATGACCATCTCTCATGTCAGAGCTTGCCGACAGTGAATTCACGCCCTCCTCAAAACCCGAACGTCAGCGCGAGGTTGAGATATTGTCGTGCAACGGTCGCGTTTTCCGGTGTCTCCCTCCCCAGCCGGTGCACGTACAATTCGTACTCAAGCTTAGCGCCCATGTGCCCACTCGTATAACTTTTAACCGGCAAGAACTCCAAGCCGAACCCAAAGTGCCACGTATTCGGCCACCATCGCTGCGGAGGCCAGAATTTGGGATGATGAAACCACGCGGTTGCAGATCGATCAACCAGTCCCTCTATCGTGGCTGGGTCAACCTGATCCAATGTCCCGGTGATGAGAGGACGTGCCGAACGTACCTTGTAGATGGTATAGCCGTATCCGCTTTTGAGAAACGGTTGAAACCGTTCCGGCAGGAAATTATACCGCAAACTCCCCGAAAGCTCGATCAACCGGAGGTCACCCTCGAAACTGGCTAAGACTTTGGGAGGTTGAGTCAGACTATATCTCACGGTACTCTGGGCAACACGAAACAGGTTTTCGCTCGCCAACCTTCGTCCAAGATAAAAGTTGAGTTGACCATAATAAGAGAGGGTCCACCGGTTTTCGAGACGACGCACCAGGTTATACGCTTGGATAAATTGGCGGAGACGCTCGTTGTGTAACAGAAGAGCGAACGCATCATCTTCAAACGATGGGGAGACACCAAAAACAAACCCCACACGCCGAAACGGGATGATGTCTTCAGAGATGAATAAGGGGGGTGGGTCAAACCGGTCGACGACTAATGGTTTGATGAGAAATCCCCACAGGTAATTATAGGTCGGTAAGCTCAAGACGGTCGGGAGAGTCGCGTTCAAAAATCCCCATCGATTCGAAAAATTGTCTACAGGACTCATGGGGAAGGCAGAACTAAAGATGTGCGGATCGTAGAGCGCGAAGCGGTCGCACGCCCCGACCCGGTTCCAGGCCGTTTGGTAGGCCGGTCCTACAATACCCAGGTTGCCCGTATCTGCGTTCGGGACGATCCCAGCCCCCGGAGACGCAGTCGCCGGAAACCCCCAGCGAACAGGCAAAATCAGCCAGCTCCAGTTCCGTCGGGCTTGCGGAGATTGCAGGACCAAATCTTTCACTCGTTCCCAGTCCGGGACGAGCTCAATCTGGTCGTCCGTGTAGGAGACAAACTGGGAACGCCGTTGCAGACCCTGGCGGTAATTTAAGCTTCCATGAATCTGTTCCGTAGCGCCGATAGCGCCAACCCCTTTGTAGATGCCGGGTATCGGATAGGTACCGTGAGAATCACGATTTTTCCCTCCCGGCAGAGCGAGCAACTGGTTGAAGCCTTTATTGTCACCGGCAATATACCCTATCGGATGGGTGTTGATCGTCCCGTCATCTTGAAAAGCCCTGGCCCGCACCCATTCCCATTTCCGTTGCTCCTCCTTCCGTTCGGGACGGCTTCTCTCAACCTCGGCTTTCCATCGCTGAGCGTCCAGGTACACATTCGGCCTCGTATAATCCCAGATCGTGACAAGCTGATGAAAATAGTATTCGACACGTTTTATGACCCATGAGGAGTCCGGGATCATGTCCGTGTAGCCGTCCACCTGCAACAGGCTCCAGACCTCTTCTTGTGACAACAGGGAATCGGCTTTCATCTTCGAGGTCACGATGACGTTGAGATGCTCCCAATCCCCTTCATGGTTATTGGCGCCATCGTTGAAGGGATAAAAGAACCAGTATTGGATGACGAATTCATACCCCCGCTTGCCCTTGTTGTCCGGTTGGGGTTCATGAATAAAAGGATGGGCATAGATCATGGAGTACTCTTGATAGCTTCTCTGAAGATCCTTAGAAATGATGTTATGGTAGGCTTGTTTCCAGGTTGTTTCGTCTTCGCCGGGGAAGTCAAAATAGAGCACCTTCAGGGTCTGGTGGGTTGGCTGAACCTTAGCAGTTCTCAAACTGTCAGGATGGGTTTCCCGAATCAAGTGCAGGAGTTTCACGTCTTCGAGAGGGTCAGCTAAGGCAAGATTGATGGTCTCTCGTGTGATGACTCTGTGCTCAGCCCGCGTCAGATCCCATGTGTCACTGTACAGAAGCGGTGTCACACCATCCTTGATGAAGGCCCTGAAATTCAATGGGATCATATAATCGTTCTTAAACAGGATGGGCGAAAATTTGACGCAGAGTTCTTTCAATCGTTGATACCGGCTGTCATCGATGCCATCCAAATTGCCGTCCTTGTAGGAACTCGTGTCTTGTTCATTCCCATACAGACACAGGTCCCGGCTCGCCTCAGTCTGACAGAGAATGGGTGGGGAAGACAGGGGCACATATTTCAGATAGTTGTCCTTCGTGATCTCTTGAGCAAGACATCGGGCGGTAAGGCAGACGACGATGACTTGGAAAGACACAGACACGAAGAATCGTGTTGGCATCGTGAGGCCACCTTGTGAGAAGGTGATGAATGCAGAAGTAGGAACTACGGAAGATGACCAAATGGAGGATTCGACGACCCCTGTCTGCCCACCGCCAGGCAGAACCGGATAGGCATACAGCGAGTGAGCCTGTTAGGACAAAAATAGAGGAAACCCACGGCATGTCAAGCGAGAAATTGAATCGGGACACTTCCGGAACCTGGGCCGCATGGGGTCGGTCCGCTCTGCAACGCCCACACGGCAGGACCTCCCCTATCACGACAACCTCTTGACAGGAAGAAATACCTGTATATTATACTGTACTGTAGTTTTGACTCGTCACTTGTCACTGATTTTTCTCGAAAGGACCCCTATGTGGACGGACATCGATCGCATCATCGCCTCGAATCAGACGTTTGTCATCACCAGTCACATCCACCCGGACGGGGATGCGATCGGGACCGAGCTCGCCCTGTGTGAATTCCTGCGCGCCCGTGGGAAGGATGCGACGATCATCAACACCAGCCCGACTCCCGTCATCTACCGGTTTCTCGACCCGGGTGGGATGATGCGTGCCCCGGCATCTCAGGAGGATCTTCCCCGCATCACGGCGGCGGACGCGATCCTCATCGTCGATATCAACGACTGGAAGCGGCTGGGGATGATCGGGGACACGGTCCGGACGAGCCCGGCGGCCAAGGCGGTCATCGATCACCATCCCTACCAGGACACGATCGTGCCGACGACGGTGATCGACGTGAAGGCCTCATCGACCGCAGAACTGATGTACGATCTCATCACCAGCCTGGGCGGCCCGTTGACGCGGCCGGCCGCAAACGGGCTGTACACGGGGATCTTGACGGACACCGGGTCGTTCCGGTTCGGCAACACCACCCCGACTGCCCATACGATCACGGCACGTCTCCTGGAAGCGGGCGTCCAGCCAGCCGCGATCTACGACTTCGTGTACAACCAGAATTCAGAAGCCCGGCTGCGGCTGATGGGACGAGTGCTCTCCGACATGACGATCGCGTACCGGGGGCAGGTCGCCTGGATCGTCGTGACTCAGCAGTTGTTCAAAGAGACAGGCGCGCTGCCGGAGGACACGTCGAGCCTGGTCGATGCGACGCTGACGATCGCCGGGGTGGAGATCGGGCTGATCTTCGTGGAGACGGCGGAAGGCACGATCCGCGTGAGCCTGCGCTCGCGGGGACGTCAAGACGTGAACAAGATCGCGGGGGCTTTAGGCGGCGGTGGGCACCGGGCCGCCTCGGGCGCCGTCCTCCCCGGCCCGCTCGACGACGCCATCCGTCGCGTGACTGGCGCGATAGAGGCAACGATGAATGCGGAATGATGAATGAGAAGAGCATGGATTCCCGCCTTCGCGGGAATGACACCAGATTTTCCTCGTCACTTGTCACTCGTCACTGTTTCATGTAGGAGTTCCTGATGCAAAAATGGAGCGTGTTGGGTCTCCTCGTGTTGACTATCTGTTTCGGGATATCGTGCAGCCAGTCAAAAACAGCGTCGTCCAGCTCATTTAAAGTGGCGTTGCTCAGTCCGGGGCCGGTGAGTGACGCCGGGTGGAATGCGAGCGCGTACGAAGGCCTGCAGCGGATCAAGGCAGAACTCGGCGCGGAGGTCAGCCAGGTCGAGACGAAGACGCCCGCGGAGTTTGAGCAGGGGTTCCGGGATTACGCGAGTCAAGGGTATCGACTCGTCTTCGGTCACGGGTTCGAGTTCCAGGACGCCGCGGCCACGGTGTCGAAAGATTTTCCCAACACGGTCTTCATCACCACCTCCGGGACGACCGTCCGACCGAACGTCGCGCCGATCGTCTTCGAGATCGAACAGGCGACGTATCTCTTAGGGATGATGGCCGCCAGGATGTCGAAGACCGGGAAAGCGGGAGCGGTCGGCGGCGTTCAGATTCCGTCCGTCAAGAGCAGTTTCGACGCGTTCGAAGCGGGCGCGAAGGCGGTGAACCCGAATTGCCGGGTGATCGTGTCGTACATCGGCAACTGGGAGGACGTGGGTGCGGCTAAAGAAGCGGCGCTGGCACTGATCGACCAGAGGGTAGATTTCATCTTCCACAACGCGGATGCGGCCGGACTCGGCGTCTTCCAGGCGGTTCAGGAACGCAAGGGCGTCTATGCGTTCGGATCGAACAAAGACCAGAACGGGATTGCCCCCGACGTGATTCTGGCAAGCGCAGCCCTGAGTGTTCCAGGCGCATTCGTGACGGTTGCGAAGCAGGTGAAGGAAGGAACATTCAAAGCGCAGCCGATGCACCTGGGTATGAAAGAGGGCGCGGTCAGTCTGGTCATCAACCCGAAGCTGGAGAGCAAGATTCCCCCGGATGTGAGGACGTCGATCGAGGAGACGAAGCAGAAGATTCTGGCGGGCACGCTGCAAGTGCCGAAGGGGTTTTATTGAGAGGGACCGAAGTTGAGTCGTAAGGGAGAATTTTGATTCAAGCACGTCAAGGCTTGCCCCCCACATCCCACATTGACGTGTTTCACCAGCCTGCTGGGTTCTCTGGCTTTCCCAGCCCTGCCGTTCATTACACTGTCACGCCGCGCCATTCCCCTGGATCGCTCGAGATGTCGATCACGTTCCCATCCGGGTCAAGAGTTTTGAACGCAATGGCCGGCACCGCATCCGCGTCGAGCTGTTCGCGTTGTTTCACGGTCTTTGTGGCACGACTCCCCCACGCTTGAAGGCGCTTCCATATCGTTTCCAGGTCATCCACCAGAATGCCGAAGTGGATGTATTCTTCCCCTTCTTCCAGAGCAGGCCGTTCTCCCTCATGCGGCAACAACGTGATATTCACAGTGCCATCACTCAGATCGAGACTGTGCCCGTCGGACCGGTACCCGATGAAGTGAAACCCAATGACCGCCTCGTAAAAGTGCCGCGACGTATCGACGTCACGGCAGCGCAGGGCAAGATGACGTAACCGCGCCATCGGAGCCTCCTCTGGTGATAGAAAGAACGGTATCGTTCACCGTCTTGCAGAGTCAACATACCCTGGCTCAACCGTCGAAGTGCCTCCACGACGGGCAGGGTAGTTTTCTGGACATTGAGGAAGATATAACTCGTCACTGTGGTTATCACCTCATCGTCAACCCGCCGTCCACGACCAGACAGGCGCCAGTGATAAACCCGGCCCGGACGGACGCGAAGAAGAGCACCGCTTCGGCCACGTCCTCCGGCCGGCCGACCCGACGGAGCGGAATGCGATCGGCCACCGCCGCGAAGGACTCCGGGGTGTGGTGCGCGCTCAGTCCAGTTCCTTCGATCAGGCCTGGCGCCACCATGTTCACGGTAATCCCGCAGGGGCCGACCTCGGCGGCTAACGTCCGGGAGAAGCCGAGGAGACTCGATTTCGCGGCCGTGTACGCATGATGGACGACATCGGGCGTGAACACTAAGTTGGTCAGGATGGAGATGATCCGGCCGAACCGGCGTTCGCGCATCCCGGGCAAGACTGCTCGGCAGCACAGGTACGCGGCCTTGAGCGTCCCGTCGAGGTGGCGCCGGTAATCCGACCAGGAGACCGTCTCGAACGATGGCTGGGCCGAAGGATCGAACACATGAGAGGGCGCGGCGTTGTTGACGAGCACCTCGATCCGGCCAAACGCGCGCAGGGAGGCGATGACCAGGCGTTCGACCGCTTTCGGCTGTGTGAGGTCCGCCCCGACCGCGATCGCGTGTCCCCCCTGTCCGTGAATCTCATCGACGAGCGTTCGGGCCGTGGCCTCGTTGCGGAAGTAGTGGACGACGACCGCAGCCCCTTCACGGGCGCATGCCCGCGCGATGGCGGCGCCGATCCCGCCGCTCGCCCCGGTGACGAGCACGACTCGTCCTTCGACACTCATCGTTTGTTTATTCGTTCTTCCAGGTCATGGATGCGCGACCGGAGACGTTCGACGTTGGGCGCATCTGGCGCAAACCGGAGGGAGGCCCGGTAGGCGTCGAGCGCCTCCCGGTACCGCCCCTGGTAGGCATACGCATGGCCGAGTTCGTGGTACACCGCCGGATGATCGGGGCAGATCCGGACGACTTCCTCCCATTCCTGGATCGCTTCATCGACCATCCCGCGCTCGATGTATGCCATGCCGAGCGCATAGTACACATCCGCGTCGTTCGGGGTGAGCCGGAGAGCCCGGTTGTACTCGAAGATCGCGTAATACAGCAGCCCTTTCTTCGCGTACAACCGGCCGAGCCGTTTTCGGGTCTCCGCATCGTGAGGGTTCAGCCGGGCCGATTCCTTATAGGCCTCGATCGCCTGATCATCGAGTCCCTGCGCCTCACACTGCGTTCCGCGGAGCTTGTACAGATCGACGTTGTTTCGGATGTCGAATAGACCGGACTGATCCTGAACCATAGACGTTCACCATACGCCAATCATGATCTGATGAGATTTGATGAACACATTCGGTCATCGGTTGGTTCATGGCACGGCCGTAGGGGCGCAGGATTCTGCACCCCTATTCAGTATGATAGAGCCTGCCTCCCGCCCTGTCAAGTTCTTTCTCCCCAGCGGACAGGCTCCTCACCCCCCTACCCCGCCGGGCAGGTGGGCAATGGGCAGTGGGCAGTGGAAGCCGTTCCCTCGTCTACTGCCCATCTGCCTGGCGGGGTAGGGTGGCTGTGCGGGGACTGCCCATCTGCCCCGGAAGGGAGGGGCCGGGGGTGAGGGGACATATTTTCACGATTGACACCCCCTCCTTCGTGTTGTAAGTTAATCCAGCGTTCAAGGACGCCAACGCACGGGAGGAGCATCACACCATGCGCGCATCAGGACAGCACATCGTGATCGTGTTCGTCAAAGCCCCGCGCCCGGGGACCGTCAAGACCCGCCTCACACCATTCCTGTCCGCTGAAGAATCGGCACGCCTGTACCGGGCGTTTATCCAGGATACGGTAGCGACGGTCTCAGGGGTGAAGGGGGTCTTGATCAGCGTGGCGTATACGCCGTCCGATGCCCAGCCGTCCTTGCAGACACTCCTGAACGGACACGCCCTGGATTGGTTTCCGCAAACCGGGGACACCCTCGGCGCGCGGCTCTGGCACGCGTTCCATCGGGCGTTCCAGCGTGGGGCTGCCCGGGTGGTCACGATCGGTAGCGATAGTCCGACCCTGCCCGCGTCGATCCTCACGCAAGCGTTCGAGGGGCTGATCTCTTCCGATGTCGTCATCGGTCCGGCGACGGACGGCGGGTATTACCTGATCGGGTTGAGGAGACGAAAGGGATGGATGGACGCGTACCAGCGACTGTTCGAGCAGATTGCGTGGAGTACCGAGACGGTGTTCCGCCAGACGATCGAAGCGATTCATACGACTGACTTGACCTGCATCGAGCTTCCTCGCTGGTCAGACATCGATCAACCCGACGACCTCATCCGGCTGTCCGACGAGATCGACCGGCTCCGCGCCGCGGGCGACACCGCACGTGCCGTGCATACGGAACGAATATTAACGGACATTAAAAAATATGAACGATCATCGTGACCTCCAAAACCGGCTCGCCCGGCTCCCGTCGGTCGATGCCCTGCTGAAGACTCCCGTGGTTGGGGCGCTCTGCGAGCAGTATCCTCGTTCCAGTGTCGTGGCGGCCGTTCGAGAAGTTCTTCAGGGCGCACGAACCGCCCTGATCGAGCATCGATCGGACACGTCGTCTCCCGACCGCGACGACCTGGACGCGCTCGGCCAAACGGTGGCGGCCCGCCTGACCGCCCCGTCCGCGATGAGCTTCCGGCGCGCCATCAACGCGACGGGCATTCTCTTTCACGATGCGCTCGGCGGCCCGTCCCTCAGTCCGGCCGCACGGGAGGCGATCACGACAGCGTGTGATCCGGTGCTGTTCGATGCGCCGGATCGGGACGGATGGAGCCTCGCCACGGAACAGTTACTCTGCCCGCTCACCGGCGCGGAGGCGGCGCTGGTCGTGAACAACGCGACTGCGGCGGTCTGGCTCGCCATCGACACCCTCAGCCGAGGGAAAGAAGTCATCATCTCCCGCGGGCATCTCGCCGCCCTCGACGACAACCTCCGGCTGCTCGACCTGATCGAGCGATGCGGCGCACGGACGAGAGAGGTGGGGGCGACGAATAAGACCCACGCCAAAGATTATCGTGCTGCGATCGGGGATGACACCGGGGCGGTGTTCGCCATCCGTCCATCAACCTACTCGATGCGCGGGTTCGTCCAGGATGTCCCGGTGGAGGAACTCGTCCGGATCAGTGCTGAGAAGGACGTTCCCGTGCTCTACGACCTCGGTCATGCGACGCTGACGCCCGTCACCCATGCGGACTGGCGGCCAGTCGGCTCCGTCCGGGAGGTCGTTCAGGCGGGGGTCGCCGTGGCGGTGATCGGTGGAGATGGGCTGGTCGGCGGGCCGGAGTGTGGGATTCTCACGGGCCAGCGGGCGCTCATCGACCGGCTCCGCCAAAACCCGCTCGCCCGCGTCGTCCGTCCCGGCAAGCTCACGTACACCGGCCTGGAAGCCGTCCTCCGGCAGATCGAGCCCTCAGCCTCCGGTCTGGACCATCATCCCGCGCTGTGGATGCTGTCCGACCCGATCGACCGGGTGACGGCACGGGCGACTCGCCTGCTCACGGCCTGCCAGGCCCGGCTCGACCGTCTTGGAGCGTTTGACCTCATCGAGACGGTTGCCCACCTGACCCCGTCCCGTCTCCCGTCGGAACGGTTCCCCAGCCGCGCTCTCTCGATCCGTCCTGGCCCCCTGTCAGCTCAATCCTTCGCCGAACGGCTGCGACAGCAGTCCCCCGCGGTCCTGGGCGCACTCGTCGATGACCGGGTGATCCTCGACCTGCGGACTGTGGCGGACCGGGAGATCGACGCGGTGATCCATGCCCTGGACGCCGTCTTGAAAAACGCTTGTGGAAACCCTTAAGGGCTTGTATATTTCCTTCTCCGTGATCGTGGATGGATTCCCGTTGGAATTTACCCTCGCGGAAGCGGGGGCGGACATGACAACTCTTCTGAGACACAGGACAGGGAGAAGCTCGTGACGAACCTGCAGCAGGCGAAAGCCGACATCATTCACGTCGGAAAGCGGATGTACGACCGGGTCTATGTCGCGTCGAACGACGGGAACATCAGCGTCCGGCTCTCCGAGGATCGGCTCCTGGTCACGGTCACCGGCGTCAGCAAGGGGTTCCTGACGCCGGAGCAGCTCGTCGTGATCGACTACGAAGGGAAGGTCGTGTCGGGCCGCGGCAAGCCATCGTCTGAGATCAAGATGCACCTGATGGTCTACCAGGAGCGGCCGGACGTGCACGGGGTGGCGCACGCTCATCCGCCGACCGCCACAGGGTTCGCGGTGGCGGGGATTCCGCTCACCGAGTGCATGCTGCCGGAAGTGATCGTCGTCCTCGGCTCGGTCCCGATCGTGGAATACGGGACGCCGGGGACGTCCGAACTCGTCGAACCGATCCGAAAATACGTGAAAGATTACGACGCGTTCTTGCTGGAGAACCACGGGGCACTCACGATCGGGCCGAACGTGATCAACGCCTACCATAAGATGGAGACGATCGAGCATTTCGCCAAGATCGCGCTGGTCGCCCGTTTACTGGGCAATGTCAATACTCTCGGCCAGACGGATGTCGAGAAACTGCTTAAACTCCGGGAACGGTTCGGGGTGACGACCACGGCGGTCTGTCAACTGATGGCGGAGAGACCGAAGAGCGCGTCCGTGACCGGTCAGCCGGGCGTAGCAGGGATCGACCGTTCTCAGGAGCAACTCGTCCAGCAGATCACGCAGGAAGTCGTGGATCGTCTCCGCACCGCCGCCGGGGAGACCGGCCAGGCGAAGATCATTCCGCTGTCTTAAAAAGATAGGGGTCAGGGGTCAGGATTCAGGGGTCAGTAAAGCAGTGACAAGTGACGAGTAAAACAACTGCTTGATTCCCCTCTATCTGTTGTCATTCCCGCGAAAGCGGGAATCCAGTTCTTGATTTTTCCTGACCCCTGACCCCTGATCCCTGACCCCTGTCCTTATGAAACTTCTTATCGCCAACGTCGGCAGCACATCGTTCAAGTTTCAGTTGTTCGAGAGTGAGGGGCTGCCGGTCCTGGCCCGCGGGCGGATGGAGCGGATCGGCAGCCCGGCCGCGCCCGTTCAGTACCAGGCAACGGGCAAGGCGGCGGTCGCGCGTGAGGTCGACCTTCCGGATTATGCGGCCGCGATCCACTCTGCGATCACCCTGCTCACCTCTCCCGGCATCGGCGCGGTGACGGCGCTCTCGGATATCGCCGCCATCGGGTTCAAGCCGGTTCATGGCCTTGCGATCACCGGCTGCCGGGTGTTCACGGATGACGTGCTGGCAGCGATGGAAGAAGCGACGCCGCTCGCTCCGGCGCACAACCCGCCGTACGTCGCGACGATTCGCCTGTTCCGGCAACTCCTCCCGGACATGCCGCTCTTAGGACTGTTCGAGCCGACGTTTCATCAGTCGATCCCGGAGCACGTCTCCGTGTACGGAGTTCCCTACGAGTGGATGGAACGGTACGGCATTCGACGGTACGGGTTCCATGGCGCATCGCATCAGTCCATCGCGGAACGCACGCCTGTGCTGATCGGGCAGGATGTGAGGACGCTCAAATTAGTGTCCTGCCACCTCGGTGGGAGCTCCTCTGTTTGCGCGATCTACGGCGGACAGTCGGTCGACACGAGTATGGGACTCTCCCCCCAATCCGGCCTGATGCAATCGACCCGGTGCGGCGACCTCGACCCGTTCGGCGTCCTGTACCTGATGGACAGGGAGCAGCTCACCACGAATGACGTCAGAAGGGTGTTGTGCAAAGAGAGCGGTCTCCGAGGGCTGTCCGGGGTGAGCGGGGACATGCGCGACATCCTGGAGGCGGCGCGGCACGGGAATCGGCGGGCCGAGTTAGCCGTCAACGCCTTTACGTATGAGGTCAAGAAGTCCCTCGGGGCGTATGCCGCGGCGATGGGCGGGCTGGACGCGGTCGTCTTCACGGGCGGGATGGGCGAGCGGAGCGCGGAGATTCGGTCGCGCGTGTGCGCCGGACTGGAGTTCTTGGGACTGCGTCTCGACACGGCGCGGAATGCACACGTGACGAGCGAAGCGATCATCTCGACGGACGACGCGCGCGTTGTCGTGGCCGTCATCCCCACGGACGAAGAACGGATCATCGCGCGGGCAGTGGCGGAAGCGATGAACGATTTTGGATTCCCGCTTTCGCGGGAATGACATCATGGAAGAATGGAGGTTCCTTATGTCTTCCCACAACTACGGGTGTCGTGTTTCGGACGAGTATGCGTATAAGGGATTGCGGACGGTCATCCTGGAGAATGAACTGATTCGGGTGGTGGTGCTCGCCGACAAAGGGACGGACATCATCGAATTCCTGCACAAGCCGTCCGACATCGACTTCATGTGGCGCGGGCCGCGCGAGATCCCCGACCTCCGGACGTACGTGCCCACCAGCGGCCTGGCTGACGGATTTTTCATGGATTATTATTGCGGAGCCTGGCAGGAGATTTTCCCTAACGGCGGGCCGGCGGCCACGTACAAGGGCGCCGCGATTGGCCAGCACGGAGAGGTGTCCCTGCAACCCTGGTCGTCCCGCATCGTCGAGGACACGATCGACCGTGTAGCCGTCGAGTTCCGCGTCCAGACGCAGCGCACCCCGTTCATCCTCGAGAAGACGCTCGCGCTTGAGCGGCATCAAGGCGTCCTGTTCATGCACGAGAAGCTGATCAACGAAGCGGATGAGCCGATGGAGTTCATGTGGGGCCACCATCCAGCGTTCGGAGTTCCCCTCCTGGATGAGCACTGCGTGGTCGACACCGATGCGAAGACAGTGGTCGGGGATGATCAAGAACACGACCCGAACGGACGGATCAAGCTGGGCGCGACCGGTCGCTGGCCGATGATCGAGGATCGACAGGGGAATCAGATCGACATCAGCAAGGTTCCGCCGCCGAAGACCTGCGGCGTCGATGTCGCGTACCTGACCGACTTCACCGAGGGCTGGTACGCGCTGACGAACACGCGAAAGCGGGTGGGGTTTGGGATGCGATGGGATCCGGCTCTTTTCAAGCATGTCTGGTTCTGGCAGTCGTACGGCCGGTCGTACGGGTATCCCTGGTTTGGCCGGACGTACAACATGGCGCTCGAGCCGTTCACGAGCTACCCCGGTCACGGGCTTGAAGAGGTCATCCGGCGCGGCCGGCAGGCGCGGATCGAGGCGAACGGGGTGATCGAGACCGACCTGGTGGCGGTGGCGTACGACGGAGTGGAGCGGGTGAAGCGGATCGGGAAACGGGGGGAGATAGAGCAGTGACGAGTGACAAGTGACAAGTGACGAGTAGAGGCGAAAAGGGCAGAGGGGCAGGGGAGAGAAGACCATGATCGGCATGATGCTCGCGCATTATCACATCATCCGGAAGCTCGGACAGGGCGGCATGGGTGAGGTCTACTTGGCCGAAGACACCCGTCTGAAGCGCCAGGTGGCGCTGAAGGTGCTCCCCGAAGCCCTGCGGCGCGACCCAGAACAACTGCGGCGGTTCCGCACCGAGGCGGAAGCGGCGGCGAAGCTGAACCATCCGAATATCGCCACGATCTATTCGATCGAAGAAATGGAGTGGTCGAGGGAACGAGCTATTCTACGTGGAGGGGAACACGCTGATGGTGGTGCCAGTGGACACCCGGTCGGGCTTCCAGTGGGAGATTCCGCAGGAGCTGTTCACGGGGGAGCAGGTGGAGGCCACGCTGCCTGGGAGATACGACGTCACAGCCGACGGCCAACGGTTCGTGGTCGTACGGCCAGTGGGTGGGAACGCGACAACAACGATCACGGTGGTGGAGAACTGGGCGCGGGAGTTTAAAAAGCGGTGACGAGTGACAAGTGACGAGCAGACACGTTTCAATTCTGGAGGAGGAGTGAAACATGAATTCGTCAACATTGTCAGAGATCGAGGATAAAATCAATCAACTATCCTACGACGAACAATTAGGGTTAATTGAGCGACTCGCTCATCGACTACGGAACAGCATGATGGAAGAGCAGAACCTTATAGAGAGTCAGCTTGTCGCGATGGCAGCCGATCCAGAAATCCGGAACGAATTGCGCAAGATAGAACAAGAATTTGCTCCGACAGAAATGGATGGACTGGAGAAAACGTAATGGCCATCCATCGCGGAGAGATTTATTTCGTAAACTTGAATCCTGTTGAAGGAAAAGAACAAGCAGGTACCCGTCCAGTCTTAGCGTTGTCCATAGATGCCATCAATAAGTTGCCGCTTGTCGTTACAGTGGTGATCGGAACAAAGGGTGAAAACGTTACTCGTGACTATCCAACCAATGTTCGTGTTTCTCCAGCAGACAGCGGACTGCCAATGGAAACGGTATTCCTATGTTTTCAGATTCGATCCATAGATCCTCAGCGATTTCCTGAGCAATCAGCGGGCAAAGTTACCGATGCGACACTGGAGAAGATTGAACGTGCTGTGCGGTATTGTCTTGGATTATAAGCTTGTCTTTGTCACTTGTCGTTCGTCACTACCTTTGGAGCCCCTGTGATCGCCACACCCGACGCTCTGCTCTTCCGTCCGCACGCGTGCTCACAGTGCGCGGACTGCCGGTTGTGCGAGGCGGATGCGCGACAGACGGATGAAGACCGCATCCGGACGATCGTGCGGGAGACCGTCCTACGTGTCCTGAACGGGAACGGTACGACGACAACCCATCGGGGCTTCGACGTGCAGGTCGGCGTGTCGGCTCGCCATCTCCACATCACGGACGAAGACCTGGAGACGCTGTTCGGCAAAGGCCACCGGCTGACCCCGCTCCGTGACCTCCTCCAGCCGGGCGAATTCGCGGCGCAGGAGACGGTGACACTCGTCGGGCCGAACCTCCGGGCGCTGCAAGGGGTGCGCATCCTGGGGCCGACGCGGTCGCACACGCAGGTCGAACTCGCCCCGACGGACGGGGTTTTTCTGGGCCTCTCCCTTCCCGTCCGCGCGTCCGGAGACGTCGCCGGAGCAGCGCCCATCACGATCATCGGGCCTGCCGGCTCACTCGACCTCAAGGAAGGGGTCATCCGGCCCGACCGGCACATCCACATCTCGTCTGGGGACGCCCGTCGGTACGGCGTCCGGGAAGGTCAACGTATCACAGTCGAAGTCCCCGGCATCTCCGGTCTGATCTTCCACAATGTCCGGGTTCGGATCAACGAGGGATTCAAACTCATCATGCACCTCGACACGGACGACGCGAACGCGGCGGGTCTCAAGTGCGGGGATACCGTGAGGGCGAGGGTGTAACAGAGAAAGGACGGCGCATGGAAGCACTCGGAATGGTCGAGACCAAAGGGTTTATCGGGGTCGTCGAGGCGGCGGACGCGATGGCGAAGGCCGCAGACGTGAAGCTCATCAAGTGTGAGAAGATCGGCGGCGGGTACGTGACCATCCTCTGCCGGGGGGAAGTGGCGGCCGTGAAAGCGGCAGTGGACGCGGGCGCGGCCGCCGCCAAGCGGGTCGGCGAGGTCGTCTCCACCCACGTCATCCCCAGGCCGCACACGGATGTGGAGGATGTCTTATTGCGTTGACACGTTGTAAGGGCTTCGCCCTTACGTGGGGGATACCATGGATCTGGGTCGAGTCACCGGCACCGTCGTGGCGACGCAGAAGAACGAACGGCTTGCGGGGTATAAACTGCTGATCGTCAGCCTACTGACGCTGGAGGGCAAGCCGACCGGAGCGCACGTCGTCGCCCTGGACACCATCGGCGCGGGCGTCGGGGAGACGGTCATCGTCGTCCGCGGGAGCTCGGCTCGACAGGCGGAAGGGATGGGCGGCGTGCCGGTCGATGCGTCGATCATCGCCATCATCGACTCCATCGAGGTGGAGGGGACGATCCGGTACCGCAAGTCAGACGAGCGGTGGACAATGGGGTGAGGGCGGTCAAACATATTCACCACAAAGACACAAAGGACACCAAGAAATGATGAAAGAACTTTTGATCTCTTTGTGCTCTTTGTGTCTTTGTGGTGAACGCTCTATGCAGTCGGATGAGGGGGGAAATTCGTGAACATCGATGAACGTCAGATTCAGGCGATCGTCCAGCAGGTGATCGCTGAACTGGGCCTCCAGGCGGGCAGACCGGCTCCGCCGTCACACGGCCAGACGGGCGGGCAATACGGCCAGTTTACCGCGATCGAGGACGCCATCGCGGCGGCGCAGACGGCGTTCCATCAGCTCCAGGAGACGAAGCTGGAACTCCGCGCGACGATGATCGAAGGGATGCGGCAGGCGATCTTAGACAACCTGGAGCTGCTCGCCAAGATGGCGGCCGAGGAGACGAAGATCGGCAACTGGCAGGATAAGATCAAGAAGAACCGGGTCGCCGCGGAGAAGACGCCGGGACTGGAAGACCTGAGACCGGACGCGGTGACGGGCGATCACGGGCTGACCGTGACGGAGCTCGCCCCGTACGGGGTGATCGGGTCGATCACGCCGATGACCAACCCGTCGGAGACGGTCATTAACAACGGCATCTGTATGATCGCCGCCGGTAACGCGGTCGTGTTCAACGCCCATCCGTTGGCAAAACGGGTGACGATGAAAGCGGTCGAACTCGTCAACCAGGCGATCGTCCGGGCCGGAGGCCCCGATAATCTGCTCACGGGCGTGACCGACCCGACGCTCGACACGGCGGGCGTCCTGATGAAAGACCCGCGCATCCGGCTGCTCGTCGTCACCGGCGGGGGCGGCGTCGTGAAGGCGGCGATGAGCAGCGGCAAGAAGGTGATCGCCGCCGGGCCGGGCAACCCGCCCGTCGTCGTCGATGAGACGGCGGACCTGGTGAAGGCAGCCCAGTCGATCGTCGATGGGGCGAGTGTGGACAACAACATCTGCTGCACCTCCGAGAAAGAGATTATCGTCGTCGATGCTGTGGCGGATGATCTGAAGCGGCACATGAAAGCCTACAAGACGTATGAGCTGGCCGGGTCGAAAGTGGATGCTCTCCTGGATGTGATCTTCGACCGGTGGCGGGGCGTCGGGTGCAAGGATGCCGTGCTCAACCGGAAATTCGTCGGCCAGGAGGCCAGGACGATCCTCAGCGCGCTCGGCATCACCGCGCCGGACGACATCCGTCTGATCCTCGTCGAGACGCCGAAAGACCACCCGCTCGTCTGGAAAGAGCAGATGATGCCGGTCATTCCTCTCGTCCGGGTGCGTGACGCCGACGAGGCCATCCAGTTCGCCAAAGAAGTCGAGCAGGGCTGCGGCCACACGGCCGTCATGCACTCCCGGAACATCGAGAAACTGAGTAAAATGGCCCGGTCGATCAACACGACGATCTTCGTGAAGAACGGACCGTCGTACGCCGGACTCGGCTTCGGGGGCGAGGGGCCGACTTGCTGGACGATCGCCAGCCCGACTGGCGAGGGGCCGACGACCCCGCGCACCTACACCCGGCCCCGGCGGTGCGTGCTGGTGGATAGTTTCCGGATTGTGTAGAGGAGTTACGTGGACCTCGAACGCCTCATCACCCTCATCGTCAAGACGGTTGTCGAAGAACTCGTCCGGCAGGGCGTGATTCAGGGGACGACTCCCGCGGCACCGGCGTCACGTCCGATGACGGAGAAGGGGAAGCGGCGCGTCGTGACTGCCCGGATGGTGCTGGACGCCGCCGCCGCCGGGCGATCCACCCTCGACGTGCCAGTCGGGTCGCTGATCACTCCGCTCGCGCGGGACACGGCGAAGGAGAAGGGGATTGCTATTCGGATAGGGAGTGAGTGAAACGATTTTGGATTTTAGATTTTGGATTTTGGATTGATACGGGAGTGGGTATGCGGCTTGGTCACATCATCGGGAAAGTCTGGGCGACGGCGAAGACGCCCACGTTGACCGGAGTCACGCTGTTCGTGATGCAGCCCCTCAACCATCACCGGAAGCCGGCCGGCACGCCCATCATCGTGGTCGATTCTGTCGGGGCCGGGGAAGGCGAGACGGTCTTCTGGGTCGGCGGAGCGGAGGCGACCCTGGCGATTCAGGGACGGGTGATTCCGTCCGATGCGTCGATCGTGGGAATCGTAGATAAGGTGAATACGAACAACTCTGGATTGTAGATGATCGGATGGATGTTCATCCAAAATCTAAAATGGAATAGCGCATGGTCATCGGTCGTGTCGTCGGCAACCTGGTTTCCACGATTAAACATCCCGTCTACCACGGCAAGAAAATCCTGCTCGTCCAGCCGCTCGACCCGGCCGGCGCGCCGCAGGGCTACACGATGGTCGCGGTAGACACGATCGGGGCCGGCATCGGTGAGACCGTACTCGTCTCGACCGAAGGAAGGGCTGCCCGTGAGATCCTCGGCGACAGCAACGGGCCGGTCCGATCCCTGATCGTCGGGATTATCGATACGATTCAGTCTGTCGAGTAATGCCCCAGAGTCTGCTCGGTCAGGAGGGAGCATGACCACAACGCGAAACGATCTGGTGAACGAAATCAGCGAAGCGCTCGGGATCAAAAAGTCGCAGGTCTGTCCGGTCATCGACAGCCTGTTCGATGTGATGCGGGAAAACCTCGTCGACGGCAATCGGATAGAAATCAGGGGCTTTGGCGCGCTGGAAGTGAAGGATACCAGGCCCAAGCCGGCCGCGCGGAACCCGCGAACCGGGGAGCGCATCCAGGTCCCCGCCCGGCGGAAAGCCCGGTTCAAGCCAGGGAAGATTCTCAAGGAAGCGTTGCGCGCCCAACGCCAGCCATCGGGGTGACCGTCACACATGGCTGAGCGTTTCCCGATCGGCAAACTCCCGGCTGCTGAACTCGAACGGCTGCTCAGCCGGTACGCCCGCACGACGGATCCCCGCGTGCTCGTCGGTCCAGGCATCGGACGGGATGCGGCGGCGATCGCGTTCGGTTCGACGGCTCTGGTCGCCAAGACCGACCCCATCACCTTCGCCACAGACCGCATCGGATGGTATGCCGTCCACATCAACGCGAACGACCTGGCCGTCATGGGCGCGATCCCCCGGTGGTTTTTAGCGACCGTCCTCCTGCCAGACGACGGGACGACGGTGGAGCTGGTCGAGTGTATTTTCGCCGGACTGTCTGAGGCGTGTGACGAGCTGGGCATCACCTTATGTGGCGGCCACACCGAGATCACGTATGGACTCACCCGGCCGATCCTCGTCGGGCAGATGCTGGGCGAGGCCGCTGTCGACCGGCTCGTGACCACGTCCGGCGCTCGTGTCGGCGACGCGATCCTGCTCACGAAAGGCATCGCCATCGAAGCCACAGCGCTGATCGCGCGGGAGAAGGCGGAGGACCTCCGCGGACGGTTCCCTGACGAGTTGTTGCAGCGATGCCGTGATTACCTCACCGACCCCGGCCTGAGCGTCGTGCGGGAAGCCCGGATCGCGGTCGAGACGGGCGGGGTGCATGCGATGCACGACCCGACGGAGGGCGGGCTGGCCACCGGGCTGCGCGAGATCGGCGCGGCGGCGGGGGTTGGCGTGCTGTGCGAGGATGATCAGATTCCGGTCCTGCCTGAGTCGGCGGCGCTCTGCGCGGTGTACGGCCTCGACCCGCTCGGGACGATCGCGTCCGGCGCGCTGGTGTTGACGGTCGTCCCGGAGGCGGCGCCGGCCATGATCAGCCGGCTCGCTGCGGACGGGATTCCGGCCACCCGTATCGGGACGATCATGCCCGCCGAGTTCGGGTTCAAGATCCGGCGGGCTGGTACGATCTCCGACCTGCCGGTGTTCCAGCGGGATGAGATCGGGAAGGTGTTTGAGGAAGAATAAAGCGCTTGCGTTTCACAGAGGAGACGTGTACATTGCACAAGATAAGACCGTGAAAGGGTTGAGGGTATGCTCACCGCTCGTCGTCAGCGAGAGTGTCCACCGGAGTGAGGAGCGCGGGACATGCACGAGAAAGTGATGGAAATTCTCGTCTATTTGATGAAACAGATCCAGGAGGAACATGGACAATTCGACGACATCGGCCACGTGTCACAGACGCTGATCGGTCACGGCTACACTCAACATGAAGTAAACACTGCGTTCACCTGGTTGTTCGAGCGGTTGCAAGCGCAATCCGAAGAACTGGCCGGCCAGATGCCGCCGCTGCACCCGAGACCGAACCGGGTGCTGCATACGATCGAACGACTGGTCATCAGTCCGGAAGCCTACGGGTACATCATTCAATTGCGTGAATTGGGGCTGATCGACGACGTCCAGACAGAGATGATCATCGAACGCGCGATGCTGACCGGCTCGCGCCATGTGACCCAGGATGATATCAAGGCGATCGCCGCGTCCATCCTGCTCGATTTCGACGTGACGGAACGGTCGCACCAGAATTTGCCGTGGTACGGTGGGGAGAGGAATATCCCCGTGAATTGAGGGGGGGCGCAGCACGCTACGCCCCTACAGTCGTTCCATCATCCCATGACCGGATGTGTTCGTCAACCTAAGAACATATCCACTCACTCATCCACCTGAAGGGTTATGCCAAAATCACTCGTCATCGTCGAATCACCGGCCAAGGCCAAAACGATTAAAAAATTTTTAGGACAGGACTTCGAGATCAAGGCGTCGATCGGGCATGTTCGGGACCTCCCGCCGAAGGGCCTCGGCGTCGATATCCGGCAGAATTTTGCCCCGGAATACGTCACGATTCGTGGGAAAGAAAAAATCCTGCGCGACCTGCGGGGCGCGGCGCAAGGGGCGGACCGGGTCTACCTGGCGACCGACCCGGACCGGGAGGGGGAAGCGATCGCCTGGCATGTCGCCAGCCAACTCGGCGAGCAGGGGCGGGATGTCGGCCGCGTCCTCTTCCACGAGATCACCGAGCAGGCGGTCAGGTCGGCCATCAAGAACCCGCTGCCGATCGATCTGATGAAAGTCAACGCTCAGCAGGCCCGCCGGGTGATGGACCGGCTCGTCGGATACCAGGTCAGCCCGTTTCTCTGGAAGATGATCGCGGGCGGCCTGAGCGCGGGACGCGTCCAGTCCGTCGCCCTGCGGCTGATCTGTGAGCGCGAGGCGGAGATCGCCGTCTTTGTGTCGGAAGAATACTGGTCGATCACCGCGGTCGTCCAGGGGGAACAGGGCGGTCCCTTCTCTGTTAAGCTCCTCAAGATCGACCAGGACAGGGTGCGGATTCCGGACGAGCAGACCGCACGCGCGCTCGTCGAAGACATCCGGCCCCGGCCGTTCTTCGTCGAGAGCGTGCAGACGAAAGAGACGCAGCGCCAGCCGTTCCCGCCGTTCATCACGAGCACCCTCCAGCAGGATGCGGCCCGGCGGCTCCGGTTCTCCGCCCAGAAGACGATGCTGATCGCCCAGCAGCTCTACGAAGGGCTAGAATTGGGCGATGAGGGCAGTACCGGACTGATCACGTACATGCGGACCGACTCCGCCCGCGTCTCGGACGAAGCGGTCGCCGCGGTCCGGACGTACATCTCCCGCCAGTACGGCAAGGCGTACCTGCCCCCGAAACCGCGTGTCTTCAAGGCCAAAGCCGGGGCGCAGGACGCACACGAGGCCATCCGTCCGACGTCCGTCCAGCGGCTTCCACAAGACATCAAGCCGCATCTCACCCACGATCAATACCGTCTGTATGAGCTGATCTGGTGCCGGTTTGTCGCCTCCCAGATGATGCCCGCGGTGTTCGACGTGACGACCGTCGACGTGAGGGCGGACCAGTACCTCTTCCGAGCAACCGGCTCGATTCCGCGTTTCGCGGGGTTCCTCAAGGTGTACGAAGAAGTCGCGGATGAAGACGCGGAGCGGGAGGAGGAGAGTCCCCTCCCGCCGCTGCGGGATGGAGAGCGGTTGTCTCTGATCGACCTGGTGCCCAAGCAGCATTTTACGCAGCCGCCGCCCCGGTACACGGAAGCCACGCTCGTGAAGGAGCTCGAAGCGAAACAGATCGGGCGGCCGAGCACGTATGCCCAGATCATCAGCACCTTGCGGCTCCGCAAGTACGTGACGATGAGACATGGCCGCTTCTCCGCCACCGACCTGGGGACGGCGGTCAACCAGCTCCTCGTCAGAGCGTTTCCCGACATCTTCGACGTGGCCTTCACGGCCCGGATGGAGGATGCGCTCGACCGCATCGAGACGGGAGAACTCGACTGGGTGGGCGCCCTGAACGAGTTCTACCGGCCGTTTAGCGTCCGCCTCCAGGAGGTCAACGCGCAGCGGTCTGAGTTGAAAGAGACGCTGACGGAGACCACGACCGAGGTCTGCGAGAAGTGCGGCAAGCCGATGGTCATTCGGTGGGGCAGGAACGGCCGGTTCCTCGCCTGCTCCGGGTATCCAGCCTGCCGGAATGCCCGGCCGCTCGCCGAGGAGCGCGAGTCGCCTCAGACGGAGGAGGTGTGCGACCGGTGCGGGTCGCCGATGGTCGTGAAGCGGGGACGGTTCGGGCCGTTCCTCGCCTGCGCCGCGTACCCGAAATGTCAGCGCACCCGTCCGATCAGCCTGGGGATTGCCTGCCCAGAGAAGGATTGCGGAGGATACCTGACTCGTCGCCGGTCACAGAAAGGGCGCACGTTCTACGGGTGCAGCAAGTATCCGGCCTGCAAGTTCGTCGTCTGGGATACCCCCGTCGCGGCCGCCTGCACGGCGTGTGGGAGTACGATCATGGTTGAGAAGACGGATAAATCGGGGACGACGGCCCTCCAGTGTCCCCGTTGCGGCCATCGGCTCGACGGTCAGGCGACCACTCCGGCACCACGGAAACGGCGTAAGGCCTCGTCACACCCGCTCTCGGCCTAACCATCCCGTCCATACGTCGCGGAAGAGCACACCTTGCGCGACGGGAGTCCGCAGTATGACCGACCTCATCGGACGGTTTCTCGGACATCTGAGGGAGGAACGGAATTTTTCTCCCCACACCATCGTCGCGTACGCGCGTGACCTCGACCAGTTTGCCCGGTTTGTCCGGTCGCAGGCCGGGACGGAAGAGGTGGCTCCGGATCGGATCGATAAATCGGTCATCCGGGGGTTTCTCGGCGCCCTCCACCAGCGGGGGTATGCGAAGCGCACGATCGCAAGGCGGTTTGCCGCGCTGCGGTCCTGGCTTCATTACCTCTGCCGCGAAGGTCTCCTGTCGGCCAACCCGGCGTTGTACCTGGCCACCCCGAAATGCGACCGGCGGCTTCCCCGTTTCCTCGACCGGACGCAGGTCGAGACGCTCCTGGCACTGCCGGACCGAACCCGGCCGCTCGGTATCCGGGATGCGGCGATGCTCGAGCTCCTGTACAGCACGGGCATGCGTGTGGGGGAACTGGTGAGCCTCGACGTCCGCGCCATCGACGAGACGGGGGAGCGGGTCCGTGTCCGGGGCAAGGGGGACAAGGAACGCATCGTGCCGCTGGGCAGTCAGGCGCTGGCGGCGCTTCGGGCGTACCTCGTCTGGCGGCCGGTCCTCCGCCACCGGGCTGGCGCTCCTCCGCCACCAGAGTCGGCGTTATTCGTGAATTCCACGGGCCGACGCCTGACTGCGCGGGGCGTTCAGACGATCCTGGCGCACTATGGCGCGCGTCTCGGCCAGGCGCACCTCAGCCCGCACACCCTCCGGCACAGCGTCGCCACGCACCTGCTCGACGCCGGAGCAGACCTGATGGCCGTCAAGGAACTGTTGGGCCATGAACGGCTGTCCACGACGCAAGTCTACACCCATGTCGCCCTGGATCGTTTGAAGCGGACCTACGAGAAAGCGCATCCGAGGGCGTGAGAGGATTTGTATGTCCCAGCACAGGCATTCCACGACGATCATCGGACTCCGGGATAAGAAAAAAGTCGTCCTGGGGGGAGATGGGCAGGTCTCGTTCGGTGACACCGTGATGAAGCACAACGCCAACAAAGTCCGGCGGATGTATGGTGACCAGCTCCTCGCCGGGTTTGCGGGTGCGGCCGCGGACGGCCTCGCGTTGTTCACCCGGTTCGAGACGAAGCTCGATGAATTCCACGGCAACCTGCTGCGGTCGGTCGTCGAGTTCGCCAAAGACTGGCGGTCGGACCGGTACCTGCGCCGGCTCGAGGCGCTGCTGGTCGTCCTCGATGCCCAGCACTCGTTCATCATCTCAGGGACGGGCGATATCATCGAGCCAGACGACGGGATCGTGGCCGTCGGGTCGGGCGGGCCGTACGCCCTGGCTGCCGCACGGGCGCTCCTCAAGCATTCCACGCTCGACGCTCGCACGATCGTCGAGGAATCGCTCCGGATCGCCGCCGCGATCTGCGTGTTCACGAACGACCATCTCACGATCGAAGAACTTCCCATCCGGCGATAAGCTGCAGAGAGTCTCGCATGGACGAATTTACTCCGATACAGATTGTGGCAGAGCTCGACAAGTACATCATCGGCCAGGAACGAGCCAAGCGGGCGGTCGCCATCGCCCTGCGGAACCGCTGGCGGCGCCGGCAGGTGTCCGACGACCTCCGCGAAGAGATCATGCCGAACAACATCATCATGATCGGGCCGACCGGCGTGGGCAAGACTGAGATCGCGCGTCGGTTGTCCGACCTGGCCCAGGCGCCGTTCCTGAAGGTGGAGGCCTCGAAGTTCACGGAGGTCGGCTACGTCGGCCGGGATGTGGAGTCGATCATCCGAGACCTGACGGACATCGCGGTCAACATGGTCAAGAATGAGAAGGCTCAGGCGGTGCAGGCGACCGCCGAATCCTTAGCGGAGGAGCGCATCCTGGACATCCTCCTTCCGCCCCTGAAAAGACCCCGTACGGCGCGATCCCGGATGATGGCCGGGGATACGGCACTCCAGTGGCAACGGAGCCGCGAGAAGCTCCGATCTCAGCTCAAGACGGGCCAGCTCGACCACCGCATGGTCGAGCTGGAAGTCCCGACCGACCGCAACCCGATGATCGAGATCATCTCCCCGATGGGCATCGAGGAGATGGGGATGAACCTCCAGGAGATGTTCGGCGGGTTCTTCCCCAAACGGACGAAGCGCCGGCGGCTTTACGTCCCGGAAGGACAGCGGATTCTGGCCCAGGAAGAGGCTCAGAAGCTGATCGATCTCGACGAGGTGGTGGCGGATGCGATCGATCGCGTCGAGAACTCCGGGATCATCTTCTTAGATGAGATCGACAAGATCGCGGGCGAACGGTCGTCCGTCGGCCCGGATATCTCCCGTGAGGGCGTCCAGCGAGATTTGCTCCCGATCATCGAGGGGTCGAACGTGGTCACGAAATACGGGATGGTGCGGACCGATCACGTCCTGTTTATCGCGGCCGGCGCGTTCCACGTCTCCCGGCCGTCCGACCTCATCCCGGAGCTCCAGGGCCGGTTTCCCATCCGGGTCGAGCTGGACACGTTGACGAAACAGGATTTTGTCCGCATCCTGACCGAGCCCCGCAACGCGCTCATCAAGCAGTATACCGCCCTGCTGGCGACCGAGCACGTGAGGATTACGTTCACGGACGGGGCGATCGAGGAAATCGCGGAGCTCGCCACGATCGTCAACGAACAGACGCAGAACATCGGCGCGCGCCGTCTCCACACGATCATGACCACCCTGCTGGAGGACTTTCTGTTCGACATTCCTCACGTCGCCACACCCCACATCCGGATCACGCGCATCTACGTCCGGGATCGGCTCCGAGCGATCATCGCGGATGAGGACCTGAGTCGGTATATACTGTAATACAGTGGTCAGTGATCAGTGGTCGGTAACAATCAGTGACGAGTGACAAGTGACGAGTGACGAGAAAAATGTTGCGCCCGCATTCGACCCGTTCAGCACAGAGACCGAACTCAAGCGTGAGCTCGGCCCGGTCACCGCGACCAACGTCATCGTCGGGACGGTCATCGGAGCGGGTATCTTTGTCGGGCCGAGCATCGTGGCTAAGTACGCGGGTTCGTCCGGGCTGACCCTGCTGGTGTGGGTGGTCTGTGGTTTCCTGTGTTTCTGCGGGACGCTCTGCTACGCGGAACTGGGGAGCATGATGCCGCGAGCCGGGGGCCATTTCGTCTACCTGCGGGAGGCGTTCTCCCCCGTCTGGTCGTTCTTGTATGGCTGGACGTTCCTGCTCGTCCTCCGTCCAGGCGGCATCGCGGCCGTCTCCACGGCGTTCGCCACCTATTTCGGGTACTTCATCAGCCAGGTCGTCCCGTACCCGGAATGGGTTCGGCGCCTCGTGGCGCTGCTTCCCATCGTCTCGCTCTCCTACATCAACTACCGGGGTATCAGCCTGGGTGGGTTCGTCCAGAATGTGTTCACGTTCCTGAAAGTGGCCGCCATGTGCGCGCTCGTCGCGTTCGGCCTGGGGACGGTGCACGGGAGCCTCGATCATTTCCGTCCAGTCTGGCCAGCTTCGTTCGATACCAGTTTAATCGGGATGTTCAGCCTCGGCATGATCGCTTCCCTCGGCGCATACGGCGGCTGGGAATCCTCGACGTACGTCGCAGAAGAGATCAAGAATCCCAGGAAATTTATTCCCCTGTCGCTCTTGCTCGGCCTGAGCATCGCCACGTTGATCTACCTCCTCGTCAACACGGCGTACCTGTCCGTGCTGTCGAACGACGGCATGGCCCGGAGCGACCGGGTGGCGACCGACATGATGGAACGCATCATCGGGCCGGTCGGCGGGTCACTCATCTCCTTAGCCGTCCTGATCTCGACGTTTGGCACGCTCAACGCCCAAATCCTGACCGGCCCACGGGTTTGCTACGCGATGGCGAAGCAGCGGATGTTCTTTCAGTGGGTGGCGCGCGTGCACCCGACCTACCGGACGCCGTCCGTGGCCACCGTCATCGTGGCGGTTGCCGCAGCCCTGCAGCTCCTGTTCTTAGGATACTGGGAAAGGATCGTTGCCTCGCAGACTGCGGCGGGGTACTTTTTCTTCCTGCTCAACGGGGTCGGTCTGTTCATCCTCCGGCGCAAGCGGCCCGACGTCAGCCGGCCGTACCGAACGTGGGGCTACCCGGTGACCCCGGTGTTGTTCATCCTGATCTGCTTCGTCTTCCTCGTCTCCATCGTTCTCAACGACCCCGGCAACACGCTCATCGGCCTGTTGATCACGGCACTGGGAGTGCCCGTCTACTGGAGATGGGTGCGCCGCGCCCCCTGACCCCCGATCCCCATTGTGAGGAGTTGTATGGCACGGCATTTTTTAGCATTCTCTGACTTCACGGCTGAGGAGATGGCCGGAATCCTGGCGCTGGCCGCCGACCTGAAGGCCAAGCTCAAGAAGGGACAGCGCGTCGAGCCTCTGCGGGGCAAAGTCCTCGCTATGATTTTCCAGAAGCCGTCGAGTCGAACCCGCGCCTCCTTCGAGGCGGGGATGTTTCAGTTGGGCGGCCACGCGATCAACCTGGCGCCAGACACCCTCCAGCTCGGGGTGCGCGAGCCGGCCCGCGATATCGGGCGGATCTTGTCCCGGTACGGGGACGGGATGATGGCCCGGCTGTTCTCCCATGTGGACATCGAGGAGCTCGCCCGGTATGCCGATGTGCCGGTGATCAACGGCCTGACCGACCTGTACCATCCCTGTCAAGTGCTGGCTGACATCATGACGATCCTCGAACACCGGGGAAGCCTGGATGGTCTCACCCTCGCCTACCTCGGGGACGGGAACAACATGGCCAATACCTGGCTGGATGCGGCGACGCGCATCCCGATGTCCCTGGCCATCGCCACCCCGCCGGGCTATGGGCCTGACGCGACGGTTGCCCGCCGGGCGGTCGAGGCGGGACTCAGCACGATCACCATCAGCCATGACCCGCAGGAGGCCATCGCCGAGGCCGAGATTCTCTACGCCGATGTCTGGACGAGCATGGGACAGGAGCGGGAACGGCAGAAGCGCTTAGCGGCGTTCGCCGGGTTCCAGCTCAACGCCAGGCTGTTGGGCAGCGCCCGGCCGGATGCGCTCATCATGCACTGCCTCCCCGCCCATCGCGGCGAGGAGATCACCGACGAGGTGTTAGAAGGCCCGCGATCCATCGTCTTCGACCAGGCAGAGAACCGCCTGCACGCGCAGAAGGCGGTTCTGGTCAAACTGTTGGGCTAAAAAGCAAGGACGAAGGATGAAGGACAAAGGACGAAAAAGCTGAAGGGTGAAAGAGAAGAACCATGCTGGTATCTGTCCGTCCGTACGAAGCTGACCACAGGCGTCAACGGATGAACAATCCATCAAGAGTGCTCGCTCGAATACCTGGCCGAACTATTGCCCTCCAGATTTTTTCTTTTTTCGTCCTTCGTCCTTCGTCCTTCGTCCTTGCTGTTTCGTCCTTCTGCCTTCTGCTGTGCGGCTGCGCTCAGGAAGGCTTTCCGCCAGGGGGATCACCGGATCGTCGGCCGCCGTACGTGGTCTCCATCTCCCCTGTATCCGGTTCCACGAACGCCCCGGTCACGCTCTCGCCGGTT
The DNA here is from genome assembly GCA_016209865.1 of Candidatus Latescibacterota bacterium. GTDB lineage: Bacteria > JAAXHH01 > JAAXHH01 > JAAXHH01 > JACQVL01 > JACQVL01. The sequence goes on along the minus strand of JACQVL010000134.1, from coordinate 1,398 downwards.
ATCACGTTCAACGAACGGATGGACCTCCCGTCGGTCGAGGAATCGATCTTCATCGCGCCGGTGATCCCGTTCCGTCTGAAAGCCAACTGGGGCGGGAATGAGATCGCCCTGCTCTTCGAGCGGAAGCTCGATCCTGCCCAGACCTACGTCATCACCGTCGGGACCGGCGCGCGGGATGTGATGGGGAACCGGCTCGCCGCCTCTTCCGTGTTCGCCATCTCGACCGGTTCAACGATCGATGCCGGCGAGATCACGGGCGTCGTCGTCTCCGGGGAGCGTGAGGTCATCGGCGCGTTCGTCTGGGCGTACAACCTGCGCCGAACCCCGGCCCCAAACCCGACGACGATGCCGCCCGATTACATCGTCCAGGCGGGAAGCGGCGGACAATTCACGTTCTCACACCTGTCGCCGGGCCGATACCGGGTGTTCGCCTTCATCGACCGGGGACGTGACCGTGGGTACGACCCCGGCCAGGATGCTCTGGGTGTTCCGACCTCCGATGTCGTCATCACGGATGACCAGCCCCGTGTTCAGGGACGGCGGCTGGTGCTTGCGGTGCGGGATACATCACAGCTCGCCCTGCTGTCCGTTCGGCCGATAGACCGGCTTCATGTCGTGTTACGGTTTAACAAACCGCCCGGTACCGGGGTCTCGGACACGAGTCGCTACCGGATCACGGCCCCGCAGGGGGAGCGCGCGGTGCGACTCCCCATCCTTATCGCCCATCCGGACTCCAGAGATTCGACGTCGATCGTCCTGGTCACCGCCCCACAGACGGCCCGGCGGGAGTATGAGGTGAGCGTGTCCGGTCTGGCCGATCCGAACGGGAACCCGCTCGACCGGACGCGATCGGTCGCCCAATTCACCGGGAGCGCGATGCCCGATACGCTTCCGCCGACGGTCATCCGCACCGTCCCGGCTGACAGCGCGACGAACGTGCCCCTGCAGCCCGGGGTCGACCTGATCTTCAGCGAGGCGGTCCGGGCCGATAGCGCGGCGATCATGCTGATCGACCGGGACGGGCAACGTCTCGACGGGACGATTCAGTGGGAGACGCCCGTCCATGCACGATTCAGGCCGCGTGCTCCGCTCCGGGCTGGGACGGAGTACTGGCTCCGATTGATGTTCCGCCGCATCGTCGACTGGGCGGGCAATGCCTTGCGGCTGAAACGGACGACCGATGAGGCGACCGTCCTCCGGTTCACCACCGTGAACCCCTCCCTCTACGGCTCAGTCTCCGGGACGGTCTCCGATGATGACTCGACGGCGGCCGGGGGGATTTCGCTCACGTTGACCGGAGTTGGCGGCGTCCGAGGCCGGTACGACACGATCATCCCCAGGCCCGGCGGTTACCGATTTGACGAGGTGTTGCCCGGCGGGTATACGGTGTCCGCCTAC
>JACQVL010000133.1 GCA_016209865.1 Candidatus Latescibacterota bacterium | reverse complement strand
GCTTCGTGCGGAAAAACAGGTACCAGGTCGACCGTGCCGGCGTACGAATCAGCTGTCGTTTCAACCGCGGGTCGCGCTCGACCCGTACCAGGTCGGTGACGTCCACTCCTTCGATATCGACCTCGTCGTTCTCGTACGGCAGGATCGTGGCGGTCGAGGCGTACCGGAAGGGATGGATGACCTTTTCGAGGAACGGCTTGTGCGGGCCGTTGTAATTCGAGTCGAGGACGAAGACCATCCTGTCCCCGTGGACCCATTCCGTCAGCTTAAACCCGGAGTTGGAGACGCAGCGGCCCGGCTCCGTCCATTTCCGCCCGTATTTCTCGACCTGCCAGCGCGGGACGGGGTAGACATCCCCGAACGAAACGATGTGGGGCAGGTAGGGACAGGGGTGTTCCGTCTCGATGATGAGCGTCAGGTCGTCGACCGCCCGGACTCCGAGTTGCGCCTTGTCCTTGATCTGTCCTTTGTTAATGGCCTGTGCGTTCTTGATGTCGTAGTAGAAGAACGCGTACGGGTTGGCTTCCGCCGGATCAAGCCGGCGGCGGAAGGAGTACACATAATCGTGGGCGGTCACCGGATGACCGTCGCTCCACCGGGCCCCCCGGCGGAGGAGAAACGTCCACGTTTTCCCATCCTTCGAGGCGGTGTACCGGTCCGCCCCTGCCGGCACGGGCTCCCAGTTTTCGTCCCGTCTCAAGAGCGTCTCAAACGGCAAGATCGTGCTCTCGGTATCGTAGAGGTTGACGGTGGCATCTAAGGTTCTCGGCTCCGGGCTCATCACGCGCAGCACCTGCTGGCTGAGCGGTGCGGCATCCGGCGGCAAGGCTTTGCCGACCGAGTTCACCAACGCTGGAGCGGACCCACCGTTCCGGACGACCAGGGCGCCGGCGATGAGGAGGCCGATCAGCAGGAAAAGCAGACGTGCGGATTGCGGAATCATGCGCGAAAATTCCTTTGTTTTTCTCGGTCGATCATGTATATGTATGCGAGAGAGCCGTCCTCGCTACGGGGAAGTCGTGGAGCACACGATGCACAATATATGACGCCGCCTCACAGATGACCACTGTTTTCTGATGACCTAACCCCCCACCCCCCTCCCCACCGGGCAGATGGGCAGTCGGCAGGTAGGCAGTGGACGGGGGAACGGCTTCTACTGCCCACTGCCCATTGCCGACCTGCCCAGGGAAGGGGGGTGGGGGGTTAGGTCCCATTGAGGAGCCTCTTCATGCGACGATTCACCAGAACTCCGTATTACACCGGGCCGGACGACCCGGCCCGTCAGGAAAAGATCAGGGGCACGCTTCAACTCGGCGAGACGGTCGTCATCGAGACCCCCGGCGGGGCGGACGGCGACCTGAAACCCGGAGTCGTCCCTGAGATGACCACCCCGCGTGGTTCCCGGCCCGGCGGGCCGTTCCTGATCGACGGGATCGGAGTCGGCGACTGGGTGGCCATTCACATCATCGAGGTTGAGGTCGGCCCGTACGGCTACTACAACAACGGCGGTCCGTTCCGCGGCAGCCTGCGCTCCGTCGCTCCGGTGCAGGATGGGTTCGTTCACTTCCCCCCGGACTTCGTCGTCCCCGTCCGGCCGATGATCGGCGTCCTCCAACTGGCGCCGGCCGCCTCCAACCCCTACCCGGCCTGGAACCACGGGGGGAATATGGACTTCAACTCCATCCGGGCCGGGAGCACCGTCCACATCCGCGCCCAGCAGCCGGGCGGTCTGCTCTACTTAGGCGATGTCCATGCCCGGATGGGGGACGGGGAGCTGACCGGGACGGGCATCGAGATCGACAGTATCATCACCCTCCGGGTCGACCGGTCGCCGGGGTTTCCGACGGGCGGCCCTGTCGTCGAGACGGCGGATGAACTCCTGACGGCCGGGGTGGGCGCGACCTGGGAGGAAGCGGTCAAAGTCGCCTGGACTGAGATGGTCGGCCTCCTCGCGTTCCTGTACGACACGACGGTCGAGCACGCCAACCTGATCGTCGGGACGCTCGCCGACGCCCGGCCCGGCTGCGCCGTGGGGACGCTCAACAACCGGGGGTTCGCCCAAACCGGCACGTACGTCACCTGCCAGCTCGCCATGACGAAGGCGTTGCGACGGACGGGAGCAGAGAAAGGGGCAGGATGAAGATGAAACGAGTCCTCGTCCTCGGGGCCTCAGGCCTGGTCGCGCCGTACGTGACGCCGGGGCTGGAGGCCGACTACGAGCTGCTGCTGACGGATATCAAACCCCATCCCTTCGGGAAACCGCTCCGGCCCGTCAACGTGGGCGTCTATGAGGAGGTCTTCGACGCCGCGGCCGGGATGGACGCGATCATCAATTTCTCCGTCAACCGGCCCCATCCGGTGCTGAGCTTCGAGGTCAATACCACAGGCGCGTACCATGCGATGAAGGCGGCCGCCTCGCACGGGATCACGAAGGTGATCCACACCGGCCCGCAGATGATCCGGCACGGGTACGATCACGATTTCGACATCGAGGATGTCCCTCGAATACCCGGCACGGGCTACTATGGACTCACCAAACTCTTGAGTTATGAGATCTGCCGCATCTACGCACGCGCCTACAAAATCCACACTGTCTGTTTCGCGTTCAACGGCCTCGGTCCCAGGCCCGCCGCTCCCGTGTCCCGGCGAGATTTCCCGCCCTTCACGATCGTCTGGGAAGACCTGCAGCACGCCTGCCGCTTAGCGTTAGAGATCGAGTCCGTCCCGGACTATTTCCAGACGTTCAACATGCTGAGCTACGTGGGACACGGGAAATACCTGATCGAGAAAGCCCGGCGCATCCTGGGCTATGCACCGCAGGAACGATGGGCGGATCACTTCAGGCGCTTACCCTGAACAGCGATTGGACGTCCCGGAGCAGCCGGTCGATCTCCGCGTGATCGGACCGGTCGAGCGTCCCGGGCGCGCGGGTGTAGGTCGACTTGATGATCCCCCGCCGCTTGAGGATTTCCTTGCAGAAGACGACGCCGTACAGTCCTTCCAGGTTGATGAG
>JACQVL010000132.1 GCA_016209865.1 Candidatus Latescibacterota bacterium | reverse complement strand
TCGGCAGCGGGCGGCCCCACCCGTACCATCAGAGCTCCAGCGCGGACGAGGGCGCGACCTGGACGCCGCCGCGCAAGATGGAGGGCGTCTGGTCGGTCGAGCCCCGGCTCGTCCGCCTCGACAACGGACTGATTCTGCTCTCCGGAGGCCGCTCCGGCCTGTTCCTCTGGGTGTGCGCAGACGGAGAGGGAATCCAGTGGGAACCGTTCAACTTAGCCATCCATCACAACGCCTTCGTGTCTGATCCCGCGTTGCGTTATATCGAGGGGTTCTGTCAGGCTGTGGAGAACGTCGAATCGGCCCAGAGCACGTCGTACACGGACATGAAAGCCGTCGGGCCGGATGAGGTGGTCATTTGCTACGACCGGCTGGCTCACGGCTGGGTGGGCGCGCCCGGCCCGTGGGGGGAGGCGGACGCGGTCTTCTGCGTGCGGGTGAAAGCGGTCAGGTAGAACGCGGGGTTCGGGGAGAAAAACTCGGGGTTCGGGATTCGGGGTTAGGGGTACGGGAGACCCCAAAAGACAGATCGACTGTCTGCTGTCTGTTCTTTCCCGAATCCCGTACCCCGTACCCCGAATCCCGGGTTTTCTTCCCGAACCCCGAACCCCTAACCCCGAATCCCGAGCCTCATCGCCTTCTCCACCAGCCCGTCCATCTCGACCACCATCTGACGCCAGGCGTTCAGGCTGTACGTCGAATTCGGCCCGTACGCAAACGGCGGGGTTTCGATGCACATGCACCGGGTATAATTCAGGCGCGCGGCGCATTGGAACACCGCCGTCCAATCCACCAGCCCGTGTCCCGGGGCCAGGTGCGAATCCCGGTCCCCGGCGTTATCCGCCAGATGGAACGCGACGAGACGGGGCGCCATCGCGGCGAAGAACGCATCCGCCCGCTCCGGCCCGGCGGCAACGAGCGCATGCCCGGTATCCAGACAGAACCCGACGTTGGGATGGTTGAATTCCTGGCTGAACCGCTCAAAATGTTCGGGACGGGAGGCCAGTCGCCCGTCCTCTCCCGGCAGCATGTTCTCTAACGCGATGGTGTACCCTAACGTCTCCACGACTGGCAGCAGAGCACTCAGGCTCTTGCCCAGTTGTCGCAGATAATTGTCGAACCCCTCCACGTCCACGTTGTACCGGCTTGTCGACGGGTGCTGGATGCCGACCGTGGCGCCAAGCCGCGCGCTGCGTTCTATCCATGTCCGCGCGGTCTCGACCGCCTGCTTGCGGACTGTTTCGTAGAACGAAGCCAGGTCGTCCTGCGCGTTAAACGGCAGATGAAACGTCTCGATGACGAGGCCGGCGGCCCGGTACTGCGCGCCGATGGCCTCCAATTCGGCATCCGTCTTGCCGTCGAATAACTCCGGAGCCCCTTCGATGCCCGCCAGACCCGCCGTTTTGCAGATCTCGTGAATCGTCTCGTGAGATTTTCCGACGAACGAATACCCGGTCGTCGACCAGGACCATGTCTTGCGCATAGATGGCCTCCTTTGCTCGAGGTTCGGGAAAGAAAAAATGAATCCAACGTGCTATTGCAAGAACGCCTCACAAAAACTCTCTCGTCAACGGTTGTCATTCTGAGCAACACGAAGAATCTCGTCATGCGTGAGACCCTTCGCTTCGCTCAGGGTGACATTGTGTGAGCAATTTCAAATTAATCGGTCGTTGGTCAACCGGCAACCTTTCTTTTTGCATCGAGTCAAAGAAAAGGTTGTGATGGATCCCTTCATTATTTATATTGCTTCCGAATGCCGTTGCCGTCTCGCCCCTACAACGATGACCGGTCTTGATCGTTAATTCTCATCAGGAGGAGAATATTATGGCGCTCACTCTCTCTCAGGTTGAACGGTTCCAGACCGAGGGCTACTTAGTCGTCGAGGATGCGTTACAACCGGACGACCTGAACCCGATCCTCCAGGCATACGAGGAGGAGATCGACCGGCGGGCCGTGCGTTTCCACGCCGAGGGGAAGAGTCCTCATCTGTACCAGGATCAGCCGTTCAGTCATCGCTTGGCGCGCTTAGCTGAACACTGCCCGGAGATCGCCGGCGGGATCGACATCTACGAAGCGCGTCTGCGGCCGATGTTCGAATTCCTGGCCAACCCGCGCCTGCTGGACATCGTGGAGTCCTTAGTGGGGCCGGAGATTCTGTGCAATCCGACCCAGCACATCCGGGCGAAGATGCCGGACAAACTCGGCACCTCCCTCCACCGTGTCCCCTGGCATCAGGACATGGGTGTCCTCCTGCCCGAGGCGGACGGGGCGTTCATCCTGAGCATCTGGATCCCGCTCGTCGATGCCACCGTCGAGAACGGCTGTCTGGAGGTCCTCCCCGGCAGCCACAAGACCCGGATGCTCCTCACCCATGAGCCATCCGCCCACGGCCTCCAGGTCGTGCCGGCCGAGATGCCGGCCAGCGAGGGACAGGCCATCCCGCTCAAAGCCGGAGGACTGATTCTCTTTAATAACTATACTCTGCACCGATCCACACCCAACCTGACCGACGGCATCCGCTGGTCGCTCGACCTCCGTTATCAGCCGATCGGGGTGCCGACCGGCCGTCCCGCCTACCCTGCCCATGTCGTCCGCAGCCGGAAGCAGCCGGACCTCGCCGAACGCGATTATGCCCACTGGGCAGTCGCGTGGGAGCACGCGCTGGCGAACGCGGCGGGCGCCCGGTTCTACCGGTGGACGTCCGACGGCTCGTTCGTCGTGCCAGCGGAGAAGAAGAGAATGGATGTTAAACCACGAAGAACACGAAGAGCACGAAGTTAAACAAGGAATGAAATATGTTTCTTCGTGTCCTTCGTGATCTTCGTGGTTAGTGCGATGTACACAAGGAGGAGGCCCCCCATGCTGTCGCCACAGCACGTCGAACACTACCACCGCGAGGGGTACGTCGTCTATCCAGGGTTCCTGTCGAGGGACGAACTCGCGACGTTCCATGCGGAGATGGAGCGGGTTGCGGCCGGCAGTACGCTCGCCCATCACGACAAGACCCGCCTGGAGATGGAACCGAAGCAGGCTCCGGACGGGACGCTCGTCCGGCGGCTCTACGAACCGTGCACGCACTACGAGCTGTTCCGAGAGTTTTCTGAGTCGGATAAATTGTTGGACTGCGTCGAGCAACTCCTCGGCCCCGACCTGCTCTTCCATTACAGCAAGATCAACATGAAGCCCGCCGGAATCGGCTCGCCCGTCGAATGGCACCAGGACCTCTCCTACTACCCTCTCACCAACCGCGACTCCGTCTCCATCCTCTTCTACCTGGACGACGCGACCGTCCAGAACGGCTGCCTGCAGGTCATCCCCCGGCGTCACGACGGGCCGCTCCTGTCGCACAGCACAGACGGGTTCTTCCAGGGCAAGGTGACGGAACCGGTGGACGGGACCCAGGCGGTGCCCCTTGAAGGCAAAGCGGGTGCGGTCATCTTCATGAGTTGCATGACGCCCCACGCCTCCATCACGAATACTTCCACTCACCCGCGCCGGACGCTCATCCTGAGCTACCGGGCCGCGGACGCGTGCCCGATCTACTGCGGCGAGATGACCCACCTGACCGAGCAGAACGTCCGGTTAGTGCGCGGCCAGCGGGCTCTTGTCGCCCGTTTCACGATGACCGACTTCCCGATTCCCCGGTATGAGAAGCGTATCGCGTCACTCTATGAGTTACAGGAACAGAGCCGGTCGGCCTCGGCGAAGCCATCCCTGGCGACCGCCAGGGCCTCATAATGGAGCCTGGCATGACGACGATCGAAGCCACGATTCCATCCACGATACCCGCCTGGGCCGTGCTGGAACGGCGGTTGTTTGACATCATGGATCAGTCGGTGTACCCCTACTTAGAGAAGTATACCCGGCCGGACGGGAGCCTGATCTGGGGAGACGCGCTGGGCGGGAGCGAGGACGATTTCTACGAGAGTTTCTACAACTGGCCGTTGCTCTACCTGCTGGGCGGAGGCGATCATCTGCTCCAGTTGGCCGACCGGGAATGGGACGCGCTCACCCGGCAGTTGACCGGGTTCGGGCTCGTCCACAAGGACTACTCCCGTCGGGATGACCAATTTCATCAGAGCGAGAGCGACATCTACTTCTACCTCCTCTGCCTGGCCGACCCGGCCAACCCGAAGCACCTCGACCGGGCGCGGCGGTTTGCGGGACTCTACCTGAACGAAGACGCCGACGCGCTCAACTACGACCCGGAACGACGAATCATCCGATCCCCGTATAACGGGAGCGGCGGGCCGAGCATGTCTTTCTTCCGCGGAGAGCCGTCGTACGGCTGGTCGCCCGGCATGGCCCGGTACGGCCTGCCCCATTATGACATTCCCGGCATCACGACGATCGACGACCTGAAAGACCCGGCGCTCGCCCGTCGCATGGGGGAGGCGATGGAGCGTCGGATGAGCCGCGGGGACGTGGTTCACAACTTGGCCGTCACCAGCTTAGTGACGAACGCGTACCTGATGACGGGGGAGGAGCGGTACCGGCAGTGGGTGATCGAGTACGTGGACGCCTGGGTGGAGCGCGCCCGGCAGAACGGCGGGCTGTTGCCCGACAACGTCGGCCTCTCCGGACAGGTCGGGGAGTATATCGACGGCCACTGGTACGGCGGGCTGTACGGGTGGACCTGGCCGCATGGGTTCTACAACATCCAGATGGCCGCGACCGTCGCGGCGGCCAGCGCGTACCTGCTGACTCAGGACGCGCGCTACCTCGACCTGCCCCGCATCCAGATCGACCAGATCGTCGCGCTGGGCGCGGTGCGCGATGTCCGGGACTGCGTGATGAGCCTCCATGAGCACTGGATCGGCCAGTACAGAGCCCTGGAGGATCAGCACGAGACGTTCGTCGTGCCGTACCGCTACGGGGACTGCGGATGGTTCGACTACCAGCCGATGTCGCCCATCTACCCGGTCGCGCTCTGGAACCTCTCGATGCAGCAGGAGGATTGGGAACGGATCGAGCACATCCGTCGGTCGAGCCGGTACGACTGGAACGTCGTGTTCTCCTTCCGTACAAAAGAAAACGCCGGCCACGAACAGCCCTGGGTGCGGTTTTTAGCGGGCGAGAACCCGGCGTACCCCGAGGAGATCCTGCGGGCGACCTCCCGCATGGTCTGCCGGCGGTTGACCCAGGTTCGAGAAGACGAGACGGTGACCACGCATCACGACGTTCACCACTGGCAATACCTGAACCCGGTGGAGACCGAAGCGCTCATCCAGCTCACCTTAGGCGCGCCACAGATCATCTACAACGGCGGACTGCTGATGTCCCGCGTCCGGTACTTCGACGCGGAACGCCGGCGGCCCGGCCTCCCCCAGGACGTCGCGGCGTTGGTCGAGAAGGTGGAACCGGCCCGCACAGTCCTGCGGCTCGTCAATCTCAGCCCTCTTCATCACCGCCAGGTGATCGTCCAGGCTGGGGCGTTCGGGGAGCACCGATTCACCGAAGCGCGGTACACGGCCCGCACGAGCGGGTTCCCGGGCGCGATCGGGGATTATGCCGCCCCTCCGCTGGCCGCGGAGACCCGTGCCGTCCCGGTCGAGGACTCGCGTCTTCAGGTGCGTCTGCCGCCCGGAACGGAAATCACGCTCGATGTGGGCACGGTGCGGTTTGTCAATCGTCCGTCGTATGGAGGTTTATGATGCAAGTTGACTTGAACGGTCATGTCGCCATCGTCACCGGAGGGGCGCGCGGCATCGGACGCGCGATCGTGCAGGATCTGGTCGAGAACGGCGCTTCTGTCGCCATCGTCGACATTAACGCAGAAGGAAGCGAACGAGCGGCACGCGAGCTCACTGAGGCCGGGAACACCTGCATCGGCCTGGCAGCGGACGTGTCCGACGCGGATCAGGTCGAGCGCGTCGTCCAGCAAGCTGTGGATCGGTTCGGGCGGATCGACATCCTGGTGAACGATGCGGGCATCGGGAATCCTGAACGCGTCCTCGTCCATGAACAGTCGTTAGAGATGTGGAACCGTGTCATCGGCGTCGATTTGACTGGCGTGTTTCTGGTCAGCCGTGCGGTCATTCCCATCATGCTAAAGCAGGGAGACGGGCGTATCGTCAACATCAGCTCGATCGCGGGACTCGTGCCGCTCCGTCTGCAGACCGCCTACGACGCGGCTAAAGCCGGGGTCGCCCATCTGACCCGCGCGATGGCGGCAGAATTGGGGTCGAAGGGCATCCGCGTCAACGCGGTCGCGCCGGGGACGATGGAGAACGTCGGGATCTTCTACGGCCCGGACGGGAAGTCGTACACGGAGCAGGGACGAAGCCTGCTCGCGCACGTCCCGCTCGGCCGGCCGGGCCAGTTCGAGGAGATCGCACACGCGGTGCTGTTCCTGGTGTCCCCGGAGGCGAGCTACGTCACCGGCGTGGTGCTGCCGGTCGATGGCGGCTGGATCACGAGCTATCACCGTGATTGGTGAGGACGACACCCCATGCACGCACGCGCCCTGATCTGCGACGCCCATCAGCGCTTTTCTTACACCGATGTCATCCTCCCCGATCCAGGATCAGAGCAGATTCTCGTCCGGACGCGGTACACCGGGGTGAGTATCGGGACGGAGTTCGCGCTCATTCGCGGCAAACTCTCCTGGGGGCCGTATCCGTTGTGTACCGGATACCAGGGGGTTGGTCTCGTCGAGCGAGTGGGCAAGAAGGTGAACGGGTTCACAGCGGGGGATAGGGTGTATTACCGTGACAACAGGGTGATTGCTCTGCCGGACGGACAGAGCGTCTCGGCGGTGGCCGGTGTGCACTGTTCGTCTGCGGTGATCGACCCACGCACCACGCACGGGCTGGCTCTGCTGCCGGATGGGGCCGATGAGGAGGCCGCCAGCCTGTACGTCATGCCGGCCGTCGGCCTGAACGGGGTTGATATGGCCAACCCGCGGATGGGGGAAACGGTGGCGGTATACGGCTCCGGCCTGATCGGGCTGGGGGTCGTGGCCGCGTGCAGTCACCGGGGATGCGTCGTCATCGCCATCGACATCGACCAGCGGCGGCTGGACATCGCCCGCACGCTGGGGGCAGATTACGTGATCAATGGCTCTGAGCAGAATGTCACGGATGCCCTCAAACACATCACGCCGGAAGGCGCGGATGTCGTGTTTGAAGCCACCGGTATTCCCGCCTGCATCGACCCGGCCATCGCGCTGTGCAAGACGCACGGCAAGTTCATCCTCCAGGGGAATTACGGGGCTGAGCCGATCTCATACCACTTCCTGCCGCCCCACGGCAAACGGCTGACGATGTTCTATCCATGCGATGATGGGTTCGCGTCCTGCCGGCGCGCCGTCCTCAAGAATATAGCGAGGGGAGTCTTGCCCTGGCACTCGACGATTACCCACCGGGTTCAGGCGCACGACGCCCCGGCCCTGTACGATGCCATCAATAAGGGCGAAGCTGACGACGTGGTCGGGGCGGTCATCCGCTGGTGAGACCGATGACGGATTGCGGAAGGAACACGTGATGAGCGCCGTGCTGATCACCGGAACCACCGGGTTTATCGGACGCCCGCTGGCGCAGTCTCTGGCTCAGCGCCATACGGTGATCGGTCTGTCCCGGCGGAAAACGGACGTGGAGGGCGTCACGGCGATTCAGGGAGATTTCTCGTTCCCCGACCATCTGCGTCGACTGGAGCCCTGCCGGTTCGATGTCGTCATCCATCTCGCCGCCGTCACCGGCGGGTGCAGCGAGGAAGACGGCCTCAGAGTGAACGTCCTGGGCACCCATCATCTGTTGCGGTACGGCATCGACCGGGGCTGCAAAAAATTCGTCCTGGCCAGTTCGATCGCCGCCGTCGGGTTCCAGTCGGTCACATTTCGTCCGCTGCGATTGCCCATGCCCGACGAGCATCCCTGTCTGGACCGTGATGGGTACGGGTTCTCGAAGTACCTGATGGAAGAGGTCACCCGGTATCTATCACGGCAGAATCCGGAGGTCGATTTCATCAACATCCGGCTGGGGAGCATCATCCGCGACGACCACGTCCCGGTTCCCAGGAAAGCCGGTCCGCTGACTGAATGGGCGATCGGGTCGGTGTCCGTCATGTCCCTCAGCGACACCTTCCGGTGTCTCACGATGGCGGCGGAAGCCCCCGTCAAGCCGGGGGTGCGCATCATGAACGCGGTCGGGACGCGGGCGTGCGCGGACGATCCGGTCCCGGTGATCATCCGGAGCTGGTACGGACGGGACGCGGAGAAGATCGACCTGTCACACTACGAGCGTCCCGGCCACGAGCAGGACCCGTTGTTCGACATCTCGCGGATCAGGGAAGAGCTGGGGTTCGTGCCTGAGCGGCGGGTGCTGTAGGGACGAGGCATTCGTCCATCGAATAAGGAGCCGTCACAATGGCCAAGATTACCTATTACAAAGGCTACGCAACCGAGCCCACGTACAAAATCCCCAAGCCGGATCACCCGGTCGAGCCGAACATCGTCACGGTACAAGAGGGGATTCCGATCAAATTCCCCGGCTGCGAGGGCATCGGAGTGCGCGTCCTCCATCCCACCAACCCCAACGCCCCGTCGCAGAATTTCTCGATCACCAAGTTTTTCGTCCCGCCGCACGTGACCCTGCCGCCGGGCAGCCACGAGAACGAAGAAGTGTACATGATCCTGCGCGGGCAGGGCACGATGAGCTTGGCCGGGAAGCCGGTCGAGGTGCGGGAGGGGATGTTCATCCATCTGCCGGCATGGTGCGAGCACGGCCTGGAGAACACGGGAAACGAGACGCTAGAGATCATGATCTGCACCTCCCCGCCGAACCCGTAGCGTCTGGAGCGCTCAATGACCACGACATCGCCTGATTACGACCTCGACGTGAAACTGGCTGAGTTAAAGATCAATGGGTACGTCGTCTTTGAAGACCTGATCCCTGTCGCCACGATCGATCGAATCCACGCAGCATTTATACCCCTTCTGGAGACGGTACGGTCGCAGGGCGAGGCCAGCAGTACGGTCAAGATACCGACGCGAAGCGATGAGCGGATCATCGTCGAAGGCCGCCTGCAGAACGTCAATCGTTACACCCTCTTCGTTCCCTGGGAGCCGCCGTTCGCCGACCCTGAGATTTATGAGCATCCGGTCTTGCTGGAGTTTCTCGACCGGTACTGGGGGACGAACGACTACCGGATTACCTGTTATCATTCGAACAACCCATACCCGGGCAGTGAGTACCAGCGGTGGCATCGGGATGCCGGCATCCACGCCCTGGCGCCGCATGTTGGCCTGCAAACCTGCCCCCATTTCGGCGTCAAGTTCCCCTTAGTGGATACCGTCGAGGAAAACGGCAGCTTCGAAGTCGTGCCCGGCACGCAATACCTCGCCGACCCCGACCTGGAAAGCCGGTACAACGACCTCCTGGAGCAGGGTGACTTTCCCACCAAACGCCGCCTCAACCTGAAGAAAGGATCGCTGTGGGTGCAGGACCCGCGCACCCTCCACCGGGGCACTCCCAACCGCTCGACCGCGCCCAGGCCGGAACTGGTGCTCTGCGTCTCCCGGCCCTGGTTTACGCCCTCGTACACGATCGAGATGACGCGGGCTGAATTCGACAAGCTCTCAGAACGCGGCAAAAAACTGCTCGCCCGGTGCCGGGTCGTCGAGTAAAACAAGCGATTTCTTGAAGGACGCCCTTCATGGCTACCCCCATCACCATCACCGACGTCCAGACGATCATGACCGAGCCGATGGGGTCGCGTCTGATCGTTGTCAAGCTCATCACGTCCGAGCCCGGCCTCTACGGACTGGGGTGCGCGACGTTCACTCAGCGGTTCCGAGCGGTCTACACCGCCATCCAGGAGCATCTCCGCCCATTCCTCATCGGCAAGGATGTCGACCGGATCGAGGACCTCTGGCAGACGGCGATGGTGCATAGTTACTGGCGCAACAGCCCGGTGCTGAACAACGCCATTTCCGGGATGGACATGGCGCTCTGGGATATCAAGGGCAAGCGGGCCGGGATGCCGGTCTACCAGCTCTTCGGCGGGAAGTGCCGGGAAGCGGCGGCGGTGTACACCCACGCGGATGGCAGTACTCCCGAGGAAGTCGAGGACAACGTCCGCAAATTCATGGAACAGGGGTACCGGTACATCCGGATTCAGATGGGCGGGTACGGCGGCCAGGCATCGGCATTACACAAGCCAGAAGGGGCGATCGAGGGAGCCTACTTCGACCAACGGGGGTACGTCAGGCGTGCGCTCAGGATGATCGAGCACGTGCGGACGGCGGTCGGGCCGGAGGTCGAACTCCTGCACGACATCCACGAGCGTCTGCGGCCGATCGACGCGGTGGGGTTTGCGAAGGACGTGGAGAGGTTCAAGCTGTTCTTCCTCGAAGACCCGTTAGCGCCCGAAGACATCGAATGGTTCCGGCACATCCGGCAACAGTGCGCCACGCCCATCGCCATGGGCGAGCTCTTCAACCATCCGGGCGAATGGATGCCGCTGATCGAGGGCCGGCTGATCGACTTTCTCCGGATGCACGTCAGTCAGATGGGCGGGATCACTCCGGCGCGGAACGTCGCGGCGTTCGCCAACATGTACGGCATCCGCACCGCCTGGCATGGGCCAGGGGACGTGTCGCCGGTGGGACACGCGGCGAACCTCCATCTGGACGTGTGGGCGCCCAACTTCGGGGTGCAGGAATGGTGCCGGTTCTCCGACCTGGTCTACGAGATGTTCCCCGGCACCCCGGAGGTGCGGGACGGGTACCTGTACCCGAACGACCGTCCGGGCCTGGGCATCGACATCGACGAGAAATTAGCGGCGAAGTACCCGTGTCAGGATTACGTGGATCACTGGACGCAGACGCGCGCGCCGGACGGGACGCCGGTAAGGCCGTGAAAAGAGCAGTGACGAATGAGGCGTAATCATGAGCTCAGATGAGCTCCGCGCCCGCATCGCCGGCCCGGTGTGTTCATTCCCCACCCCATTCACCCACGATGGCGCGATCGACGAACAGGCCGCACATCGCATCATCGATGTGGCCATCGACGGCGGCAGCGAGATGATCATGCTGACCTTAGGCGACAGCCTCTTCACGATCCTGACGGATGACGAGGTGGCTGACTTGACTCGCCTCGTCGTGGAGCACGTCGCCGGACGCGCGCTGGTCGTGGCCGCAGACCGGATGTGGTGGACAGGAAAAGTCGTCGAGTTCGCGACGTACTGCCGGGACGTGGGGGTGGACATTCTGATGATCCGTCCGCCGGACTGGGGAGGGAGTCCCTCACCGGAGAGCCTGGCTGCCCACTACGCCGCCGCCGCAGCGGTCATGCCTGTCATGCTCGTCGGCATGCCGCCGCTCCGTACGCTGGAGATCCTGGCGAACATGACACCCAACGTGGTCGCCTTCAAAGAGGACATGGACCTCTCCTACTCCTTTCAGGTCGCGCGGCAATACGGCGACCGCTGGCCGATGATCGCTGGCGGTGGGAAGGCGCGCCACCTGATGCTCTGGCCGGCGGGCGTACGGGCGAGCCTGTCGATCTACATCCGGCTGGCCCCTGATGTTCCCCGCGCTTACTGGCAGGCGCTCAGGGAGGGTAACCTGGCGGAAGCCCGGCGGGTCGTCGATACCTACGACCAGCCGTTGTTCCGGATGGGGGAGACGTTTCCCGGTGGACTGGATAGTCTGCAGCATTGCGCGATGGAACTCTTCGGCATCGCGCCTCGCTGGCGGCGCTCCCCCTACGTGACAGCGGACGATGAAGCCATCGAGCAACTCCGCGGTTTCTTTCAAGATGTCGGTCTCTTGGCTACTCGGTAAACGTGGGTCACAATACCTGTCTGTGCTCTTTTCGAATGAACGAGGAGACCCTCATTATAGAGAACACTCTCTATGCCCATGACGGAAACCTGGATCACTGACTTCCGGCCCGCGGCGGCTCACTGCCCCGGAACCAAGTTGATCCCTTACCGGCTGAACGGGCGCGAGGGATACATGCTCCGCTGGCTTCGTACGGACGTCCCGATCGTGCCTGTGCCGAGCCCGGCCAGCGGCTGGCACGAGATCCATCTCGGCTTCTGGGGAGCTTGTGGCTTACGCCTGCGCCTATCGAACGAACCGTGGTTTCGGTGGGTAGAAAGCACGGTTCGCTGGGACGGTGGCCCGGATGACGGTGAAGAGGCGTTCTGGAAAGTCGCTAACTTGAGCGGAGTTGCGTTCGAAATGCTGCCATCGCCACTGGAGCGCCGCCACGACCAGCGTCTCTCCCAGATCGCGTACTTGCGCCTGGTGCCCCTGACCGAGGACGAGGCACGAACACGAACGGAAAAGAGCCGACCGACCCGAACGGCTGGCGCAGTCATCGACGGGCATGAGATGCTGGGGGCGTTCTGTCCCCAAACGCCCGATGAGGTCCGTGGTCTGATCGCTCCTTTCATCGAGAGCGATTTCAAACGCCTACACTGGGGCTGTACCTGCACGACGATGCGGATGGTCTACTTGTCCAGGGTAGGTATGTACCTGGGCCAGGACCAGCCGATCGAGTTCCTGCACAGCGAGCACAATCGCCGGTGCGCTCGAGCCTTGCAGAAGGCAGACCGCGATGGCTATGATCCGCTCCACCTTCTGATCGACTTTGCGGCAGAGCACGACATGGAATTATGGACTGACTTCCGCATCCAGCAGGACTATCCCCTGGATTATGCCGGAGGGTTTGGTCAGGATTTCAATTCCCCTTTTGCAGCGGCCCATCCCGAATGGCGGCATGTGGACCGCCATGGTCGGGTCTGTAGCCATCTTTTCAGCCATTTTCATCCTGAATGGGAGCAGTACAAACTCGATCTGCTGGCCGAACTGGCCGGTTATGGCCCGGCCGGCATCCACCTGAACTTGATGTGTGAGGCCGGCGTTCTCTGGGATTTCGCACCCCATGCGGTGACGGAATTCAAGAAACAGTACGGGATCGACCCGCTTGCCCATGACACCTTGCCCCTGGAGTGGTACCAATTTCGTTGTGATCATCTCACCGCCTTTATGCGCCGTCTCAGGCTCCAGACAGACCGGATTGCGGCTAAACTGGGGAAGTCCATCCCGATCGCGGTCCAGGTTTCCGGTGACTGGACTCCCTTAACAGACCGGGAAAGAGGGGCAATCGCGGTCTCCCAAAACTTCCTCAACGGCTTTGATCTGGGCAGATGGGCGCGGGAGAGACTGGTGGACATCATCTCGCCTTCTTTTCGCCGTGAGTACCGTCCGATGTTTCTGGATCATCTATGGGAAGAACTGGGTGAAGGACGTGCGTATGTGCAACTCATGCCATCCGTGGGGCAGCACCACAACGCTGTCTTTCCAGCGGGGTATGATTGGAGCGTGTACTTCACAGATACTGGTGCGGAGAGGCGTGACCTCAAGCCATTCGGTGAGCTGGATGCCTGGCGAGTATTACAGGAAGCCCACAACCTCTATCAACAGGGAGCAGACGCGGTCGATGTGTGGGAGATGGGTGAGGCTCCAAACCGTCTGGCGCGCTGGAATGTCTTGAAGCAGATCGGAGACCACGAGATGCTGGTGCGCGAGTTCGGCACCCGCATCGGCCCACTGATGGGATACGTGACTCATCCGCTTCGGTTTGCTTGTCGATCATGAAGGAGTATATCCGATGAAACACATCCTCGTCCTCGGAGCCTGCGGCAACGTCGGGCCTCACGTCACCCCGTGGCTGGAACCGTACTACCAGGTACACCTCGCCGACATCAAACCCCATCCCTTCGGGAAGCACATCGTCACCGTGGACATGGCCTCCTACGAGCAGGTGTTCGACGCGATGCGCGGGATGGACGGGGTGATCAATTTCACCGTCCTCCGCGACGACCCGAAGATCAGCTTCGACGTCAACACGAAGGGGACGTACCATCTGATGCGAGCGGCGGCAGAGCACGGGATCAAGAGAGTCGTGCATACCGCCGCGCAATCAGCCCGGTACTGGTTCGATAACGACTTCGACATCGACCATATCCCGGAATGGCCGGGCACGGGCTACTACATGCTGACCAAGTACCTGAGCCAGGAAATCTGCCGAACCTACGCCCGCGCGTACGGGATTCAGGCTGTGTGTTTCCTGTTCAACGGCCTCGGTCCCAAGCCGGCCGGACCGAGACCGAAAGAGGATTTCCCACCCTTCACCGTCGTGTGGGAAGACTTAGCGTACGCATGCCGTCTGGCGTTAGAGATTGATTCTATCCCTGACGATTTCCAGTACTTCAACATGCTCAGCCATCCGGGTCATGGGAAGTATTCCATCGACAAAGCCAGACGGATACTGGGGTATGAGCCGTTGGAACGGCTGGAGCCGTATTTCAAGCGGGTGCTGTAGTGCCCACAACCGTCCTGGCGTCAGTATTCGACCTCGCGTGACGACTGGATATAGTGTAGAGTTTGTTCCAGTCGCTCACCGGACGACGATGCGTGTGAGTGAGGGCGATCAGGCACCTTAAGGGTACAGGTACTGACTGAGCCATAGAGTGCATGAAAGAGTGAGACCTGAAAGAATGGGGCGTCCTACAAGATTGGACTCACACTATGTCAACCGGCATGCTACCTTGCCTTACGGGCTTACTGTCGGCGCGGTCGAGGAGGCGGTAGCAGAAACCTATCGTCTGTTTCATGGCCTCAATGACAACTTGGTCAGAGACGGGTTCCGTCCCTTGGAGGAACTACTGCTTGGGAACTCGCTATCCGGGATCATCTCAGAGTTCTTGGTGAAGAACATCGCAAAGGCGTCTACGACTCTTGAGGCAAACCTAAAAGTGGGGGGCCATCCTGACCTTCTTCCCAAGGGTCGCTATGCTTCGAACCTTGTACTGAAAGGTGAAGAGGGCATTGAGGTCAAATCCTCAATCCAAAAAGGAGGCTGGCAGGGGCACAATCCCGAGGATTGCTGGCTGCATGGTTTTCCGGTATGTGATAGGGAAACAAAAGACTGGAGAATTGATGCCCATGGCGTTCGTCGAAATTTTGTGTGCCAAACTCCTCAAGGCCGATTGGTCATTCTCTGGCCGCCAGGAAACCTCTCGCCGAACGCCAACCGCCTCGATCACACGATCAGGCATCGAGAAACTCCGTACCAACTTTTTGTACAGATTGCCCGGAGTAGGTGTTGGTAAACACCGCTCGATCC
>JACQVL010000128.1 GCA_016209865.1 Candidatus Latescibacterota bacterium | reverse complement strand
TTTGCGCCACTTTCTTCTAAAGAAAGTGGCAAGCAACACTTACCAACCTTTCCTCTGCTACAACATCAATTCGGGAGTGTGGGTCGCTCTGTTATCCCTTGACGCCGCGATCCCCACAATGTACATATCCATAGAGACAACCATGACTGGTGACCTCACGCTGGGGATATCTCCCCCATCATACTTCACCCTTATCAACCTTTCGACCATAAACAGACATTCCCATGGCACACCATCTCAATGAGCTTCGCCTCATGGCACTCGACCTTTTCATCGACCGTTTGTGCCGATGTGTCGTTTCGCTCTTCACCGTGCTGCTTATTGCCTGCCAGGGCGCGCAGTCTGCATCTGTAGAGCAAATCCGTGGGAGCACTGCAAGCCGTCTTCCACTCCGTCTCCAAGCCTGCACCGGACTGCGCGAGGGGTATACGGTGCACGGGACTTTCCGTTTTGTCCGCGATCCATCAGGAAACCCCATCACGGGAATCGTCCCACCAGAGAGCCTCATCGTGCAGATTGAGGCGGAACCAGGCGTCCCGACCCGTTTCATCTCTGGCACATTCCGTCTGTATACGAAAGAGGGACCGCTGCAAGGGACAGTATCGGCTCCCTCGTTGACCTTTCTGGGCGGACAGGGTGGCCGGCCGAGTTTAGGGGGGACGTTCCTGTTGAAGGCCAATCAGGGCGACTCCTACAAGGTGTCTCTCCCGCCGACAGAACTCGCGCGCGAGTGAGGAGGAGGGGATGATTCCTGTCAAAGGCATCTCAGAACTCGTGTTAGAAGTACGAGACCTCCAACAAGCGGAGCGATTCTACGGCGAGGTGCTGGGGTTTCCGCTGAAGCGCATCGACCCACGGGTGACCTGGGTCGAAGCCCCGCAGTGCCGTATCCAGCTTCGGCTCTTCGGAACCCCCGGACATCGGGGCGCAGGTCCGTGTCATTTTGCGTTTGCCGTTGAACCTGAGGAGATCGAGCCGATCACAGCGATCCTCAAGCAACACGGCGTCTGGGCGCGCGGCCCGGTCGATTTCGGCGAGAGTGTCAGCGTGTTCTGTTTCGACCCGGACAACAATGAGATCGAGTTCAACGACTACTACCCACGACAGGCTGGCAAGGGCGGTGGGTGATGCCCTCCATTAGCTCGTCCACCCAGCATCAGACCCCACCCGCTGTCATCATCATCTTTGGGGCTTCTGGGGATCTGACACGGCGTAAGCTGATCCCAGCCCTGCATAGTCTGGCGTGTGAGGATCGCTTATCCCAGGCGACTCGGGTGATCGGAGTGGCGCGAACTCCCCTGACGGATCAGGCGTTTCGCGATCAACTCTACGAAGGGGTGACGGAATACGGACGACACAAACCAGCCCTTCGTGAGCTCTGGCCTCGTTTTGCCGACCGGTTCACCTACCTGGCGGGCAGCTACGACGATCCAGAGACCTATCGACAACTCAGAGAACGGCTGCATCACTTCGAGACAACGCTCGACACACACGGCAATCGCCTCTTCTACCTGGCAATCCCTCCCGTACTCTATCCCGTGGTCGTTGAGCAATTGGGTCAGGCCGGATTAAACCGCAGTGATCCGGACTGGACGCGCCTCATCGTTGAAAAACCGTTTGGGCGTGATGTCGAGAGTAGTCGTCAACTTGATGAACACCTTCATCGTGTCTTTCGGGAGGACCAGGTCTACCGCATCGACCATTATCTGGGCAAAGAGACGGTGCAGAACATCCTGAGCTTCCGTTTCGCAAACACCATTTTTGAGCTGATGTGGAACCGCAACCACGTCGATCATGTGCAGATCACGATGGCCGAGAGTGTCGGAGTCGAGCACCGCGCTGGTTACTACGATCAGGCGGGCGTGGTGCGTGACATGGTCCAGAATCATCTGTTCCAACTCCTCACCCTCACCGCGATGGAACCGCCGGTTGTCTTTAATGCGAAGGCGCTGCGCGATGAGAAGGTCAAAGTCCTCCAGGCGATACGCCCCTTGCATCTGGCGGACGGTGTGTGGGGCCAGTACAGGGGATATCGGGAAGAACCCGATGTCGCTCCTGATTCACGGACTCCGACCTTCATCGCCTTAAAGACATATATAGACAACTGGAGATGGCAGGGGGTGCCGTTCTACCTGCGCTCCGGGAAAAGACTGGCCCTCAAGACGACCGAAATCACGCTGCAATTCAAGCGTGTGCCCCATCTCCTCTTCGCAGAGGCCGAAGGACTGAACCCCAATCGCCTCTCCCTCTGTATTCAACCCAACGAGGGCATGCACCTCTACTTTGAGACGAAAGTCCCCGGGGCCGGGATGCAGACTTCTCCGGTGGATATGGATTTTCACTACGACGATCGCTTCGGCGAGCATATCTTGCCGGACGCTTACGAACGCTTACTCCTGGATGCGATTCACGGAGACGCTTCTCTCTTTGCCCGCAGTGATGAGATCACGCGCGCATGGGAGTTGGTAGACTCGCTCCTCGAAGAATGGGAGCACCATCACGCACCGCCGTTGATTCTCTACGAGCCGGGGAGCTGGGGACCGGCAGAGGCCGATGCGCTCATGGCACGCGATGGCCGCGCCTGGCTCCAGAGCTGCGGGGGCCAGGCCAGCGCATGATTGGCACGGTCGTCGGAATGGCTTGACGATCGAGGATGACGGCATCACATTAGAAGACACGATCCACATCTCTCCCCACGAATACCTTCACGAGGAGACGCATCATGCCAGACGAGAAAGCGTATAAGGTCCGTGCGCTACGGTGCAGCCACACCGCGTCGCCGGATGAAATCTACGAGAAGCTCAAGACGATCACCGCGCCCCTTTCGCGCTCATGGGAGAAGCTGGAGAACGCGAAGAAGGTCGTCCTCAAGGTCAACATGCAGATGCGGACGGACAACATCCGGCGCGTCGGCGGTCGCCGCCAGGAGCTGGTGGACGAGGACGTCCTCCGCGCCTCACTGCGTCTCTTGCGCGAACGCACCGACGCGCAGCTCGTCGTCCTCGACAGCAGTTTTGCATCCCCCGGCGAACGGCCGGGGAACGACTTCAACATGCGGCCGATCTTCGAGGAGTTCGGCATCCCGTACATCGAGGCCGGGGACCCTCCGTTCACCCGGTACCGCGTCCCCGGCGGCGGGCTGATGTTCTCGGAGTACCAGCTCTCCTCGGTCATCGGCGAATCGGACGCGTTCGTCTCCATCGCCAAGATGAAGAACCATGCGTTCATGGGAATCACCCTCTGCCTGAAGAACCTCTTCGGCCTTCCGCCGGTCATGCCGCACGGCCGGGTGCGATCGTACTACCATCACGTCATCCGGCTGTCCTACGTCCTCCCCGACCTGGGTCTGATCACCCAGCCGTGCCTCAACATCATCGACGCCCTGACCGGCCAGAAAGGCTGTGAGTGGGGCGGCGAGGGCCGGGTCTGCGACGCCCTGATCGCGGGGGATCACGTCATCGCCACGGACGCGTGCGGGGCATACCTGATGGGCCACGACCCGACCCTCGACTGGCCGAGTCCCCCGTACCGCCGCGACCGCAGCCCGATCAAAGTCGCCGCCGATCACGGGTTCGGGACGGTCAATTTAGAGGAGATCGATTTTGAGACCGACCTGACGCCCCCGCTCGCGGAATTTAATTCCTTTGAGTACGACCCGCCGGAGTTGATCATGAACCTCCGTCGCTCCGCCTGCGAGCAGGCGCTAATCTACCGGTCGGACCAGAACCGGCTCGCTGAGCGGTACGCCGGCCGGTTTATTTACCTTCAGGACGGGGAAGTCGTCTGGAGCGGGAACGACCCGAGTCAGGCGGGGGCGGTTCAGGAAGTCAGCGGGGAGAAGAAGGACCACGCGGTCTGGCTGAAACTGGCCGACCCGGAGGAGCGCGAAGGGGAGCACTTCCGGGTCTACGAGCAGAACCGGGCGGCGTGAGGGTGTATGGCGAACGCGAGTGTAGACAGTTCGCATCAGGACGGCTTAGTCAGGCGGCTCGGCCTGTTCGACGCGACGATGATGATAGTGGGCATCGTCGTCGGGTCGGGGATTTTCCTCACCACCGGTCTGATCGCGCAGTCCATCCCTTCACCCGGCCTGATCCTGCTGGCGTGGATCGTCGGCGGCCTGCTCACCTTAGCCGGGGCGCTGATCTACGCGGAACTGGGCGCGGCGATGCCCGAGGCCGGGGGGCAATACGTGTACATCCGAGAAGCGTACGGGGCGCTCCCCGGCTTTCTGTACGGCTGGATCATGTTCTTCACGGTGGCGACCGGTGCGGTGGCGGCGGTGGCGGTCGCCTGCGCGGAGTATCTCGGCTACTTTTTCCCCTCCCTGTCGACCACGACGGTCGTCTTGACTCACGACATCCGGGTGCTTCATCGAGGCATTCACTACACCCTCTCGATGGGACAGGTCGTCGCATGCATCCTGATTCTCGGCTTATCGGCGGTCAATTACTTAGGCGTGGGACTGGGGAAGACGATCCAGAACGTGTGTACTGTGGCGAAGATCGGCGCGATCGCCATCCTGATCGTGTTCGGGGTGACGGCCGGGTCAGGCATTCATCCTGAGCTGGCCCTGCGGCCGGCGGGATTCAGCGTGGGCAGACTCATCACCGGGTTCGGCGTCGCGTTGATCGCGGTGTCCTACGCGTTCGACGGCTGGAACAATATCAACTACATCGCGGGAGAGATCAAGAACCCGCAGCGCACGATTCCCAGGGCGCTCGTCATGGGCACCTCGATCATTACCCTTCTCTATGTGTCGATGAACTACGTCTACCTTCGCGCCCTCCCCATCGATGAGATGGTGGGGGTGGTCAGGGTCGCCGAGAAAGCGGTGACGGCGCTGCATGGACAAACGGCGGCCGGTGTGATCGCTGCCGTCGTCGTGATCGCCTCGTCCGGGGCGCTGAACGGCTCCATCTTCGTCGGCCCTCGCGTGTACTACGCGATGGCACAAGACCGGCTGTTTTTCCACAGAATGTCGATCGTCCATCCCCGCTTCCGGACGCCCGGCTTTGCCATCCTCATCCAGGGCGTCTGGGCGTGTCTCCTGGCCGTCACCGGGACGTTCGAACAACTGTTCACGTACATGATGTTCGTCGTCATCATCTTCTGGATCGTCGCCGCCGCGTCCGTGTTCACCCTGCGGAAGAAATACCCCGACCTCCCGCGGCCGTATCAGGCCTGGGGTTATCCGGCCATCCCGCTCCTGTTCATCTTCGCGTCGGTGGGGATTCTGATCAACACGATCTTCGCCTCCCCCGTCGAATCCCTGGCCGGATTGGGGTTCACCGCGCTCGGCGTGCCGGTGTACTATGCGTGGCGGAGAAAAGGATTGCCGCGTTCGCGGGAATGACTCCACAACAGACAAAGGAGGATCAACGCCATGGCGCACGTGTTCCAACCGTTCGACCTGGAACGGATCATGTCCCGATGGGAGAACGTCGTCGAGTACAACCTCTCCGAGAGCGGCGTCCATCCCGTCACGCTGGCAGAGCTGGCGGCGTATGATTCAACGCTCGTCCAGCGGATGCTGGAGATTGAGTTAGGGTATGGAGTGGCGAACGGCTCGCTTGCCCTCAGGGAAGCGATCGCCCAGTGGTACCCCGGCACGACGCCCGACAACGTCCTGGTGACGGTCGGATGCGCGGAGGCGAATTTTCTGGTGTTCACCACCCTTCTTCAGGCGGGCGATTCTGTGGCGATTCAGGTCCCGAATTATTTGCAGGGCTGGGGTCTTGCGCACAACCTCGGCGCGGTGCGGATGACATTCCGTCTCGACCCCGACCGTGGCTGGGCGCTGGATGAGGAGCAGCTCAGACAGGCGGTGACGGACGCGACAAAGCTCGTCGCCGTGTGCAACCCGAACAACCCGACCGGCCATATCATGACGCTCGCCGAGATGGACGCGGTCGTGCGCGTCGCCGAACGTCGCGGGGCCTGGCTGCTGACGGATGAGGTGTATGCCGGGGCGGAACGGGAGACCGACACGTTCACGCCCACGTTCTACGGGCGGTACGACAGGGTCCTAGCCGCGGGCAGCCTCTCCAAAGCGTACGGATTGCCCGGCCTGCGGATCGGCTGGGTCGTCGGACCGGTGGAGATGATCGACCAGCTCTGGGCCCGTCATGAGTACCTGTCCATCAGCACCGCGAAGCTCTCCAACCACCTGCTCGCCCCCATAGCGTTGAGTCGCCAGGTGCGGCCGGCCCTCCTCGACCGGACGCGCCAGTACATCCGTCGCGGCTGGTCGGTGTTCGAAGCCTGGGCGGACGAGCACGCCGACGTAGTCAGTGTCGTCCCGCCCCAGGCGGCGGCCATCGCCTTCCCCCGGTACCACCTGGCGATAGATTCGATCACCCTGACCGACCGCCTGATCCACGACGCCTCGGTGCTCGTCGCTCCGGGCGACCATTTCGGAATTCCCCATCATCTGCGCGTGAGTTACGGCCTGGAGCATGCTTATCTCCGTGAGGGCCTGAACCGCATCGCCGCTGTCCTGCGCCGGACGGCCGAGGAAAAAGGGACGGCCTCGAAGGTGGCGGACGCAGCGATCTGAGTAAGGAGCCTTCCCGTATGAAACCCATGTACCGCTACCGATGGTACCAGCACATCTACGAGAGCATTCCCAAGATCCATGAAGAAGCCCGTCAGTACGGTAAACAATTGGGGATCGAGAAACTGAAGGCTGATATCGGCCTGTATCCGGGCAGTTCCTCCCGTCCGGGCAACTTGCCCGGCTACGTGCTGGATGAGATCGTCAACGCGAATCGCGGCGGACGGACGCTCCCCGTTCGCGTCGTCGAAGATGACATCCGTGACGTCGTGAAAGACGTGTACGGCGACGAGTACGACGCGGCAGTCGCCAACACGTGCGAGGCCGCCATCCGCATCTGCATGGAAGCGCTGTGCACTCCCCCGGCCATGCGGCATGGGGACATCTACCGCGCCCGGTTCCTGATGCTCTACGGCGAAGACCCGGAATGGATCGGCGGCTACGGCCGGGCGTTCCCGCCGAAGTATAAAAACTTGTTAGTCGACCGCACCGTCGCCGGGGGCGAGCTGGGGATTGAAGGGAAGAGCTTAGCCAACTTAGAAGCCCTCTACGTACGGTTTGCGGGGGCCCGGTATGAATCCCACGGGATTCGCTTTAACCCGACCCCGTTGCTGACCCGGATCGACGTCGATCACACGATGGAGAACGTCCGGAAGGCGGCGGCCCGGCATGCGTCCCTCTTAGCCGCGGTCACTGCGATCGGGTACGACACGCCGAGCTACGGCCATGCACAGAAAGACGAGCACGGGACGCCCGTCCTGATGCGGCGGCTCGGCGACGTCGCCCGCGAGTACGACGTCCCGTTCATCGTCGATACCGGCGGGTCGATCCCATTCATCGGGATGGATCCCCGTCATGTCGGCGCGGACATCATCACCTACAGCATGGACAAGCCCGGACGCGCGCCCGCCTGCGGCCTGATCATCGGGAAAGATGAGATCATCAACCCGGTGCGGAAGGGCATGGGATTGGGGGGGCAGCGGTACGGGGAGGTCTCGTCCCACGGCAAGGCGGTCTTCACGTTCAGCGACCCCGGCCGGGATACCCTCGTCGGCCTGTTAGCGTACCTGCGAGTCCTGCGCGACCGACCGCAGCTCGTGAAAGACCCTATCGACAGGTTTCATGAGATCATCGTCGAAGAATTTCAATCGTTCACGCCGGGCCGGTTCCGGGACAAATTCATCTTCACGAAGACGTATCAGCTCGGAGGCACGGAGTTGAACTACGAGCAGACGTGGGACGACGGCGGGTTCGGCATTCCCCTCTTTACCCTCGAAGACCTCTGGGCAAACACCAACCCGATCGTGTCCGCCCAGGTCGAGATGGGGGTCGAGCCGGCCACGATATACGGCGGGAAAATGTTCCTCGGTCCCGGCTTAGGGACGCTGGATGAGGACGGTAACCTCATCGAAGAGTATGCGAGATTGGGCGCAAAAACCCTCGTCAAGGCGGTGGAGATTGTCTGCAAACACGCGGGGCTGGGGTAGAAAGGGCGTTTACGCGATTTAGGTATACAGAAGTCCTGTACGTCGCAGAACTGCTCGGCCTGTTGCTCATCTATGTCGGGTACCGCTATAATGTCAGGCCCGAGTATCGAGCCGCAGGATCGGTGTAATCCCATTTCTCCATTGTCGCCGACTGATTCCTGTTGCGTATTCCTCAGGCGCAGAATATATTACTGGACACTGGGGGTGGACGGTGGGCTGGGTATGGCCGTGCGTGTGGGTAGGCTAACAAGGCGCTGCGGCCGACGTGAACCGCGCTCGGCGTGGGAGGCGTTGAGCCTGGACGGTGGTTCGCGCGGCTGGGCTTCTTCGGTGGGTGTCCTCCTGGGGGCGGCAGATGGCATCCGCATCCTATGGATGCGATGACGGCCGACTCAGTGGAACGGAATTGGTATAGTGGACTCACGCGGCGCTTGGCGTCGCGTGAAGGAGAGGAGACCACACATGGCGTACGGGCACAGGCGAAGTATGGCAGCGCGGGGGGCAGCGGCACTGGGGCTCCTCTGCGGAGTTTTAGGCCTCATCGCGGGCATGACGGATCACTGGTGGAAGTTTGGGTCGACAGGCTGGTTCACGGGTGGCGCCTTGCTGATGCTGCTGGCGGTGTTCGCGCTGATCGATGGTGCGCTGGCCGCTCAACATCAGGCCGCTCAACATCAGTAGGTTTCTGACAACGGGCGCGAAAGAGCCGGATTCGCTCACCGTCCTGCGCCGGCTCGATCGCATGCTGGCACCCACCAAGGAGAAGGTTCTCCGCAGGCAGGCCGAGCTGCGCGACAGGCCAATGAGATTGATAGTTCATCAACCATTGAGGGGGAGAGAATGCCTAAGGTGAAACTGGGACCCCGACGCGAGATTACCCTCCCCGCCGCGACCGTCAAACAGCTCGGTCTCACCGCCGGGGAGGAATTGGAAGTCGTAGCCAATGAGAAGGCGATCCTGCTGATCCCGCGCAAGCGCATCCCCAAAGATCAGGCGTGGTACTACACCGAGACCTGGCAGCGGATGATGCAGGAGGCGTTCGAGGAGGTCAAACAAGGAAAGCTCGTCGGTCCCTTTGAGACTGCTGAAGAACTGATCCGCGCTCTGAAAGACACCCAGGTATGAGGGCGTCCTTTACCCCTGGGTTTGCGCGGCAATATCAGCAGCTTCCCCACCACCTCCAAAACCGATGCGATAAGGCGTTGGAGTTTTTACTGTCCGACCTGCGCCATCCCTCTCTCCGGGCCAGAAAGATGGAAGGCCAACAGGGGCCCCGAGGGCCGGGATCTCTGGGAAGCCCGCGTCAGCCGCAGCTACCGCTTCACCTTTGTCATCGCGGGCGACACGTATATCCTCTACCGTGTCGGTCCCCACGATATTGAGCGGCACCCTCATTGAAACCCCAGGTGGGAGTTACTCATTCCCCGTCCGCGCCTCCTCCCACCATCGCTCGTCCTACCTCCGCGTACCGCTCCTGTCCGCTTCTTCCTAACGTCCGCCAGATCAGGAACTGCTTCCGCAGGATGTTCAGAAAGTTCCGGTTCACCCGCCGCCAGGACGCAGCGTCCCCGCTCAGCCGGTCGATGACGAATTCGAGCGCGGAGATGTGCGGGTCGTCCGTCGGGATCGTCCGCAGCTCCACCCGTTGACTGACGCCGAGGTCGTACGGGACGAGCCAGGCGATGAACCGGAGGGAGAGCCCGATCGAGTGCGGAGTGTAGAGTGCGGAGTACGGAGTATCAATATCAGACATGACAGGCGTTGACGACAACATCACCTCATCGCAGGCGAACTGGCCGACCGCCGCCTCGACGTGCGTGTCGAGGAACTCCTTCAGGTAGGCGTTGATCCCGATCGCATGGCTGCCCGTCACGGTGAACGGCAGGGGGATGACGAGCCGGTCGCCCGGCGTCGGCGGCAGCCGCCAACCCATCTCGACGGCGGGCACGGCGATCCGGGAGGCGAGTCGCGCCGGGTAGACGGTCGAGAGGATGACCACCGCCATGACGAGCGCGCTCGCGCCCACCGCCGCAAGGGAAGAGACGTTCAGCTCGAACCCCGGCAGCCAGTCGAACCGGATGATCAGGCGGGAGACGCTCTGGCCGATCAGGTAGCCGAGCACCACCCCGATCACCGCGTACACGCACGCTTCCGCCAAGAACAGCGCGGCGACGTGACCGGGGGCCAGTCCGACCGAGTTGAACACCCCGATCTCCCGCGTCCGTTCGTACACTGAGCCGAGCATCGTGTTCATCACGATCAGCGCGGCGATCAGGATGGGGACGACCAGGTCGCTCAGCCCGCCCACCGCCGTCGCCCCGATCGTGCTGTACAGGTACACCCGGTCGCCCGTCCCGGCGAACAGCGTCAGCGCCGTCCGCGGCATGAGCGCGTCGAGCGTCTCGGCCACGACGCGAGCATCGGCAAACCCGACCGCGATCGACTGCAACGTGCCGCCTAAGCTGATGACGAGCGGGTACGGAAGGAAGATGATGTTCTCAGCCGGGAGGTGGATAT
Source organism: Candidatus Latescibacterota bacterium (assembly GCA_016209865.1). GTDB lineage: Bacteria > JAAXHH01 > JAAXHH01 > JAAXHH01 > JACQVL01 > JACQVL01. Next base: position 2,823 of record JACQVL010000128.1, on the reverse strand, counting down.
ACTCCTCGAAGTCCTCCGGGTCGGGCGGTCCCTGGCGCGCCCGGCGCTCCGACATCTGAACGAAGTCCACCGGCGTCAATGCCTCGGCGTCAAGATCAGCCGACCGATCCCACCGCGCGGGATCGATCACCCCCACGACAGGCATCTGCCGGCCCGCGATCGTCACGCGGGCGCTGTCGAGCCGCGCCGGGTCGATGCCCAATCGCCGGGCGACCCCGATCGGGAGGATCGCCCCCATCCGGTCGTCCGCGCTGAACCAGCGACCGCCCGCGAGACAGGCTAACAGCGAGGGACGCAGCCGGGCCTCCTCATGCGTCAACCCGACGACCGCCGTGGCCACGAACGTCGCGCCGGACGCGGGATTCCGGACATCGACGAACGAGCGGTCGCCCACCCGCGACGAGTAGTACCAGGTGCGCGGTGCGACCGGGCCGCTCTCCCCGAACTCATTGGCAAAGACGGCATAGGTTTCGTCCGCGAGCGGTTCCCACGTCCGGTGGCGGAGCAGGAGACCGGCGTAGGCGGGTTGCGCCTCTGAATAGGCGACCTTGTTCAGCCGCAGATGGCGGATGACGGACGTGAACGAGATGACGGAGAACGTGAGCAGCACGAGCGTCAGACAGGTGAGCGCGGTGCGGAACGGACGGTTCCGCATGTTGGCGATGCCCAGCACCCCGGCGGTGGCCATCGACCCGACCCGGCTGACGTCATCCTCGTGCCGGCCCGTCCGCCCGGTCTTCAACTCAGCGAGACGCGCCTCGAACTTCATCGTGACGATCCCGATGACCGCCGAGGCCATAGCGATGATGAGGAACGCTAAGAGAACGATCAGGGGGGTGAGGGTAATGGCGAACGCCGGATGGACGACCTGGAGGATGATGAAGACGACGGTGAAGATGCCGAACATCCCGATGATCCGCCATTCGATCCGGCGGCCGGCGAACAGCAGCCGCTCGGCGCAGTAGGCGAACGGGACGAGCAGAGCCAGGTAGAACATCACACCCGTGACCGCATCCTCGACCGTGCCCAAGATATCGGGATACGCCCGCGACTCGACGCTCCAGGCGGCTTTCGCGGACGCGATGAACTCGTCGTACCGCCGCGCCCGGAGCGCCGCCTCCGCGCGGTCGAGCAGTCCTTTCGCCGTCCGGTGCAGCCGGTCGACCTGGCGGTTGATGATGCCATGACGGGCAAACTGCCGGAGGCGGTCGTCGTCGAGCGTCCACATGTCGCGGGCCACCCGGTAGGCGGTGTGGACGACGGCCGGCCGGTCATCCACCTGGAACCCGGTCCCGTCGGGATCGTCTTCCGTCGCGTTCAGGAGCAGGAGTTGCCGGCCGGCTAACCCGGAGCTCATCGTCACCCGGAGCCGCGCTCCCGGCTGGCCGAAGACGACCGCGCACGGCTCGACGGATTGACTGAAGTCCCACGACTGCGGAAGAGCATGCCCGTAGATGAACGGCTGGCCGTTCGTCCCGGCGTCGTAGACGGCGAGCGTCTGGAGCGGGAAGAAGTACCGTTGATCGATCAGGTCGAACAGCGTCACGGGCTGGCACCGGAAGACGACGACCGTCGCCTCTCGCCTGGCGCTGAGCATCCGGACGCGCGTCGGGAAGCTCCCCTCGCCCTGCGCTCCACGGTCGGGCGCGTAGACGAGCACGCCCGTCTCCGGGTGGGATCGGAACGCGGAGACGGACATCAGTCCGCGCAACCCCCCGACGCCCCGGACCGTCGCTAACCCATCCAGAGCGAATCGTCCAGCAGCGTCGGTCATCCCCATCGGGATCGCCCGGACGCCCATCAGCGTCTTCGGGGTGACGAACGAGGCCGCCGTGACGAGGGCATCTGGGACGGGCTTGTCCGGCAGGATATTGACGGAGACGTCGAATTCCACCACCCGGCCGGAGAGCGTGCCCCAGACGTCGATCAGCCGCTTCGTGACGAACGGGGCGGAGGTGTTGAGTAAGTCGGGCAAGAGGCACATCAGGGTGCGCGTTTGCCGGGTGAGGTTGTCGAGGTTCACGCGCTCCGCCGTATCCAGGGGGGTATCGACGGTCAGGCGCGCGTCCTCCACCGTGACGAACGCCAGGCCGGGCCGTCCCGCCAGGACGACCGGCTCATGGTCGAGGGCGATGCGGCCGGGGATGTACGTCTGCCAGGTCCGCCCGCCGGTCGGGTTGATGCCGTCGACCAGGAGGCGAGCCGGGTCGAGGTGGAGCGCCTGACCGATCTCCCCGGCGAGGGTGGTCGCCTGGCGGCCGATCTGGGCGACCCACGGCTGGAGGTACTTCTGATCTTCATCGTAGAAATTTCCTTTATAGAGGAGTCCCAGTCGGTCGGACCCGCTCGACAGGTCGAGCGCGAGGAAGAGGGCCACCTTCAGCGGGTGGTCCGTCCGGCGGACGTGGCGGGCGACGAACGCCCGGGCGCCGGCGAGGCCTTCGCCGTGTCCAGCCGACGCCATGAAGAGCACCGGCCGTTTGAGCGGATGTGCCGTGAGCCACCGGGCCAGCTCGAGGAGGGCGGCCAGACCGCATGCCTGTTCCGCCCCAGGGGCGAGGGACGGGACGACCGACATCGCGTCGTAGTACGCTTCAAGCACGATGAGTTCATCCGCGACGGCCGGGTCGGTGCCGGGAAGGAAGGCGTAGAGGTTCTGCGCCGGGCGAGATTCCCAGTCGATGCGGGCGGTGAGGCGGACGATAGGGCTCGGGGTTCGGGATTCGGGGTTCGGGGTCTTTCCCTCACTATCCCCCCGGCCCCCTTTCTCTCCCACGGTGGGGAGAGAAAGGGGGAGTGCGCTCTGCGGGGCGATCTCCCCTC
>JACQVL010000136.1 GCA_016209865.1 Candidatus Latescibacterota bacterium | reverse complement strand
GTCCAACTGATCGACCTGCCGACGGTGCTGCCGATCCTGGACAGAATCTGGGAGAGCGCCGAGTACCTGTGCAGCGGCGCGGGAGGGGATTACTCAGCGCCGGGAGCGACGATTCAACCCCTGCACTCCGATCTTGGCGATGTCTTTCACGACCCGCTGGGACAGGTGACAGTGCGCGATGTCCCGCCCCCGTTTATCGTCGTCAACTATCTGATGATCGAGTTCAAGACGATCAACGGGGCGATCCGGTTCGTGCCGGGGACACATCGATCCCGCCATCCCATTCCCACGTTGGAACAAGAACCGGATCGCATGAAGCAGTCGATCGTGTGCGCCCCGACGGGGACGGCGATCATCCGGGACGTGCGCTGCTGGCACGGCGGCACGGCCAACGACTCGGACGAAATCCGGCCGATGACCAGCGCCGGGTACACCGCCCCCTGGTTTCGTCTCCCGAACCTGGAAACCCCTCTTCCACGGGCGGTCTACGAGACGCTGTCCCTGCGTGCGAAAGCGTTATGCCGCGTGATTGTGGAGTAGTAAGGGTGCTGGTGGAGGTGCGGGAAAGGAGGAGACTGCGATGCCAGTCTACATTTCACTCGTAAACTTCACGACAGAAGGAGTGAAGACGATCAAGGATTCTCCGAACCGAGCTGCCCGCTACCAGGAGATCGCCAAAGCCTGTGGTGGGAAGCCGATCGCGGCGTACGCCACGTTCGGCGCGTATGACTTGGTTGCCATCAACGAGTACCCGGACAACGCCTCCGCGATGAAGGCGGCGTTGCAGATCAACGCCATCGGGGCGGTCACGACGCAGACGCTCGTCGGAATCCCGATCGAAGAGTTCATGCACATCACGCAGAGTGTGTAGGACGATGAGACGGCCGGACCGATCGCACCACACCAGCACCTCACTACCTACTGGATCAAGTAATCGATCGTCCGGAGGACCCGGATAAACGTGTACAGTTTCCCGGCAAACCCGGCCGCGGACGTCTCCAGGATGAGCGCCCCGTCGCGGCGGGCAAGCCCGTACCATCGCAGGACATGGCGAAGGTATGCCTGGCACAACCGGCCCCGGCAACCTGCCAGAATACGCCCTCCGTCGGACAACAGCCACCGGTCCTGTTGCTGAGTCACGTCCAATAACACCGGCCGGCGATGCCGGTCGACGTAGGGAAGCTGAAGCGTCAACCCTCCCTTCTTCGCCGTCACTCGGGTCTTCTTGAGGTCGACGCCGTCTAACAAGAGGGTCTCTTCCCGACAGAACAGGATGAACCGGGCGATCAGATGCTGCAACTCTTCCGGGACAATGGGCTTGGCGACGGCCACGGGTTTCTCCTCTGTCTTCGTCGATTTTGGATTTTAGATTTTGGATTTTGGATTGTGAGCAAGATGATAACCGTTCGTCGCTTTTGGGGTGTTGTCTTTAATCCAAAATCGCAAATCCAAAATCCAAAATATCTTCTCATGCCGCCTGGGGCTCGTGCCGGGGCGACCGGGCGTGCTGGCGCTTTTCGTAGACGAGGCTGGCGTCGGTCGCCTTCCCACAGACCAGGCAGCGGAAGACCCGCAACAGTCCGCCCCCGGCCGTCTGCTCCTCCGCATACTCCTGCGTTCCTCGGCAGCCCGGCTCGTCGCAGGGCCGGTAATAGTCGAGCACCGTGAGATGTTTGCAATGGCCCCGATGCCGGTGCCCCGGACAGGAGCACCCAGGCGGGAGCGTGGCGCCCGTCAGGGAAACGGTGTGGAGAATCTGACGCGGGGTCTTCACGATGGCTTCGCCTTCCGAATCCGGAATGAACCGGACCCGATAGCCTTCCAGACCCATCTGGACGGCCAGGTCCTCAAAAGTGCGACGAGGACGCGGTGACCGCCCGAGGGCATCAAGCAGGCTGGCCGTGGGATATGGGGTTGTGGTTGTCATGGTGACGGCTCCTTACACGTGTGCTGCCAGATGCCTGCGAAATGTTGTTCTCCTCTAATATATACTATACATCTGTTTAGTGCAAGGAAATTCTGCCTGGCGGACGAAAAAAATGCACCCGTCACGGTTGCCTTACGACCCGCTGGCCGGAGGGTGCGCCGCGCGCACCATGTCGGCGGCGAACGCACAGGTGGATTCGTTCAGTTCCACGCCGACCCCGCGACGGCCGAGCCGCTTCGCGTACGCGCAGACCGTGCCCTGTCCGACGAACGGGTCGAGGACGGTCTCCCCGGCGTATGACCACAGCCGGATGAGACGATAATACGGGTCGTCGAGCATCGGGCCCGGCGTCCAGACCGGGTACAGGCTGTCCCGGTATTCACGCGGGTCGATCCGGCTGGCTAAGATCGTGTCCGGCGGGGGCGGGGTCATCGTTCCCGGTTTCCGGTAGATGACCAGGACCCCTGGACTCTCCTTCAGCCGGGCGGTCATCGGGACGCAGGCGTCCGGCGGGGGCGGGGGTCTGAACGGCCAGGCGTACCAGTAGACGGTCCCCTCGTACTGAAACCCGGCCCGGCGGAATGTCTGATGGGTATCGGTGGCTAACGGGACCGGCTGGGAACGCCATCCCATGTCCGCCATCCAGGCGATGGCCACCCGTCCCGGCTGCAGGCACCGGTAACATTCCTGCCAGGCCAGGACGAGGGCATCCAGGAAGTCATCGTACTTCTGCCCGAACCCGATCTGGTGTTCGTGACCATAATCCCCTCCATCCCACCAGGGCGGACTGGTCAACACCAGCCCAACACTCTCATCTTCGATTTCTGTCAGACGGCGGGCGTCTCCGTTCCAGATCTGGGCGTGGTCATCCTGATAGTACAGGCGCATGAGGCCTCCTCGTTCACGTGTCATGGGGTTGATTCGATTCAACGTTCTAACGTGTCAACGTGTCAACGTTCACACACGCACACATGCCGCCACGCACTCGATGTGGTACGTCTGGGGGAACATGTCGACCGGCTGGACCTCGGTGGGGATGAGGCCCTGCTGGCGCAGGACGGCCAGGTCGCGGGCTAAGGTGGTCGGGTCGCAGGAAACGTAGACAAGCACCGACGGCTGGCAGCGGCTGATCGCGTCCAGCACGACCGGGTCGCAGCCGGCGCGGGGCGGGTCGACGAGCACGGCGTCAACCCGGCCGGCGTCCGCCACGATCGCGGGTAACCCCTCCTCCGCCTTCCCCCGGATGAACCGGACGTTCGACGCGCCCTGCGCCTCCGCGTTGTGCCTCGCGTCCTCGACCGCCGTCCGTGATTCCTCGATCCCGTACACCACGTCCGCCCGACCGGCTAAGAACAGGCTGAACAGCCCGACTCCACAGTACACATCGACCACCGTCCGGAACCGCCCTTCGGGGAGCAAACCTAAGGCCGCGTCGATGAGCGCCCCCGTCTGCGCGGTGTTCGCCTGGAAGAACGACGGGGGGGTGACGCGGAACCGGCGTCCGTTGACCGTGTAATGAACATGCGGGCTCTGACGGCCGATGCCGTGTAATTCGGCGGTGATCTCCGCAGTCAGCTTCCGGTCGAGGTCGATCCCGACCTCCCCTTCCTCGGAGGTTTGGATGGTGGCGACTTTGAGGGGGAGACGGCGGCGGACGAGGAAGGCCGCTAACGCCCGGGCGAGCCGGTTATTCAGCGGACTCTGGATGTAACACTGCCCGTCCGCCCGGTTGAAGACGTTGACCACCCAATGGGTCTTGGGGGTGTGCAGTCCGACGCGCAGCTTCTCGGCCGGGCCTCGCGCCCGCACGACGAGCTTGTTCCGGTAGAAGAACGGGTCGGTCATCCCGATGACGTCGTGGACGGGGACATCTGGGAGTTTGCCGACACGGGCGAGGGTTTCCTCGACGATCCGCTTCTTCCAGGCCAACTGGTCGGCGTAGGCGATGTGCAGCCACTGGCACCCGCCGCAGCCGTCGTGGAACGCCTGACATTCGGGATGCAGACGAGACGGGGACGGGCTGAGGATCTCCGTGATCTCCCCGCGGGCGTACGTGGCCTTCACCTCGGTCAGCCGGACGACGACCCGGTCGCCGGGCACCCCACGGGGAACAAACACGGCGCAGGATTCATGCCGGGCCAGGCCGTCTCCGCCGTAGACTAATTTCTCGATCTCGACGGTGAGAAACTGGCCGGGTTGGAGGTCGGTCATTGAGCGAGCACGATCTTCAGGCGCTGTCCGGTCTTGATCTCGAACGAACCGAGCTGGTTCCATTCCATCAGCGAGCGAACCGGGACGGCGTGCGCCTTGCTGATCGAGTAGAGGGTATCGCCCGGCGCGACAGTGTAGTAGATCGTGCGGGCGTCTTCGGGGACGACCCGGAGGACCTGGCTGCGCTGGAGCATCGCCCCGCGCTTCAATCCGTTCAGGTCCATCAGTTCGGGCACGGTCAGCCCGTACTGACGGGCGATCGACCAGATGGTATCTCCGGGTCTCACGGCGTGGGTCGTTGGGAACAGACCGTGCGCCAAGGAATCTGATGGCGCTGAGGGCGCTACGGCGGGCGCCGGCGCTGGCCGTTCGAACGCTGGCTGGACAGCCGCGACCGGCTCGCCAGCCCCGGCATCGGGGATGGTGAGCACCCGGCCGGCGGCGAGCCGGTTGTTCTTCAGCCGGTTGGCCTGCTTCAGGGCGATGACCGTCGTCCCGAACTTCTGGGCGATGCCGGAGAGGGTATCCCCACGCCGGACTTTATAGGAACGGGACGGCACAGGGGAGACCGGCTTCGAGAGAGAATCGTTCTGCACGGCGACGGCGGCCGGTTTCACGGGCGCCAGAGTCTGGACGGCCGGCTCTGCCGTCTCTTTCTTCCCCCCGTTCCGTGCCCCTGGCACGGGCTTCGCGGGCGTGGATGCCTGTACGGCGACCGGCATCTCTTCGACCAGACCGGGGATGTCCAGCGACTGGCCGACGCGCAGAGTATTCCCTCGTAGCCGGTTCGCTTTCTTCAACGCGATGACCGTCGTCCCGAACTTCTGGGCGATGCCGGAGAGGGTATCCCCGCGCCGGACTTTGTACCGCCTGGGCTCTCCGGCCGGGATGCGTTTCGCCTCCGGAATCGCCCCCAGGCTTGCCAGCAGGCCATCGCCGAGTCCGGCCGGGACGCGCAGCCGGTAGCCAGCCGGGGGGGTTACATCGCTCCGGAGCGACGGGTTGAGAGCCTTCAGGTGCTCAGGGGGCACGCCGAGGACGCGTGCCGCATCCGCTAAGGCGATCGACTTTTCGATCAGACGCTCATCGAAGGGAGAGGGCGACCGCGGAGTCGGGAGCGACACACCGTACTGGTCGGGGTTGGCGATGATGGAGGCGACGGCTAAGAACCGGGGGACGTACTGCTCCGTCTCCCGTGGGAGGTCGAGCTGCCAGAAATCGTACGTCGACTGCCGGTTGATCGCCCGGAGGACGCGCTCCTCCCCGCAGTTGTACGCGGCGATCGCCAGCAGCCAGTCGTCGAGCACGTCGTACAGGTCGCTCAGGTGTTCCACCGCCGCGACCGTCGCCTTGTCCGGGTTCATCCGGTCGTCCGTCCACGCATCCCGCTTCAGCCCGTACCGCTGGCCGGTGGCCATGATGAACTGCCAGAGACCGACCGCCTGGGCCTGCGACCGGGCCTTCGGGGTAAACCCGCTCTCGACGATCGGCAGCCAGAGCAGGGCGTCGGGCAGTCCGCGCGCCGCTAACTCCCGTTCGATGACCATACGGTACAGGCC
>JACQVL010000135.1 GCA_016209865.1 Candidatus Latescibacterota bacterium | reverse complement strand
TCTCCCGCTCATCATCGGGCTGCACGAAGGCATCGTCATCTCGATGGCGCACGGCTACCACCAGGCGACGGGCAAGCCCGCGTTCGTCAACGTGCACGCGATCGTGGGCACCGCCCAGATGAGCGGCCAGCTCTACAACGCGCACCGGGATCGGGCCGGGATCGTCGTCACGGCAGGCCTGGTCGACCCGGCCTTACGGTGCGATGATGTCGATCTCGCCCCGCGCCCGGGGTCGGATCAGGTGGATGTCATCAAGCCGTTCACGAAACTCTCCTGGGAGGTGCGGGACGCCGCCAGCATCCCGCCCGCCCTCCGCCGGGCGTTCAAGTTCGCCGCCACTCCGCCGACCGGCCCGGTGTACGTCGCGTTCGCGGACTACGCGCTCAGCAAGCCGGGCGTGACAGCCGAGGTATTCGACTATCCCCCTGTCCCTTCGCGGCCGTCCGTACGCCCGGACACCACGCAGGTCGAGCAGGCGGCCCGGTGGTTGATCGAGGGGGCACAGCCGCTGCTCGTCGTCGGTCCCCAGCTCCAGGCCGCCGGCGCCGTCGCGCAGGCGGTCGAACTGGCCGGCCTCTTGGGCGTCCCGGTCACCGACTGGACGGGGTATTTCTTCCGGGGGAGCGGGTTCCCGACTCAGTACCCGCTCTTCTACCACAAGAAAACGTTGATGCAGGCACTCCGCAGCCCTGGCTCGACTCCCCTCGCGCAGTGCGATGTCGTCCTGGGGCTTGGCCTCGACAGCGCGCTCCCGGATGACGCAGGCCCCGCATCAACCCCGTGGCCGCCGAAGAACGCGAAGCACGTGACGATCGGACTTGACGCGAACGAGAGAGACCGGGTGAGACCGATCGACCTGACGGTGATCGCGGATGTCAACGACGCCCTGGCCGACCTGCTCGACGCCGTCCGGAGTCTGGCGACGCCGGATCGGTTCGCCCGAATCCGGGCCGCCCGGTACGACGCCCTGACCGCCGAGGTTGCGGGATACCGCCGGCAGGCCGAGGCCCAGGTTCAGCGCTGTTGTGGACGCCATCCGATGCACCCGGATGAGGTGGCGATGCTGGTCGAACAGAGGCTCGACCCGGAGGCGATCACCGTGCACGAGAACTTCAGCCACGACGCGTCCAGCGTGTCCGGAGTGCTCCTCCGGTACGGGTCGGGGGCGAAGATGCGGGTCGCCAACAGCGGCAGCAGCCTGGGCTGGGGGGTTGGCGCGGCCATCGGGGCCAAACTCGGCCAGCCGAACCGCCAGGTCGTGCTCCACATCGGGGACGGGGCGACGATGTTCAGCGCCGCCGGGTTCTGGACGATGGCCCGGTACGAAGTCCCCGTCCTGACCCTCATCTGGAACAACCTGAACTACCAGACGGTGCGGCAGAATTTCGCCGCGTACCGGGGGAACATGGCGCAGACCGGCCACTACGCCGGGATGTACTTAGGCGATCCGGCGATCGATTTCGTCCAGCTTGCCCGGAGCCAGGGCGTGGAAGGGGAACGGGCGACGACGCCGGACGACCTCCGCGCCGCCCTCGAACGCGGCATCGCGGTAACACAGGAAGGGGCCCCCTACCTGGTCGAGGTGCTCGTCAGCCCGACGGGGCCGGGGGCCGAGTCGACCTGGCATCAGGCGTTCAGTCTCGCCCGATGCCGGCAGCGCAAGGTGTAGACGATTGGAACGGGAAGGGACGCCGGACGATGATCACCCAGATGAACGCACCCGCAACCCCCCATCGCCTCGTGCGGCAGCACGAGGCGCGCCGCCAGGGCACGTTCCGCCCGGAACGCGCGTCCCAGGCCCCCGCTCTGCGTGTGGGCGTCCTGAACGTCCCATGCCAGGCTGTGGGCGGAGATTATTACGGCTTGATCGACCTCCCGGATGGTCGGGTCGGCCTGATCATCGCGGATGCGAGCGGACACGGGGTTGCCGCCGCCCGCATCATGGCGGAGGCCCATGCGCTCTTCCGCGTGCAGGCTGCGGGTCAGGTTCCCCCGCACGAGGTGATCCGACGAGTCAACGCGCTCCTGGCGCATGATCTGGCCCCCCACGCGTTCGTCACGGCGTTCTATGGAATCCTCGACCCGCAGTCGTACCGGCTGACGTACACGAACGCCGGCCATCCTTTCCCGATCATCCTCCACGCCCAAGCCGGACAGATTGAAGACTTGCGGAAGGGCGGGATACCCCTGGGCCTGTTTCCGCAGGGTTCGTACGAACAGGGGGAAACCCGGCTCGACCCGGGCGATACCTTGTTGCTCTATACGGATGGGGTGACGGAAGCCTCGAACGCCGACGAGGAAGAATTCTCCGAAGGGCGGTTACGCGCCCTCCTCATCGCCCATCACCAGGCTGACCCTCAGCGTCTGGTTGAGACGATCTACACGAACGTCTCCGCGTTCATGACGTTCCCGCCCCGTGATGATGTGGCCATGATGGTCGTTCAACGACCCCGGACGGCTGACGCCAGGGGGATAGAGGCTGCAGGCTGATCGACCGGCAAACACCAGGAAACAGGCTCGCTCCTTCCTTGTCATGCTGAGCGAAGCGAAGCATCTCATTGTCTCCGAGACCCTTCGCTGCGCTCAGGGTGACATGGTGTGAGCGGTTCTCAAGATGACACCCCTTCTATTCCCCCACTCTCTCCCAACATCGTCCTCATAACTCTCTGATAACTCAAAAATTGTAAGGAAAAATCGTCGAGTCTATTGACAAGGTATTGGCAGGGCTTTATTTTAGATGTGTTCCTGATGAGATTTGACGATCACAACGGGTCATCGTTGTCGGGGTGTTGTAGGGGCGCAGAATCCTGCGCCCCTACAGCCGTGCCCCCAATCAAAGGAGTCCCGCATGGGTTTTCAGACGATCGTGGTAGAGCGACACGACGGGATCGTCACGGTTACGCTCAACCGCCCTCCGGTGAACGCGATCAATACGATGGTGCGGGATGAGTTGCGGGCGGTGTGTGAAGAGGTCGATCGTGACGACACCGCGCGCGTGGTCATCCTGACGGGCAGCGGGGACCGGGCGTTCGCGGCGGGCGCCGATATCCGGGAGATCGGCGACCAGGGACGGACCGAGGCGGAGGCGATGGCGCAATCCTGGCATGCCCTGTGCACCCGGATGGAAGGACTGGACAAGCCGATCATCGCGGCCGTCAACGGGGTGGCCCTGGGCGGCGGCTGTGAGTTAGCGATGGCGTGTGATCTCCGGGTCGCGTCGGAGAACGCGCGGTTTGGCCAGCCGGAGATCAACCTCGGCATCATCCCCGGCGCCGGAGGCACGCAGCGGCTCCCCCGCCTGATCGGACGAGGCCGGGCGCTCGAATTGATGATGACCGGAGCGATGATCGATGCGGCCGAAGCGTATCGCATCGGCCTGGTCAACCGGGTGGTTCCGGCGGCCGACTTGATGACGGCCGTCCAGGAACTGGCTCAGACGCTCGCCAGTAAAGGGGCGATCGCGCTCCGTCTGATGAAAGAATGCGTCAACGCCGGACTCGACCGCACGCTGGACGCTGCCTTAGCGTTCGAGGCGAGACGATTCGGCGAGGTCTGCTCGACTGAGGACAAAGCTGAAGGGATCGCGGCGTTCCTGGAAAAGCGCCAACCGACGTTTAAAGGACGGTGATGCCAGGATGAAAAAAACCCCCCGCCCTGCCGACACACGTCGAAAGAAAGGGTCTGCTACTATGCTGTTGGGAGAGGTCGAAGGAGAATTCATCCAGGTCACGGGTGAATTCGAGAAACGGGATGCGGTCGAGTTCTGTGTCCAGGACCTCATCCGCAAAAAACTCGACTTCGGTGTCTGTAAACAGGACGGGAAATTCTTCGTCGCTCGGGCGGTCGTGGCGGACGAGAAAATCGGGACGAAGACCAACATCGTCACCCTCCGGAGTGATCGGGTCGATATCCACGGCAACCCGCGCGGGATTATCCGAAAAGGTGTCTTTAACTTTATCGAATGGTATGAGAAGGGGAAGCTCGTCGAGAACCAGAGCCACAAGCGATAGGCCGATCCGCTCGTCCCGACTCAACACGTCCTCAGACCATCAGCGCTGAAGCCATGGAGGAGTTTCTTCCATGGCTTTTTGGTATCCATGCCCTTCGTGAGACTCCATCGCGTCTCCAAACACTACGGGGCGCAGATGATCCTCCGGGAGGCATCCTGGGGGATCGAGCCCGGCCAGCATGCCGGCCTGATCGGGTCGAACGGGGCCGGGAAGACGACCGTCCTGAAGCTGATCGCCGGCCTGCTCGCCCCGGATGGGGGAGAGGTCATCCGCCAGTCCGGCTGCCGGATCGGGTATCTGACCCAGGACCCCACTCTCGACCCGGAACGCACCGTCCTGGATGAGGCGATCAGCGGACTCACCGCCATCCACGACCTCGAACGGGAACTGCGCGAGGTCGAACACGCGCTCGGCCAGTCGCAGGCCGCAGAGGAGGACGCCCGACGGCTGCTCGCCCGGTATGGCCGCCTGCAGGAGGCGTACGAGCGAGCGGGCGGTTACGCCTACCGGCACCGGGCGGAAGCCGTCCTCTTCGGCCTGGGCTTCACCGAGGCTGACCTGTCCCTCCCGACACGCGTCCTGAGCGGCGGCCAGAAGACCCGGCTGGGCCTGGCCCGGCTCCTCCTGAGCGACGCCGACCTCCTCCTCTTAGACGAGCCGGAGAGCCACCTCGACATGGCAGCGACCGAATGGCTGGAACGGTACCTCAGCGAGTCCCGCGGCGCTATCCTCCTCGTCTCGCACGACCGGTATTTCTTAGACAACACGGTCACGACGATCGTCGAACTCACCGGCCAGACCCTCCATGCCTCTCCGGGGAATTACTCCCGGTACCTCGTCCTGAAAGAGGAGCGACTGAAGACGCAGGAGCGGCTGTACGAGCAACAGCAGGAGATGATCGTCCGGACGGAAGAGTTCATCCGGCGGAACATCGCCGGACAGAAGACGAAGCAGGCGCAAGGACGGCGGAAGATGCTCGAACGGTTAGAGCGGATCGAGCGTCCTCACGACACGGCACGGGCGGCAAGCCTCCGCTTCACGACCAGGACGCGCAGCGGGGACGACGTGGTGATGATCGACCGGGCCTCGAAGAGGTACGGCGACCGGACGCTCTTCACCGACCTGACCCTCCACGTCCGCCGGGAAGACCGGATCGGCATCATCGGGCCGAACGGATGCGGGAAGACGACCCTCCTCCGTCTGATCTTAGGACGGGAACAGCCGACGTCGGGCACGGTGCGGGTCGGCGCGTCCGTCCGGGTTGGGTATTACGACCAGGAACGCGCCGGGCTGTCGCGGGAGCGGACGGTCCTGGCGGAGCTCTGGGCCGTCCGCCCGACGATGGCGGAGGAGACGATCCGGGCGATCCTCGGCCGGTTTCTGTTCAGCGGGGACGACGCCTTCAAGAAGGTGGGCAACCTGAGCGGAGGGGAGCAGGGCCGGCTGGTGTTAGCCAGGCTCATCTTCGCGGAACCGAACGTGCTCATCCTCGACGAGCCGACGAACCATCTGGATATTCCCTCCCGCCATGCCCTCGAGCAGGCGCTCCAGGAGTACCCCGGCACCCTGCTCGTCGTCTCCCACGACCGGTACTTCCTCGACCAGGTGGCGCGGGAATTGCTGATCTTCGACGATCAGGGCATCGCTCGATGGGATGGGGATTATTCCAGTTACCGGGCGTACCGCCTGGCGAAGGCGCAGGAGGACGGGCGGCGGGATGAGGCACACCTCGCCCCGCCAGTTCCAACGCCGGCCGTGAAGCCCCGCCAGACCGACCCGGCCGCCGCCCGGCTCAGGAAACAGCGGCAAGCGGTCGACGACCTGGAAGCGGCCATCCAGACGCAGGAAGCGCAGGTCAGGCAACTCGAACAGGCGTTGAACGACGAGCGGGTCTACACCGACCCCGTCAAGGTGGCAGAAGCCGGACGAGCCTACATGAAGGCCACGGCCGACCTGGACGACCTGTACAGGAAATGGGAAGAATTGACGAAGGCGATGGAAAGCGAAAGCAGTGGTCGGTGATCGGACAAGAACAGTGACGAGTGACAAGTGACGAGTGACAAGGCCCAGGGAGGGTGCCGGGCGGCTTGCAGCGAGCGCGGAACGCGTTCGCCTGCGTGCACGATGAGCGTGACCCGATGCTGACGGTCGTGCGGCTATACCAAATGGCCAAAGATCTCATTCGCCGGTCAGGATCACGACGGCGGCCGCAGTGTGGCGGGAATGAGTGATGGACAGC
>JACQVL010000124.1 GCA_016209865.1 Candidatus Latescibacterota bacterium | reverse complement strand
GGGGGACGATAGGGGGGTGTCATTCCCGCGAAAGCGGGGAGTGGGAATCCGGGTAGATTGCTCCTTATGAGATCTCCTCTCTTAGAAATCCGCCACGCAACAAAAATTTACGGAAGCGGAATGTGGCGTTCCGGCGAGCCGGTCGTCGCGTTGCAGGATTTCAGTCTGTCGATCCCCGAACAACCCGCCACGATCACGACGATCGCCGGGGAGAGCGGAAGCGGGAAGACGACCTTAGCGAACGCCATCTTAGGCTTCATTTCCCTCACGTCCGGGGAGATCCTCTACAAAGGCCAGGACATCGCCCGGCTGACCGGCCCGCGCCGTCTCGACTACCGGCGCAAGGTGCAGGCGGTGTTCCAGGACCCGTACGAGGTCTACAACCCGTTCTACCGGGTGCGGCGCGTCTTCGAGGTCGTCATCGCTCGCTTCCGTCTGGCGGGCACGAAAGCGGACGCGCGGGAGTTGATCGAGGAGGCGCTGCGGGTCGTCGGCATGCGAGGGGAGGAGGTGTTAGAGAAATACCCGCACCAGCTCAGCGGCGGCCAGCGCCAGAGGCTGATGATGGCCCGGGCGTACCTGCTAAAACCCCGGCTGATCGTGGCCGACGAGCCGGTCTCGATGGTCGATGCATCGCTCCGGGCGATGATCTTAGACATTATCGTGCGCCTGCGGGATGAGCAGCACGTCTCGTTCCTGTACATCACGCACGACCTGAGCACGGCGTACCAGATCAGCGATGCGATGCACGTCCTCTACCAGGGTTCCGTGGTCGAGCGCGGGGAGACCGTCGTCGTCATCGAGCATCCGAAACATCCCTACGTCCAGTTGCTCATCAACTCCATCCCGGTGCCCGACCCGAAAGAAAAATGGAAGACGGAGGTGGAGTGGCCTTCTGAGGAAGACGCGCAGAGTCACACGCAGACCGGCTGCCGGTTCGCTCCGCGTTGTCCCCATCGGATGGACGGGTGCGCGATCCAGCCGCCGCCGTTGTACAAGATCGATGGAGCGCGACAGGAGACTGCGTGCTTTTTGTATGAGGGTGATCGGTGGTCGGTGGTCGGTAAAAACAGTGACGAGTGACAAGTGACGAGTGACGAGAGAAGTCCGGGGTCATTCCCGCGAAAGCGGGAATCCATTTTGGTTTTAACCGACCACCGATCACCGCTCTTCTCACACCGTCGGACCGACCGGCCAGGGGCAGAACTCCTCATCTCCCATCCCGTGGAGTTCGCTCTTCGTCTTTTTCCCGGAGGCCACCTCGATGATCTCGTCTAACAGCCGCAGGCCGACGTCCCGCACGCTCTCCCCTTCCAGGATCGTCCCCGCGTTGAAGTCCATGTCCTCGATCATGTGATGGTAGATGCGGGAGTTGGTCGTCACCTTGATCGACGGGGTCGGCTTGCAGCCAAAGACGGAGCCGCGTCCGGTCGTGAACACGACGACGTTCGCCCCGCCGGCGACCATGCCGGTGATCGTCACCGGGTCGAACCCCGGTGTGTCCATGATGACGAACCCGTGCTCGGTCATCCGCTCGGCGTACTGGTAGACAGCGTTGAGCGGAGTCGTCCCACCTTTGGCGATCGCGCCCAGAGATTTTTCGTAGATGTTCGTCAGGCCGCCCGCGATGTTCCCCGGCGCCGGGTTGGCGTTGATCTCCGCGCCGAGCGTCTTCGTGTACCACTCCCACCACCGGATGCGCTCGACCAATTTTTTCCCGACCGCTTCGTTCCTCGCCCGCCGCGTCAGCAGGTGCTCCGCGCCGTACATCTCCGTCGTCTCTCCGATGACGACCGTCCCACCGTACCGCACCAGCTCGTCCGCCGCCACGCCCAGCGCCGGGTTGGCGGTGATGCCGGAGTTGCCGTCACTCCCCCCGCATTTGGCGCCGAGCAGAATCTCGGAGATCGGCTGCTTCGTCCGCCGCACGTCGTTCGCGCGGGACAGGAGGGAGGCCACAGCATTCACTCCGGCCTCAACCGTCTTCGTGATCCCGCCGCTCTCCTGGATGTGGAGCACCGGCGGCCGCTGCTTCGGGTCGTAGAGTTCGATCATCTGGTAGTTCTCGACGAGGCTGACCGCCTGGTTGACCTCGCAGCCTAAGCCGATCACGACGTAGGCGGCGACGTTCGGGTGCTGAGCGAACCCGGCGAGCGTCCGCTGGAGGATGTGAAAGTCCGCCCCCTCCCACTTCGTCCCGCACCCCCCTTTATGGGTGATGGCGACCACCCCGTCCACGTTCGGGTAGTCCCGGAGGCCGCCGTTCTTGAACCGCTCGGCGACGTAATTCGACACCCCGGCGGAGCAGTTGACCGTGGAGACGACGAGCACGTAGTTGCGCGTCCCCACCCGGCCGTCCAGCCGCTTGTAGCCCATGAAATCGCGCATCTGCTCCGAGGGATACGTCTCAACCGGCTTCACCTCCGTCGCGTACGCGTAGTCCCGGTCGAAGTCCCGGATGGCGACGTTGTGGGTGTGGACGTGCGCCCCGGCCGGGATGTTCTCCGACGCAAACCCGAAGACCTGGCCGTATTTGCGGATCGGGTGGTCGTGAGCCACGGGGTTGAGCGCCACCTTGTGGCCCTGCGGGATGTCCTGCAGCAGCCGGATCGTCTTCCCGTTGAACTGCAATTCCGTTCCCTCGGCCAACCCCTCCTTCAGGACGGCCACGTCGTCCCCGTGCCGGAGGATGATCGCCTTCTCGGTGAGTGTATAAGCTGCCATAGCTCTATGCTCCTTTCATGAATTCGGATCGATGACGAGTCGCTGTCGAAAACTGATGCATTTTCTCGTGCGGGTCAACGAAAATCTTTCCTCAATCACCCCTGAAACGCAAAAAGGGCAGGATGATCACTCACCCTGCCCTTTCATGTGGTTCACGACCCGTCGGACGTTACGGCTTGGTGACGTTTGCCGCCTGCGATCCTTTCGGACCTTGCGTAACCTCGAACAGGACTTCGTCGCCTTCGTTCAGGGTTTTAAAGCCAGAACCCTGAATCGCAGAAAAATGCACGAACACATCATCGCCATCTTCACGCGAGATAAAGCCGTAGCCCTTACGCTCGTTGAACCATTTCACAGTTCCTCGAACCATTCTTTGAATCACCTACTTTCCCTTAAGATTGAGAGAAGCCTCATCGACCACAGGCAAAAAAAAAGCAAAGACGCGAAGCTGGTCGTCTTTGCTGATCTTTATCAGATGCCAAACATCCTAATAAACACAGAAGAGACGCGAGCTTTTCTTCAATATAACGATATTGGCAATCGTGTCAAGAGAATTTATCAGATTTCTTTCTCAATACGCCCCTTTCCATTTCTGAATCCGGTACGAAGCGGCGTACGCGGCCCCGTCGAACCCCTCATCGTAAGCCAGGTCATCCAGGTAGACCGTGAGGCCGGTCTGGCGAGCCTTCAGCGCGGCGAGCTGGACTTTGATCGATTCGAGCGAGTCGTCGAGCGGGTTGGGGAGCGTCCGCTCGGTGAGCATCGCGTGGAACCACTCGATCAGCGCGTCGTACAGCTTGCTGTTATCGACCGTCAACGATTTCGTCCCCTGCGAGGTCGAGGCGCAGAAGAACCATTCCGACGCCGGCGCGTGCAGTTGGTACGTGACGATCGGGCCGTCTTGATACGTCGCCTGGAACAGTTCTCCGCCACTGTGCGCGCCGAGCGCGCGGACCGACCGCACGCCCGGCCCGAAGAACCCCTGGAACAATTCGACGGTGTGGATGCCATAGCTGAAGAAATCGTTCGGCCCGCTGGCGAACGCGCAGGAGATCTGTCCCAGTTCCGCCCGCTGGTGGCGCAGCGCGGCCATCTCATAGCAGAACCGGAGGCTGGAGCCGCCCATGATGAGGACATCAGGGTGTTTGAGATGGAGCGCCTTCAGCCGGTCGAGGTCGCGCAACTTGCCCGCGATCGGCTTGTCGATCATCACCGGCTTCCCCACCTCGATGAACGGCGCCGCCCGGTCGACGTGAGTGTCCCAATCGACCCCGGTGATGACCGCCGCGTCGACGAGCGGAACCATCGCCTCGACCGTGTCCGTCAGTGTCAGGCCGTGCTTCTGGGCGAACTCTTCTGCGTAATGCCGGGGGTTCACGACCCCGGAATCCCACGCCGCGACGACGCTCATATCCCCGTACGCATTGATCTTCGGCAGCCAGCTCACCGGATGGGAGGAATCGAGGTCGATCAGACCGATCTTCAGCATAGAGGCTCCTGGTAAAGAATGCAGAGGGGCAGAGGAGCGGAAGGAGCAGGGGGGAAAAGGATTTTTCCCCTCCGCCCCCCTGCCCCTCTGCTCCTCTGCCTTATATCTCCCGTGTCACCGTCTCCCGGACCTGCACCCCACGCCGCGCTAAGCCGTCTGCGAGGGCATGGAAGAGGTCCGGCGTGAACGCCTCCTCGACGGGCACGACGCCGGCCGCCGTCAGGTCGCCTCGCGCGATCATCTGGCAGGCGATGGAGCACGGGTAGGCGGTCGTCTTGGCCATCGACGTGATCCGCTGGGCGTCGTCATAGTAATCGACCATCTCGTAGGACACCGTCGCCCGCCCGCCGTCTTTCGTGCCGGTGACCGTGACGCGCATGACCGTCAGGTCTTTGTCCTCTCCTAATTCGAGCACCGGGGTCAGCAGGGCGGATAAGAACCGCCGGGGCGTGATAGCCGTCCCCTCGACCATGATCGGGTCTGTGCCGAGCAGTCCGCACTCCCGCAGGGCGATGATCCGTTCGGCATGGCCGGGATAGCGGACTGTCTTCTCAGCAACATTCCGCAGTCCCTGCTTCGGCATCGTGAACATCAGCGTGGCGAGGCCGTCGGTGTAGAACGCCTCGCAGACGCCTATCCCTTCAAACTCCACCGGCTCAAGTCCAGAGAGCGATGGAACCTCGACGAGCTGGCCGTCTTGGATGATCTTGGCGGGTTTCGTGTAGGATGCGAGGACGCTCTCTAACGAGAAGACGATCCGGTAGCCCAACGGCGGAGTGGGGTGTTGTGGAAGCCCGCCGACGAGGATGACCGCCTCGTCCGCCCGGTCGAGCTGACGGACCCCGTGTCCCGTCAGGATGTTGCTCAGGCCGGGGGCGACCCCGCAGCCGGGGAGGATGGTGATGCCCGCTTCTTTCGCTCGCTCGTCGAGCGCCAGCCGGCGTTCCGGCGCGGAGCCGGTGAGGTCGACCAGCGACCGCTTCGCCTCAATCGCCGCCTCCAGCGCCCCAAAGCTCACCGCGTGCGGGAGCGCCCCGGCCACGACATCGACGGGGGTCATGAGCGCGATCAGGGCGCCCCGGTCCGAGACGTCCAGGACGGCCGTCGAGAGTTTCGGACTCTGCACGAACGCGGCACACCGGTCTAACCCCGCCCGGCTGACATCCCCGACGATGACATTCGACACGTCCGGGCTGTCCGCCAGGTCTTTGGCGATGACCGTCCCCATGCGCCCCGCCCCCAGGACGGCGACGTTCATAGGAAACCCCCTGCCGATTTTGGATTTTAGATTTTGGATTTTGGATCAACCGCGATTAGAAATGATGAACGGCAAGAACGGAACAGCATGATGAGAGCGTCATCTACTTCTTCTTCATTCTTTCTCCCTAATCCAAAATCTAAAATCCAAAATGCTCTACAATCTCGCCCGTTCCGCCCGGTCGAGCTGCCGCAGATGACGCCACACGTGGACGATGGCGTGTTCGAGCATCTGATCGATCGTATACGGGGCGTTCCAGTTGGACAGGTGCTGCGCTGGGCCGAGATGGTCGTTCGTCAGGCTGGCCAGCGAACGGCGGGCGTAGGGGGTGCTGTCCCGCAGCAGCGTGCGGAGTTCATCGAGCGTGTTGATCGTCTTGAGACTCTCACGGTCCGGGACGGGTGGGGGCACGATCTCCCAGTCGAGCACGCGCTGCGTCCAGACGAAATACCCGAAATACGCCGCGCCCGCGACATGGCGCAAGACATGTCGGTAGGTCGTGGTCTCATCCCCCAGGACCGTCCGATTCAGCGT
>JACQVL010000123.1 GCA_016209865.1 Candidatus Latescibacterota bacterium | reverse complement strand
CTCCCCATCCGCCGTATCACCTTCACTACGCCGCCTGACGAGCGGGCGCGGCTTGTGGAGGAGGGGAAGAAGCTGTATCATCAAATGGTTGAGGAGATGGAAAGACAGAGGTAGAGAGGAATGGGGACACTGACAATCGAGTTTATACAGCAAAGTACAGCTTCGGGGTTCTACGAGATTTCCTTGCATGCCGATGAGGAACGACTTGACGAAGGGCTAACAGTCGACGATCTTGAGGAGGTAGTGAAGTCGGTTGAACTACTGGAAGACTATCCTGATGATCCCCGTGGTCATAGTTGCCTGGTCTTGGGTTATATAGATAGACGGCCTGTGCATGTCGTGTGTGGGTTGACGAAGCAGGACAAATTGATTCTCATAACGGTTTATCGCCCGACGATGCCCAAGTGGAAGGACGAACGAACTCGCAACAAATAGGAGAAACGATCATGCTTCATCCCTATTCAGACTGCTATTTCTGCGGCGGCGAAGTGAAAGAGCAGCGCATTGCGCGTGAAGTCTGGTGGCGGGGCAAGCTACATCTCATTGAAGATGTCCCTATCGGCGTTTGTCAGCAATGTGGACAGAAAGTCATCCTACCAGATGTGGCAAAAGCGATTGATAAAATGCTCGCAGGCGAAGTGCCTCCCGACCATTTCGTGCAGGTGCCCACCTACCGGTTTAGCGAAGTGGAACAGGTGTCATAATGTGATTGAAATGTGTGTGGAAGAACGACACGAGGGGGAAAGTTCTATGCAGGCCATCAAATACGTAACCACAGTCAACACGCACGGCCAAATTGTCCTACCACGTGTGCGGCTGAAGAAGGGAACACCGGTTGAAGTCATTGTTCTCATGCGTGAGCCTGGCGATGAATACATCGACCTATTAGAGGCTTCTAAGAGTAGTCTTGCCTTCTGGGACAATCCAATCGACGACGAGGTATGGAATGACGCCTAAACAACGTGACATCGTGCTGATTCCTGATTAGATACCGTGTTAGGCAGGTGAATGCATGCCCATTCTCTCCTATCCCGACTTCCTCAACACCGACTTCGGTCACTGGCTGGACGAGCGGATGAATACCGATCAAACGGATGTCGTCCACGACCTCCTCGCCTATCTCGCCGAACGGATGACCGCCATGAACAAAGAGCAACGGACGGAAGTCAAAGGCTTTCTCACCTGGCTGGAACGCGACATCGGCGCGAACGTGGACGACCTCAGCAATAAGACCAAACTCACCGCCTACCACGAACACGATTTCAACACCTTCCTCGACGTGCTACGCCAGAACCGTCGCAGACTGACGATCAACCCTGATACCCGAACTGCCCAGGAAGCCATCGAGCACGAATTCACCACAAGTCTCACAAAATTGACCCCCCTCAAAGCAAAGATCGCCGCCACCGACCATGTGATTAACTTCGTCGTGTATCGGTTGTATGGGTTGACAGAGGATGAAGTTGCTCTCGTTGAGGAAACAACAAGCACGTAAATGAGGTCGGACAGGAGGACCCCGATGAAACTCACCCTACGAATCACCCAGGTTGAGACACACCGCGTGAGCGTCCCTTTTGTCGCGCTGTTCCATCATGACGCGCATGGGGTCGGCGGGTACGCAGCCGGGCCGACCTTCATCGTCCTGTACACGGATGCCGGAGTGACCGGCGTCGGCGAAGGCACGCCCCCGCCATCTGAGTTGCTGATCGGCGAGAACCCGTTCTGTCTTGCTCAGATCAAATTCAAGCTCCGGGAGACGCACGCATGGCCTGCGACGGAGATGGCCTGTCTGGACATTCAGGGAAAGGTGCTCGACCTGCCCGTCTGCAAGCTGCTTAACGGGGACGATATCCGTGCCCGTGTGCCCCACTCCGCGTACTGCTTCTTCCGCATCCCAAATGTCGAAGGGAAGCATGGCGTGACGCCGGAGAATTACGTCGCCTACTGTCAGGACTTGATGGCGCGGTTTGGGTTCACGTGCTTGAAACTCAAGATGGGGGCGTATCCACCGGACGTGGATGTGGAGTTGGTCCATCAGGTACGTCAGGCGGTCGGGAATCGGATCGCTCTGCGGATGGACGTGAACGGAGTCTGGTCGCATTCGACCGCCCTGATGGCGATCAAGAAGCTGGAAGATTGCAACCTCGAATACCTCGAAGACCCGCTGTGTCAGTACCGGGGGTACGACTATCCGGGCATGCACCTGCTCCGCCAGCGGACGCTCATCCCCATCGCCGCCGACGGCCATTACCGGCTGCGCGACCTGGTGCAGATCGTCCGGCATCAGGCGGCCGATGTGGTGTTGGGGGACATCGCCTACGGGATCGACAACCTTCAGCGGTATTACCGGATGGCTACGGAGTTCAACCTCGGCCTGTCGATGCATTCGGGGTACGAGATGGGGGTCAAGATCGCCGCGCGGGCGCACGTCGCCGCCGCCACACCAGGACTGCATCATCCGATCGACATGCATTACCACCACCTGACCGACGATGTCATCACAGGCGGGATGCACAAGATCGAGGATGGGTGCATCACGGTCGGGGATAAACCGGGCCTGGGGGTGGAGCTCGACCCGGAGAAATTAGAACAGTACCGCTGGACGCCGGAGAAGCATGAGGAGAACGAACGATTGCGGAAGCAGCTCATCGAGGAACACCGCGTCATCCCGCAGGATCGATGGGCGCGCGATCCGGCCAATTATCCGTACTATTAGCCGTACAGGTGATCATCATGCAACAACCCGACCCGCGCGTTGACCGGCTCCTGTCGATGCGAGCATGGCAGGTGTTCGAGTGCAAGCGGGCGAATCTCCATCCCAGTCAGGCGCTCGTTCCCATCGTGGCCCTGGCGAACGCGGAAGGCGGGGTGTTCGTCCTGGGACTGGAAGACCCCGACAAAGCGGACGGGGCAGCCCGGCTCATCGGGGTGAGCGAGCACCTTGACAACGAAGAAGAACTGCTCAACCTCGTCCCCAAGACGATCACTCCACCCATTCCAGCGCTGCGCTACGAAGAAGTCCCGATCGTCAACCACCGGGGACAGGCCGATCACCTGCTGATGTTCATCGTCCCGAAAAGCCCGGACGTTCATTCCACCCTGTACGGGGATGCGTACCTCCGTCGAGGCCGCACGAATCGCAGGCTGACCGCCGCCGAGATTCTCCAGCTCAAGTACGCCAAGGGCGCCTGGCACGTCGAAGATGAACCCGTGCCGAACGCGACGTTAGACGACCTGGACAGGGATTTGTTAGGCGAATACATGGAAGCGGTCGCGGCACGAGAATCCGACGTCATGACGTTTTTCCGGAGCAACGGACTGACTGCGATCTCTGAGGACAAACCAGTTCTCACCAAAGCGGCGGTGCTCCTGTTTGGGATCAACCCCGCCATCACGTTGCGTGCCAAATGCGGCATCAAACTCTCCACGTTCCGCGGCACCGAAGCCCATCCCAGTCTGGCGGGCAAACCGATCAGCATCGAAGGTCCGCTGTCCAGGCAGATTTGGGAGTGTGTCGAGTATCTGAAGCGATGGCGCGACGGTAGTCCGGCGTTGCGTTACCCCGACTATGCCCTCCAGGAGGCGATCACGAACGCGGTCATCCATCGTGACTACGCGGTGCAGAACGATATTCAGGTCCGCCTCTTCGACGACCGGGTTGAGGTCGAGAGCCCGGGCCGACTGGCCGGGCATGTCACGCTGGCCGCCATCCGCCACGAGCGATTCGCCCGCAACCCCATCATCCTGCGGACGCTCAACCGTTTTCCGCAAGCTCCCAACCTGGATATCGGGGACGGGGTAAAGCGCCTGTTCGACGCCATGCGACAGGCCGGCCTGGCCGACCCGGTGTACGAAGCGCCCGCCGACCGGTCCGCGGTCCGGCTCATCCTCTACAACCATCTCCGCGATTCATTGTGGGATCAGGTGGCGCAGTGGCTCGACCATTATGGCACGGTGACCAATCACGACGTCCGCCAGCTCACCGGGATCGAAGACCGGGTGCGCGTGTCGCGTCTCCTCCACTCATGGGTCGAGCGTGGCCTGCTCGTGTCACGCGGAACGGGGAAGCGGGACCGGCATTACATGCGCCCCGCCGACGCC
This sequence comes from Candidatus Latescibacterota bacterium, assembly GCA_016209865.1. Classification (GTDB taxonomy): domain Bacteria; phylum JAAXHH01; class JAAXHH01; order JAAXHH01; family JACQVL01; genus JACQVL01. Next base: position 13,919 of record JACQVL010000123.1, on the reverse strand, counting down.
CAGCCGTCGTTGTTTGACATCGGTAGTCGGTGATCGGTGGCCGGTAGTCGGTTCAAACACAGAGATTTCCGCGTGCACGTCCTAACCGATCACTGACTACTGACCACCGATTCCTACCGCCCCCGCGTGACTGACGTCAGCGCGCCTAAGATCGCCACCCCGGACGCGACGAGGAAACTGGCGCTCACCGCGTCGAACAACCTCGTGGCCGAGCCGCTCGTCCGGCCGTGCGTCAGGACGGTCGTGAAGATCGCGCCCGTCAGCCCGACGCCTAACACCATCCCGACGTTGCGCGCCGTGGCTAAGATGCCGGAGGCGATCCCTTGCCGGTGACGCGGCGCCGCTCCCAAGAGCGCGCTACTGTTGGGCGAGATGAAGAGGCCCGTGCCCAGCCCGGAGACGGCTAAGGCGAGCGTCACCTCGCGCAGGGGCGACTGGGCATCGAGCCTCGATAAGAGGAAGAGGCCCGTCGCCAGGAACATCATGCCGAGGGTGCTGAGGAACCGCGACCCGATCCGGTCGGAGAGCGTCCCGCTGAGTGGGGCGGCGATCGCCATGATGATGGGGAGGGCGGTGAGGAGCAGGCCGGTGTGGGTGGGGCTGAGCTGGCGCCCCTGGATGAGGTAGAACGGCAGCAGGAAGACGATGCTGTAGACGCTGACGTAGTTGAAGACTGCGCTCGCGGTGGCCGCAGAGAAGAGACGGCTCTGGAACAGGCTGAGGTCGAGCATCGGGTGAGGGACGCGGCGTTCGATCACCAGGAACACTCCTAACAGCAGCCCGGCCACGGCCAGCAGGGCCATGATCGGAATCGAGGTCCATCCCAAGGCGTGCCCCTGGTTCAGCCCCAGGAGTAAGGCGATCAGTCCCGCCGTGAAGATGACCGCCCCCGCCAGATCGAACCGCTCCGCCTGTTTCGCGGCAGAATCGTGCGGAATCCAGCGTGCACTCAGCCAGAAGGCGAAGCAACCGATCGGGACGTTGACGTAGAAGACCGCCCGCCAGCTCAACTGATCGGTCAGCCATCCCCCCATGGGTGGACCGAGCGTAAGCCCTAAATACGTCATCATCGAGAGCAGACCGAGGGCCTGGCCACGCTGGGTCGAGGGAAAATTTTTTGTCAGGATCGCCGGCGCGTTGGCGAAGAGCATCGCCCCGCCTAAGGCTTGGAGCGCCCGGAACACGATGAGCATGAAGGCGGACGGGGCAAGCCCGCAAAACATCGAGCTGAGGATAAACACCGCGAAGCCGAGCAGGTAGACCGGCTTGTGCCCGCGCAAATCCCCCAGCCGGCCGAAGCTGAGCAGAACGCCGCTCACCATCAGCAGGTAGACGGTGATCACCCACTCGATCGTGGCGACGTCACTCCCGAACGCTCGCTGGATGACGGGCAGGATCGCGTTCACGACACTCCCGTCCAGCGCGGACATGAACGTGCCGACCCCGATGGCGACTAAGACCCACCACTTCCGATGCGCGCCCGTGCGTCCAGGTGTCAGGCGCTGTGCAGATGCGACGACGTCTGTTTCAGAACGATTCCTGTCCACTTCACCCCCGATCTCTTCCACGCAGTCCTCTCCGTCTCACCGCGCGACCGCCTTCACCCATCCCTGGATCGTCTTCTTGACGGTTCGCCAATCCACATCCCACCGTATTCTCGGCATGCGCTCCTGATCAGCCTCGCCAAAATAAGTCAGCCCATAGAGGAGATGCGCGCTGTCTTCGACCGAATACTTTCGCTGATAGAAGCGAAGCATGCCCTGCAAAGAACAATGCTCCACGCCCAGGGCGTAAATATCCACAAAATCCCTCTTGGACCCACGCTGAGCAATAGCTGAAAGCTTCATGCAGACGAGATCGTCCAGTGAGGCCATCTGACAGCCAAACTCTGGCCACACAACGAGGGGTCTCAGCAAAGGGTACCGGTATTCCAGAAAACTGACTCGCACCGCAGACACGGAGCCATGAAGCGTCCCCCGTTCGACCTGACCGGTCACGAACGCAATTCCTTCATCCCTGAGATTCTGAGCCAGGCGCATAGAATCGGTGATGCGCTCATCAGTGAGCCAATCAAAATCCACAGAGTGGCGATGCCCCAAGTGAATGGCCAATGCGGTCCCCCCACCGAGATAGAACTGCCACCGCGTCATCACCGGGCCCAACTGTCTGAGCACCTTTTTCTGCACAGCACTTAACACGTCCGGATGCCAATTCATGGGTGCGTCCGCTGATCCCAAACCTGTCGCTCAGCAAGCCAGGCATTCACCCGACGGTGCGGCAGTCCCAAGATCAGCTCCCAGAAGCGAAGCTGCCGCGGGCTCAATCCTCTGCCGTGGCGCCGTTCGATCCACTCCCGCAAGGCACGATCCCCTGTGCGACCTCGTAGCCAGATGATCGCGTCCCAGGTTCCTGATGTTAATACGCGAGAGATAATCAGCTCTCGATCGTCTTCCCAGGTCAGGACCTCGAAGTCATAATCCCAAAAGAGTCCACGGAGTATGGGAGGGAGCCTGGATGAGGATGCTGACTGTGAAGCTCGAGGGTGCATGGTTCCATCTCTGCGACCGTGTCGCCCTGCCGTTTTCTGTCCTTCCCGAACCCCGCCATCTCACTCACACGCTCACATACGGCTCCAGCACCCTCTTCGTGAACACCGTCTCCGTGAGGCAGTCCACCTGATTGCAGTCGTACCAGGGGATGCACACGTACTCGATCGAGAGGCAACGCTGGTAATTCAGCGCCTTGAGCCGGCTCGCGATATCGACAAAATCGAGCGTCCCCTCTTCCGTGCGGGTCTGCAGTCTCCCCGGACGCGCCTGCCGGACGTGGAAGTGATCGGTGTGCGGCAACAGGGCGTGGCACCGTTCCACCGGGATGTACTGCAGCAGAAAATGGGAGTAATCGAGTGTCACCGTCGCGTGCGGAGCGCGCTCGATCAGCGCCAACGCCCGCTCCGGCGTGTCCGCCACCGACATCATGTGCGGCTCGAAGCGGACGGTGATCCCGCGCTCCCCGGCCATGTCGGTCAACCGCCGGAGCTCGTCGCCCGACGTGTCCAGGTTCTGCTCCAGCGACCGGTCAGGATGGGGGATGCCCGGACTGATCGTGAACCCGGGGATACGGGTGAGTTCGCAGAACCGGACGATGCCACGGAACGACTGCGTGTTCTGCTGCCGCACCGCCGGGTCGGGGTCGTTCAACGACCGCTCGGTAAGCTGTGCGCCGAACTGCGGGAAGAAATCGACCGCCTGCAATTCATACTGGTTCAGCAACGCATTCAGATGCTCCGCATACTTCTCCGGTTCTGCCCCAACCGCGTCGGGCTCCAGGCTGCATCGCGCGCGGGCGTGGAAGCCCGCGATATCCACCCCTGTAAACCCCATCGCTTTCGCAACGGCCAGGGTGCCTTCTAACGGGAGCCACTCGAATGAATGGCCGCTCACAGTGAGACGCATGATGTCCTCCTTAAGCCACCCGTTCCGGGTCGTAGTCTGGGTAGAACGTCGGCCTGGCGTACGGAAGATGGGTGCGACCGCGGGCGAGGATGTGGTTCTGGTTGCCGCCCCCCCATTCAGTGTACGAACGGGCGTTCGCGTAATGGCTGACGAACGCGCGGCGAAGCCGGCTGGCTGAGCGGTTCTTGATCGACCGGTGTTTGACGTGGCCGCCGAAGAAAACGACATCCCCGGCCGTCGCCATGACCGGCACCTCCTTCGTCCGGTCCACCCCGATGATCTCTGTCAGGTTCTCCTGGTGTTCGTCCGTGTCCTCCGGTTTCTGCACGTTCCGGGTGATGGGCTCGTACTGGGAGCCGGGCACCATGTACATGCAGCCGTTCCCCTCATCCGCGTCGTCGATGGCGATCCATGCCCCGCAGAGAGTGTCCGGGAGGGTCGGGATGTAATACGAGTCCTGATGATACCCCTGGCCCGGCGCGCCCGGCGCTTTGATGAACAGCATCGTCTGCATCGCCATCACGTCCGGCCCGATCAACACCTCCAGGACGTCGAGGATACGCGGGTGCAGCAGGTACCGTTCGTGGAGCTCCAATTTTCTGTGGAGCATGTGAAGCCGGAGATACCGTTTCTCGGTCTCCTGGATCGACAGACCCGGCGCTGGCGGCTCCAGACCCGGCACTTCGATGCGCCCGTAAATCAGGCCCATCGTGTGATCCGAGAGTTCCTGGATGTCCTCTGGCGGGACAAGCTGCTCGACCTTGAGGAAACCCTGTTCGCGGAACGATTTGATCTGATCAACGGTGACAGTGTACCGCTCATAAGCCGTGCCGGGTTGCATCGTGAGTGTCTCCTTGAAAAGACAGTGGTCGGTGGTCGGTAGTCGGTGGTCGGTGAAACCAATCTATCATGTGTCATTCCCGCGCACGCGGGAATCCATCTTCGTGCCATCAGCGTTCATCCGTGTCATCTGTGATTCCGGAACCGTCCTACCTCTTTTAATCCCGCCAGCGTGCAGTTCACCCCCGCCGTCCAGTTCGCCAGCCGGCTGGCGGCGACCGGGTCGTTCATCTTGAGGTATTCTGTCAGAAAGCCCGCCGCGAAGGCATCCCCGCAACCAGTCGTATCCACCACCCGATCCACCGGCTCTGGCGGGCAGACGAACACCGTGTCTGCCCCCGCGCGACGGGAGACGGTTACCGACCCCTGCCGTCCGCGCGTGACGATGACAATGGCCGGCCCGGCGGCAAGCACTTCCCGGCCGATGCCGGCAAATTCATCATCGGTGTGAATCGGCCTGCCCGCCAGCAGGCAGGCCTCGACTTCGTTCATCTGGACGATGTCGACTACGCTGAGCCACTCCCGCCAGTCGTCCGGCCTGTGATGGAACCGGTACCCGTCCGCGTCGATCCCTAAGCACAGGTTGTGGACATCAAGATACAGGAGACCTGTTGACCGCGCCCGCACCGCTCGGAGCGTATCGAGACTGACATCATCCCCGATGATGAAGTTAATGAGAAGGGCGTCGTATCCGACAAACGGTTCGACCTGCGTGAATGGAATCGGGGCGATATGGTTCGTCAACCGTTCCACCTTCTCCATCGACGCGTCGTACCGGATGGAGTTCCGGCTCGTCCCTTCCGGGGCGATCACGATCCCGCGGGTATCGACGTTCGGATACGGCCGCAGCAGGTGGAGCATCCTGTCCCAGCAGTCGCGGCCGATCCGAGAGACCGGATAGATCGTCGTCCCCGCATCGGCCACGTTCGCCAGGACGGCGACATTGTACAGGATGCCGCCCAGGTCCTGCAACTCCTCTCCGTTCGCCATCTGGATGGTGTCGTGGTTGATGATGCCGATGACGGCAATCGAGAGTGCCGAGTGTTCAATCGGAGGATTCATGGCTAATGTGGTATATCATTCCCGCGCAAGCGGGAATCCATGTTTTCTGCTATGATCTCAACCCTGCCCCTGGGTCTACTCGTCACTTGTCACTCGTCACTGCTCTTTGCGCCGCCTGCAACACTTCCTCCACCTCAATCCCGCGCATGCACTCGTGCGTCCCGATCGGGCATCGCTTCCCCCCATGCCGGCTGCACGGACGGCAGGGGAGCGACCGTTCGATGATCCGATGGTCGACCCCGTACGGGGCAAACCCGAACGCGGGGACAGTCGGCCCGAAGAGGGCGATCACCCGCGTGCCCATCGCGGCGGCGATGTGGGCCATGGCGCTGTCGTTCGAGATGAGCACATCGCACCGGCTGACGAGCGCCGCCGACTGGAGCAGCGTCGCCCGTCCCGCGGCGATGAGCGGGACTCCCCCGGTCTGCTCTGCGATCTGGCGGCAGAGGGGTGCGTCCTCCGGCCCGCCGAACAGGAGGACGCGCGCGTTCCACTCCCGTTCCGCCCGCCGCGCCACCTCAGCAAACCGCTCCGGCAGCCAGCGTTTCGTCGGCCAGATCGAGCCGGGACTGATGCCGATGAGCACCGCGGAACGCTCCGCCCCGTGCGCGGCCAGGAATTCGTCCGCGAACGCCTGGTCATCCTCAGCAGGGAATAATTCCGGTGAGCAGGAGACCTCATCGACCTCCCAGGGACGCAGGAGGTCGAGGTTCCGCTCCACCTCGTGCACACGCCGGTACGGGACGCGCTCGGTTAACAGCCAGCGGCCTGCGCTCGTCTCGAACCCGACGCGGTAGGGAATCCGGGCAAGCCACGCGATCAGGGCGCTCCGGAACGACCGGTGCGGGATGAGGGCGGCGTCGAAAGACTGCTGTCGCAACCGGCGTGCGAGGGCGAGCAGGCTGGAGAATCCACGCGCTTTGCCGTGCTTGTCGTACGGGATAATTTCATCGATGCACGGGTTGTGGCGCAGCAACTCCGCCGCGTCCGGCCGGACGAGCACCGCCAGCCTGACCGCCGCGAGTCGCTCCCGCGCCGCCCGGATGAGCGGGGTTGTCAGAACGACATCTCCGATGAACGCGGTCTGGATGATAAGGAGGTTCGCGGGCATCTTTACATCTTTTTTAACGACGCCACTATCCCCTGAAATTCCGGCTCCGCGGCGGCCACCGTCTTGGCCGGCCCGGTGAGTTTCAAGAACACATTCCCGCCCGGCGCTGCGATGACCACCCCGAGCAGCCTGAAGTTCGGCTTCTTCTCCTGGCCTACCGCCATCGGTCCCATGGACGCCAGGTATGTGCCCGATACGCTGATCGTCGTGACGGCGATCCCGTTGATCGTTTTCTTCTCGGTCTTGGCGGCTGGCGTTTTGCCGTCCGGCTGCTCGAACTGATTCGTCCAGCGTGTCAAGTTGGACTGCACATCCCCGCCCTGACCCGCTCCGAAGAAGAAAACGCCGCACTCGCCCGGCTCCGGATCGCCCGGTGCGACGGGGATCGTGTACGTCGCCACCCGCATCGGCCGGTCGCCCTGCGCTTTCCAGCGGGACGGCACCGTCCAGGAAACCCCCGCCGCGGATGCCGCCGCGCCGCCGCCCTTGCCGGACTGTTGCCCCATGACGATCTCGGTGATCATCAAACTGGCGACGATACCGATGATAAGAAAGGATTGTGTCAGACGGCTCGTCAGAGTGAACATCTGTCGTTTCCTCCGTAGCTGTATTCTCAAGAGATTCCCGGTGCCACAAGAATAACGCCCCCACATCGTACGTAACAGGACGTCGCAATCCAAAATCTAAAATCCAAAATCCAAAATTTTCTCTCGTGGTGCCGCCGTCTTCCACCGCCGGTGGACCCAGAACCAGTGGTCCGGATGCGCACGGACGTACCGTTCCAGTACAGTCGTGTATTGCTGAGTGTACTGCTGGATATCCGCCGCCTCATCGTCAGCCGGGACCGCCTGGATCGGCGGCTCGAAGACAACCTGGTGGCGTTCGACCCCTGTCCTGACGATAAAACACGGGATGATGGGCGCGCCCGTGCGCAGCGCGAAGAGCGCGGGACCCTGGTATGTCGAAGCGGGAGCGCCGAGGAACTGCACGAACGTCCCGCCGGGCCCCGCATCCTGATCGACGAGCAGACCGACGCACTCGTTCCGCCGCAACGCCCGGACGACTGCGTGGGTCGCGGACGCCATCGGGATGACGCGCAGGCCGAGCCGCTCCCGGCCCTCGTTGATCAGCCGGTTGACCGCCGGGTTGTGCTGGTCTTTGGCGACGACGGAGATCGGATAGCCGAGGGCGGCAACCGTCGCCCCGAGGAGTTCCCAGTGGCCGAAATGGCCGGTGACGAGCACCGCGCCGCGTCCCTGCTGGACGGCCTGCGCGAGATGGTCCGCACCGTTCACCTCAACCCGCCCAGTGATGGCTGTCGCACGGGACGCTAAGAGCCGGGCGTGCTCGACGGCCGTCTGACCGAGGTGACGGTAGGCCGCCTGCGCAAGCTGCGTCATCGTATCCTTCCCGTACCCGTCTCCAAACGCCCGGACGAGGTTCTGCATGACCACGTGCCGCCGTGTGCGAATGACTCGAAACGTCAATTCGCCCAGGAGCCCACCCAGCCGGAACCCAGTCTCCGGCGAGACCGTGCCCGCCAGGGCGATCAGCAGCCGGACTCCGGCGTATTCAATGCCGTGACGGAGTGTCATTCTTCTTCCCGTTCCCACCGCTGGACGATCAGACGCGCCTGGCGCCGCTTCGACCAGTACGCGAGCAGGAACAACAGCGTCGCGATCACCCAGAACGAGAAGACCTCGCCCGACAGCGCCCGCCATCCGTACTGCCGCGTCAGGTCTTCCAGCCATGCCGCCTCGAATTCGTCCATCCCGGTCCCTAAGCCATCCATGAACGCCCCGTCCGTCGTCCCGGCCGTGGCGAACCCCTGGATGAGTTGCTGGAGACCCTGGCGGCCGTACCGGGCTAAGATGAATCGCACCGCTAACGAACTCTCTAAGTAGGCCAGTTGCGCTTTCCGTTCGGAGAACGTGTTCACGTGCCGGATGTCGCGGAGAGGGATGAGGGAATGGGACAGCACCGCCAGGGTCAACGAGAGCCGCTGCCAGACCTGCCATTCACGCGATTCGTGCATCGCAAACCCTTCATCCAGCCAGCGCGGAACATCCGCCCCGTTGAGCGCCTGATTCAGGACGATATGGGACAGCTCGTGGACGACCACTTCCCGCACATCCGCATCCAGACCGGGAATGCGAGACGACTTCAGCACGATGAGGTTCTCATCGGGTATGGCGCATCCCGCTCCCCAGTCCGGGACCGCCCCCTGGGTCAGAGTCTGGAATTCCTGATTCGTCCCGGCGATGATGATGCGGATAGTGTCCGGCGGACTGAACCCGATGTCCGCGGTCAGGCGTGGATACGCCGTGGTGAAGGCGTTCAGGACGAGGTCAGCGACCGGACGGTCGTCCTGGTGGTACGTGAGATGCACCCGGTCGGTCCGGCGGCTCATCCAGGCTGCCCCGGCGGCCGGTTCGCTCACCCACAGGAGGAAAAGGCAAAGACAAAGAACGAAGGACGAAGGACGAAAAAACCGTTGGATCGAGTGAGATACGGAGAGGGCAGGCATGGTCGCCCCATCGTCATTCCCGGATGATGCCCCCGCCGAGAACGGTCTCGCCGTCGTAGAACACGGCTGACTGTCCCGGGGTGATGGCACGCTGCGGCTCGTCGAAGGTGATCGTCACGCTGCGCTCGTCGAGCGGGACGATCGTGGCCGCTGCGCTCCGGTGCCTGTACCGGATCTGCACGTCCGCCCGGCCCGGACCGGCTGGCCGGTCGATCCCCTGCCAGTTGACAGCATCCGCCAGGCACGTGTCCCGCATCAACTCGTCGTCCGCCCCGACGACGACCGTGTTCGTCTCCGGATGGATGGCCACGACGTAGACCGGCCGGCCGGCCGTCAGGCCCAACCCCTTCCGCTGGCCGATCGTGTAGAGCGGGTACCCGCGGTGCTGGCCGAGCACCGTCCCGTTCGTATCCACGATCGGGCCGGGCCGGATAGGGTCGTCGAGAGTGAGGAGATCACCCGGATGAGCATCCGTCCACTCCCGGAGGAACCGCTCGTAGCGGTCGTCCTGGATGAAGCAGACCTCATAGCTGTCCCGCTTCTCGGCCACGCGCGGGGCCAGCCGGGCCGCCAGCCGCCGGGTCTCCTCTTTCGTCAGACCGCCGACGGGGAACAGCGTCCGCGCTAACTCGTCCTGCGTCAGCTCCCAGAGGGCGTAGGACTGATCCTTCGACGGGTCGACCCCGCGCTTCAGGAGGGAACGGTCCCGCTCCGGGTCGTGGACGACACGGGCGTAGTGGCCGGTGGCGACGTACTCCGCGCCGAGGGCGCGTGCCTTGTCGAGCAGGACGCCGAACTTGACCTGGCTGTTGCACGCGATGCACGGGTTGGGCGTCCGGCCGCCGAGGTAGTCCGCGACGAACCGCTCGATCACCCCCGTCCGGAACTCCTCACGAAAATCGACGACGTAATACGGGATGCCTAAGCGTCCGGCGACGACCCGTGCGTCGTTCCGGTCGTCGAGGGTACAGCAGCCGTGCTCCCGGCGGACGTTGCCGCCGACCGTCTGGTAGTCCCACAGGTGCATCGTGATGCCGATGACCTGGCAGCCGGCCTCGACGAGCAGGGCCGCGGCGACGGAGCTATCGACTCCACCGCTCATGGCAACGACGACGGACGCGCCGGGGGGCGGGAGGCGATTGGCGGTGTCATTGATTTTTTCTATCTGGGTCATCTGTGATCTCGCTTGCGATAATCCGCGACCGCGGCCCGAACGCCGTCGGCGGCCAGGACGGAACAGTGCATCTTGGCCTGGGGCAGCCCGCCGAGCGCCCCGGCGACCGACTCATTCGTGATCGTCAACGCCTCCGCGATCGTCTGTCCGATGAGCATTTCGGTCAATTTGCTGCTCGTCGCGATCGCGGCCGCGCACCCGAACGTCCGGAACTTGGCGTCGACGATCCGGTCGTCGACGATCTTCAGGGACAGCTTCATCGTGTCGCCGCAGACCGGGTTTCCGGCCAGGCCGACCGCGTCCGCGTCCGGGATATCTCCCACGTTGCGGGGGTTCTGGAAGTGGTCCATCACTTGCGGGGTGTACATGCCCTCATCCTCATGTGCCCGTTGTCTTTCCCTAACCCCGTACCCCGAATCCCGAACCCCGGATTTTCTCTTGCTTCACCGTCAGTGCAGACATCGCGCGAAGACGGGCGACGATCTCGGGCAGGTGCTCCATCACGTCCTCCACGTCCTCCCGCGTGTTGTCCCGGCCGAAGCTGAACCGGACGGAGGTCTGCGCGAGCTGCGGGTCGAGTCCGAGCGCCAGCAGGACGTGGGAGGGTTCCAATGAGCCTGATGTACAGGCGGAGCCGCTCGACACCGCGATGCCTTTAAGATCAAGACTCAGGATGAGCGACTCCCCTTCCGCCGCCGTGAACGAGACGTTGAGCGTGCCGGGCAACCGGCGGGTCGGGTGACCGTTGACCCGGATGTCGTCGATCTCGTCGAGGAGACGGCGCTGCAAGAGATCCCGCAATTGAGTCAGATGCTGCGCTTCAGCCTCCCGCTCGATGAACGCGAGCTCCGCCGCCTTGCCCAGCCCGACGATCCCCGGCGTGTTCTCCGTCCCCGCCCGCACGTCCCCCTCGTGATGGCCGCCGTGGGCCGTCTGGACGATTTGTGTTCCCTTTCGGATGTAGACCGCCCCGACCCCCTTCGGGCCATACAGCTTATGGCCGGAGATGGAGAGCAGGTCGATGTACATCGCGTCAACCTCGATCGGCAGTTTTCCGGCGGACTGCACCGCGTCCGTGTGGAAAAACACTCCACGCTCTCGCGCGATCCGGCCGATCTCTTCGACCGGCTGGATCGTCCCGATCTCGTTGTTCGCGTGCATGATGGAAACCAGGATCGTCCGATCCGTGATCGTACGCGCCACGTCGTCCGGGTCGACCAGTCCGTCCGAATCGACTGGCAGATAGGTGACGGTGAACCCTTCCTGTTCTAAGAATTGGCAACTATTGAGGACCGCATGGTGCTCGATCTGTGAGGTGATGATATGAGACCCGCGGCCCCGATTCGCATACGCAACCCCTTTGATGGCCAAATTATCCGATTCCGTCCCCCCGCTCGTGAAGAACACCTCACCGGGCCGGGCGCCGAGCAGCCTCGCCGCCTGCGCCCGCGCTTCCTCGACCGGAGCCCGTGCCGCCTGTCCGAAGGCGTGGATGCTCGACGCGTTCCCGAACCGTTCGCGGAAGAACGGGAGCATCGCCTCCAGCACCTCCGGCCGGACCGGCGTCGTCGCGTTGTGATCAAGGTAGATTCGCCGCATGGCTGATGCCCTGTTGCAGAACGAGAACCCATTCGTCATGAACCATCCGTCAAAATACCGGGAAACGCTCCGACTGTCAAGGATTATCACGGATGACAAAAACTCTTGACGCTCTTCGTCAGAACCCCTATTTTGGCAATAGGACTGTTTCGACGGGGACGGGTCGTGTCTGGTGTGACGCCGGGGGCCGAACGCGATGGGCATCGCTCTCCTGCACGGGTTGATCACGCTGGGGTACATCGGGAGTACCTTAGCCTACATCCAGTATTTTCCGAGCAAACAGCCTCGGATCGGCCAATACGCGACTGGACTGCTGATCCTGGCCCTCATCGGCCACAGCGCCTTCCTCATCAGCCGGACGCTGGAGTCGGGCCATCTCCCGTTCGTCGGCCTCCACGAGTCGATGAGCTTCTATGCCTGGCTGGTCGCCCTCGTCTATGCCGGGATCGAGTTCCGCTTCCGGGACAAATCCCTCGGCGCGTTCGTCGTTCCGCTGATTCTCATCGCTCAGGTCGTGTCTGCCGCGTCGATGCAGATGGTCAGGCCGCTCCCGTCCGTCCTCCAGAGTTCCTGGTTCAGCCTCCATGTCACCGCGAGCTTCCTCGGGTACGCCGCGTTCTTCTTCGCGTTCATCACCGGCCTCCTCTACGTCTTGCAGATCTACTACATCAACGCGCGCCGGGTCGGGGTCGTCTTCTCCCGGCTCCCGTCCTTAGAGATGCTCGATGAGATGAACCTGAAGGCGACCTGGATCGGCTGGGTGTTCCTGACGGTCGGGATCGGCACCGGGGTGCTCTGGGCCGAGCAGGTCTGGCATTCGATCTTGCCGTGGATCGTCGACCCGAAGATCGTGTGCGTCGTCCTGACCTGGGGCATCTACGCCGTCCAGTTGGGGTCCCGCTTAGGGATCGGCTGGCAGGGGAAACGCGCGGCGTACCTGTCGATCGTGGGATTTGTCTCCGTCCTCGTCGCCTATGTCGGTGCCGGACTGTGGACGGAATTGCATATTTTTTGATACGGATGATACGCACCACAAAGACACAAAGGACACAGAGAGAAGAAGAGAAGTGTCATTACCCTTTGTGCTCTTTGTGTCTTTGTGGTGAACCGATAGACACATGAAACATTACTATCCCATTTTCCTCGACCTCGACAGCCAGCCGTGCCTGATCGTCGGCGGCGGCGAGGTCGCGGAGCAAAAAATTGAACCCCTGCTCGACTGCGGGGCGCGGGTGACGGTCATCAGTCCCGACCTCACGTCTCAGTTGCGCGAATCTGCGGAGGCCGGGACGTTCCGGTGGATTCCCCGCCAGTACGAGCCGGGGGATGTGGAGGGGTATTTCCTGGTCGTCTGCGCGACGGATGCGCCGGCGGTCAACGAGCAGGTCGCCGCAGACGGCCTCGCCCGGAACCTGCTCGTCAATGTCGTCGATGCTCCGCGACTGTGCCGTTTCATCATGCCCGCCGTCGTCCGCCGGGGAGATTTGTGCATCGCCATCTCGACCGGCGGGACGAGCCCCGCGATGGCGCAACGCATCCGGCAGCAACTCGAGCACCGGTTCGGCCCGGAGTACGCTATCTTGCTCGACATCTTAGGCAGCTACCGGGCGGAGATGAAAGAACGGTACCCGGACGACTTCGAGCAGCGGCAGGCGCTCTGGGAAAATCTCGTCCATGCCGACCTGCTCGACCTCATCCGGGGTGGGCAGATTGACGAGGCGCGACAGAAGGTAGAAGCATGTATCTCAACGTCGTCGGCCTGAGCTATCATACCGCGCCGTTAGACGTGCGGGATCGCGTGGCGCTGACCGAATCCCGCCAGGTGCAGGCGCTCACTCTCCTGAAATCGTCCGGGGAGCTGGTGGAGACCGTGGTGCTGTCGACCTGCAACCGGAGCGAGATTTACGCCACGACGAACGGGGCCGCCCCGGACCCGAGGCCGGTGGAGACGTGGTTCTACCAGATCCACGGTCTGTCGGACGGGGACCTCACCCCGTATCTCTACCGACTGACGGACGAAGCGGCCATCCGTCATCTCTTCCGGGTCGTGTCCAGCCTCGATTCGATGGTCGTGGGGGAGCAGCAGATTCTCGGCCAGGTGAAAGAGGCTTACCTCCGCTCGCTCGAAGAGCAGACGACGGGCGTCATCCT
>JACQVL010000014.1 GCA_016209865.1 Candidatus Latescibacterota bacterium | reverse complement strand
TTGACGCCGCGAAGACCACCGGCCTCCGTCCGGCGGCGCGTGCACAGAAGGTCGAGGTGCTGGAGACCGACTTCTTCCAGAAGCGGGACGACGGGTATATCCCCAGGATCGGGTATCTGCCGGGGGCAACAGGGTTTGCCTTCCGAGAAAAAGAAGGAGGGTTGAGCGAAATCCTGGAGAATGAATCCGGCTTCTACCTCCTGCGCGTGGCTGGCCGCAAACCGGAGGGGATTCAGGCGCTCAGTGAAGTGAAGGAACAGATCAAGACGACCCTGACGGCGAATAAGCGGAAAGAACGAGCGAAGAAGCAGGCTGAAGCGTTTATGGCCAGGCTGTCCGGCAAGACCTTCGACCATCTGGCCAGCGCGGATACCGCGCTCGTGAAAACGGCCGGGCCGTTCGCACGCCAAGGCTTTATCCCCGGCATCGGCCAGGACCCGGCGTTCCCCGGCGCGACGTTCCGTTTGACGAAGCCGGGACAGCTCAGCGGACTGGTCGAGGGGGAACGGGGGTACTACCTCATCCAGATGGTCGAGCGGCAGCCGATCGATGAAACGAAATTCGCCAGCGAGAAAGGGACCCTCCGCCAGCAACTCCTCCAGCAGAAGCAGACGCAGCTCTACACCGACTGGTACGAGAACATCAAAAGCCAGGCCAAGATCGAGGACCGCCTGAGCGAGTTTTTCGTGTACTGACCGATACCATCAAGTACAAAGGGAAGAATGGGAGAACGGGTGAGTGGGTGAGTGGGAGCAAAAGCCTCAAGATGTTGCTCCCATTCGCCCTCTCTCCCATTCTGTATCCTTTTGCGTCCCTTGCCGCTAATCCCCCGCTCTGACGCGCTCGCGGATGTCCGCGATGATCGTCCTGGCCAGCCGGTTGGTCTCGATCTTCTTCTCAACCAGGTTCTCACGCGTCACGCCCTCCGCCTTGAGTTGGACATGGAACCGGAGGCATTGGGACGTCCCAGACGGCCGGACGGTCATGGAGTTCCACCCCGCCTGATCGAAGTAGAACCGAATCCCTTCATCCGGGAAGTCCGGCCACTGATGGGCATCGGCGTACTTGCCGGCGACATAGATTTCCGAGGACTGCACCGCGACCCCGCCGAACGATAACCGCTCTCCAGCCTGAACCCGCTTGCCCAAGTCAACGCACGCTTTCAGGATGTTGATCTTGGCCGTCCACCCTTCCAGGCCCTTGTACTCGCCCCACTTTGGCGCGGGTTCGTAGTACGTCAGGAAGTACCCGATGTCCGGGTCGAGGTAGACGTGTTCGTCGAGCAGGTCGATCAACGTCTTCCCCTGCGATCTGGCGTACGCGACGACTTCAGCCAGCAAGATGGCCGCGAACGTCCCGTCCTTGTCCCGGACGTGTCCGCCCGTGCCCATCGCGTGCCGCGAGGGGGGCGGCCCGCCCAACAGGCTGAACCCGTTGCTCTGCTCCAGCCCACCGACGTTGACGCTGCGCGATCTGCCACGCATATCGAGGGTCTTGTAGATCAGGTCATGATGCCCCGTCTCGGAGAGTTCGATCCCCGCCCACACTTTCTGGACGGCGTTGGCGATCATCGCAAACCCGACCCAGGTCTTCACCACCCCCACTCCGTACTTCTGCGCCAGCCGGACGATCCCATCCGTCGTGATGTGGGAGAGGACGATGAAGCGTTTGTCCGCATCGGGCAGGATGCCGCTATGCGCCTCCGCCTCCCGGTGGAACCGGTACCAGAGCAAGAGGGTCCAGGCGTCGTCGGCGCTGAGGAGCACGTAGGACTTCCCATCATACGCTCGCTGTTGCTCGGGCGGTACCTTGATGACGAGGCCGGCCCGATCCGCGTCCGGGTCGGTGCCGATGAGGACGTCTAAGCGGTCAAACTGTTCGTCGCCATACTGCTTCTTGAAGGCATTGACGGCGATGTCGGCGGCGACCGGGTCGCCCGGGTCGGGCTGCTGCTCCGGGTCGTCCTGGAACGCGGGGAACAGCCCGTCCAGTTCGTTCAGTCCGTACTCGGTGACGATGCTGACATCCCGGAACCCGAAGTCATGCAGCAGCCGGGGCACCGCCTTCCGACCCGCCCCATGGAACGCGCAATACCCTACCGCCACCTTCCCCGCCCAGGCCTCCAGCATCGGCCGGTCGATGATGAAGCGTTTGACATGGTCGAGATGCGGCTGATGGATGTTGAGCAGGGGACGGCCAAAGTACTCGACTCCGGACAATCGACCCTCTCCCCCTAAGAACACCAGCCGGTTGTCGGGGTGAAACGGGTCATCCTGATGAGCCGGGTCCTGCGGCGCGTCCGCCAGGTCGATCAGACGGATGTCCGCCGTCGTCATCTTCCGGATGTACTCGTTGTAGATCGTCTTCCGCTCCGCGGGCTCGAACTGCGAGCCGGTTCCGGCGGAGAGCTTGTACCCGTTGTACCGCCGGTCGTTGTGGCTGGCGGAGATGAGAATCCCAAGGTCCGCCTTCAAGTACGGGATGGCGAACGTGACTTCAGGGTAAGGACAGGCTTCGTCGAAGAGGAAGACCTTGAGGCCGTTGGCCAGGAACAGCCGGGCGATCAGGTGGGCGAACGTCTGGCCCTGGACCCGGCTGTCATACCCGATGACGATGCTTGTCAGCCTGTGTTCCGCCGCGTACTTTGCCACGCCCGCCGATTTCAGCAGCAGGACGACGTTGTTGAGAGTATTCGGGCCCTTCAGGATGGGGGCATCGATGCCCTCATCTTTCAGCCGCTTCAGCTCCGGGTCGGTCATCGCCGCCTTGCCCCGAATCCCCCCCGTGCCGAACGCGATCTCATCGACAAACACCTCGGTCAGGACGGCCCACCGCTGTGCCTGAATCGCCTCATGAATCCCGCGTTTCAGGTTGGGGGAGAGCGCATCGATCCGGTCGTCCTGGAGCCAGGCGGTCAGGTTCCGGATGACGTTTTGTTTGGCCTTCTCGAAGAGGCCGCGGTCGACCTTCCCGCTCCGGTATTGGTCATCCAGGTACGCGTTGATCCCAGCGTCCGCGGCCCGGATGATGTCCGTATCCTGTGCCATCAGAGCCTCACATCGTAGCGACGAGTACCTGGGTCCGTGATTTCCCGGTTCGTTTGAACCGCACGACCCCCTCGACGAGGGCGAACAGCGTATCGTCCCGTCCGACGCCGACGTTCTGGCCTGGCAGGATCTTCGTGCCCCGCTGTCGAACCAGAATACTCCCGGCATGGACGCGCACGCCGTCCCCGCATTTCACGCCCAGACGCTGCGCGTTGCTGTCCCGGCCGTTCCGTGAACTCCCAACCCCTTTTTTGTGTGCCATTTCGCCCCTTCCCCCTTTCGCCTTTTCGCCCTTAGGTCGTTCTTGTCGGGTCGTACTGGATGCCCGTGATGAGCAGCTTCGTATAGTCCTGCCGGTGTCCTTTCACCCGGCGGTAGTTCTTCCGTCGCTTCATCTTGAAGACGAGGATCTTCGGCGCGCGACCGTGCTCGACGACCTTCGCCGTCACCGACGCCCCGGCGACCGTGGGCGTCCCGACCACCGGCTCGCCGCCCCCCAACAGCAGGATGTCGTTGAGCGTCACTTCCCCGCCGACCTGGGCATCCATCTTCGCCACCTGAATCGTGTCCCCTTCATTCACCCTGAATTGCTGTCCACCAGTCCGTACCATCGCGTACATCGAGGGCCTCCCGTGTCACGATTTAAACTCGTCCGTGATGTCCAGATCCCGTTTGGTCGAGAACACCCGGTACTCCTCAACATGGAGGAATGGATCCTCCACGATGTCGATCTGTATGCGATATTCCTTCTCCAACTCCCGGAGCTTTTCCCGGTCGTTATCGTACAGGCACTGCGCGACGGAGGGGTGCACCGTCAGCCGGAGGCGTTTTTCACGCAAGGTTGCCTTCGCCCGCTTGAGCCACCGCCCGATCCGGGTCACGACGGTCAGCCGGGACATCACCCGGCCGGTCCCGTCGCAGATCGGACACGCCTCGCTGAACGTGTGCAACAGACTCGGCCGGACACGCTGCCGCGTCATCTCGATCAGGCCGAACTCGCTGATCTCGGAGACACGGGTGCGGGCGCGATCCCGTTTGAGCACGTTCTGCAACTCCTGGAGCACCCGGCGGCGATGTCCTTTCTCTTCCATATCGATAAAATCGATTACGATGATCCCACCGTTGTCCCGCAGCTTGAGCTGGCGGGCGATCTCACGGGCCGCCTCCAGGTTCGTCTGGAACGCCGCCTGCTCGTGATCCTGCGACCCCGCATACCGCCCGGAATTGACGTCGATCGATACCAGCGCCTCGGTGTGGTCGATCACGATATACCCGCCATGCTTCAGCCAGACCTTCCGGTGGAGGGCTTTCTCGATCTCGCTCTCGATGCCGTACGCGTCGAAGATGGGCGCCGTCCCCTCGTACAGGTGCACCCGGGTGCGGAGCTGCGGGGCGACCGTCCGCAGGTACGAGAGCGTCTCCTTGTACACCTCCTTCGAATCGATGACCACGCTCTCGATATCCGGGGTGAACAGGTCCCGGATGAAGCTGGAGGTGATTTCCATATCCTTATGAATCACCGCCGGCGGACGGACCTTCTGGGCCTGCGTGGAGACACGGTTCCAGAGCTTCGAGAGCATCTTGAGGTCCGCCTGGAACTCCATCTCTGTCTTGCCTAAGGCGGCCGTCCGGACGATCACCCCCACGTCCGGAGGCTTGAGCGTCTTCGCCAGTTCCCGGAGCCGGCGTTTCTCCGCCCAATCCTCGATCCGGCGCGAGACGCCGACGTAGTTCTCGTTCGGGACGAGCACCAGAAACCGCCCCGGCAAGGACACCTGGGCGGTCACCCGGGGGCCTTTCGTCCCGATCGATTCCTTCGTGATCTGGACGAGGACTTCCTGTCCCTCCCGGAGCATCTCCTGGATCGGGCGCTCCCGCTCCCGCCCTTCCCGGCCCCTGCCAGACTGGCCGGAGGCCCCATCCTCCTCCTCCTCGATGTCGATCAGATCGGACGGCCCGACGATATCGGAAGCATGGAGGAACGCCGCTTTTTCCATGCCGATATCGACGAACGCCGCCTGGATGCTCGGTAAGACCGCGGTGACGATCCCCTTGCAGATGTTCCCGACTATCCGCTCGTGCTCGGGACGCTCGACCATCAGCTCGACGAGCTGGTTATCTTCGAGGATGGCGATCCGCGTCTCGTGCGTCGCGGCTTCGACGATGATGTCTTTCCGCAATCGCGAAGAACCTCATGAAAATCAACACATGATAGAAGTCAACCTATCCGATAAAGTAATGCAATATACACGGTAACTGAGGGGCTGTCAAGCGTCTTGGCTAAAATAGTCGTTCACCGCACGCAGCACCGCCTCTCCGGGCAGCGTCTGCATGCAGAGATGACCGATCCGGCAGGTGAGGAGGTTGCAGCCGAGGCAGGGTAAGCCTTCTTGCCTCACGACCGTATGTCCCTGGCCGTACGGACCCTGGAGCGCCGGGTTCGTCGGCCCGAAGATGCCGATCGTCGGGATGCCCATCGCTGCCGCGATATGCATCGGCCCACTGTCGTTACTGATCATCAACGTACACCAGGACAGGAACGCCCCTAACCCCTTGAGTGTCGTCTCCGGCAGGATCAGCGGAGACGACCGCATCGCGCGGGTCACGATGTCGACGAGCGGGCGCTCCCCCGGCCCCCACAACAGCAAGGCGTGCGCCCCGTACTCCCGGATGAGCGCATCGGCCACGCCCGCAAACCTCTGCGGCGTCCATCGTTTCGTCGCCCATCCCCCGCCCGGGTTGAGGCCGACCAGCCGATCCCCCGGCCGGACGCCGTGCGCGTCGAGCCAGGCGCGCGCCTCCTCCCGCAGGACGGCGGACACCGGGAACAGGGGAGCGGTCGTGTGGACCGGAATATCAATCGCCCGGAGGGCGTCGAGGTTGAATTCCACCTCATGGACAGACCCACCCCTCGGACTCACAACGATGTTGTACAGATGCCGGCGGACGCGGAACGCAAACCCTACCCGGTGCCGGGCCCCCGATAACACCGTCAGGATCGCGCTCCGAGGGTTCCCGAACAGATCGATCGCCAGGTCAAACCCCCGTGATCGCAAGGACTGGTAGAACACGACTTGCTCCCGCAACCGCGCCCAGACCGGGAGGGCCTGCCACGTCACGCGATCCAGGACGATCACCTCATCGAGGAACGGGTTCTCGTCGACCACCCCTTCCGACGCCCGTTCGGTCAGGAACGCCAGGTGCGCATCCGGGTAGGCACGGCGCACGTTCTCGATGACCGGGGTGGCCAGCAAGACATCCCCGATCGCGCGGAGCTTGATGATGAGGATACGGCGGACGTCAGGGAGCATGGGACGTTCTTTCTCACCGGCCATTTGTCACCCGACGCTGATCGTCTGCTGACGGCTGACCGTTTTCTTATTTCCCCTGCTTCCCGTCCAGTTCCTCGATCCGCGCCGCGGACGGCTCGCGCTCGTTCTGCAGACGTGCGGAGACGTCTTCCACCCTCCGCATCACCCGCAGAACATTCAGGCCGAGGACCTTCATGATATCCTGGTCGGTATAGCCCCGGCGGATGAGTTCCACCGTCAGCATCGGGTACTTCGAGACATCCTCCAGGCCGTCCGGGACGCTCGTGATACCGTCGAAGTCCGAGCCGAGGCCGATGTGATCGATACCCGCCACCTTGCGGATATGGTCGATGTGATCCGCCACGTCGTTCAGCGTGGCGTGCGGCGTGGGGTTGGCCTTGTCCCACCGGCCGAGGCCTTCATTCACCGATTGTTCCGTACTCCCCGGCAGCCCTCTCAGCCGGTCGCGCTCCGCCTGACGCTTCAGGTCGTGTGTCCGGACGACTTTGGACACGAAACTGGGGACGAACGTGACCATGACCACCCCGCCGTTCGCCGGGAGTCGCCTGAGGACGTCGTCCGGCACGTCGCGCGGATGGTCGCACAGCGCCCGGGCGGACGAATGGCTGAAGATGACCGGCGCCTGGGTGACGTTCAGGGCGTCGTGCATCGTCTCCGGGGAGACGTGCGAGAGGTCGACCAGCATGCCCAGCCAGTTCATCTCACGCACGACCGCTTCTCCGAATGTCGTCAGGCCGCCGACCTTCGCAGTGTCCGTGGCCGAGTCGGCCCACGGGACGTTGCTGCCATGCGTCAACGTCATGTACCGCGCGCCTAACGTGTAGAACATCCGCAGCGCGGCTAAGGAATTGTCGATCGAATGTCCGCCTTCCATGCCTATGAGGGACGCGATCCGCCCCGCCTTAAACGCACGGTCCACATCGTCAGCGGTGAGTGCCAGTTGGAACGTGTCCGGGTACCGCCGGATCAACTGGTAGACGACGTCGATCTCTTCCATCGTCGCCCGCACGGCTTCCTGGCCCTGCATCGACACCGGGACGTAGACCGACCAGAACTGGCCGCCCAGCCCGCCGGCGCGCAGACGGGGGATGTCGGTCATGAGCTCGGGCTGCGGCTGACTGATATCGATCTTCGACACATCCCGGTTGACCTTCTGCCGGTATTGCCAGGGCAGGTCGTTGTGGCCGTCGATCAGCGGCACGCGACGGTGCAGCGCCTTCGCGCGTTCGAGCAGGTCGGGCGCCTGGGGCTTACTCGTCTGGGCGAACGCCGTGAGGAACAGACAACCGGACAAGACAAGCGCCGGCACGATGACACGCAGAAGACGACAGGCGAGACGAGTCATAGGAATTCCTCCATCGAGAAGTAGGGGCTACCCTTCTGGTTGCTCTGGATAAAGGTTTTGACAAACACAGGTGATCTGTATACAATCATGCAAAGGCAATACCCTGTTCTATTCTCCACATTTTTACGGAGATTGCAAGAGATTTTTGATGACCCCGTGTGAGACCGCTCGTCACTTGTCACTCGTCACTGCCGTTCAGGAGCCCCCTTCGATGCCCAGTCACACCCCGCTTCCTCCTGTCGATCGCCGGATCACGGAAATCCGCCATCTCGACCTCCCGTACGAGTTCATCCCGCCGCGCACGAAAACCGCCTGGCTGGCGCGCGCGCGGGCGCTCCGCGAGCACATCCTCGTCAGCCTCGGTCTCTGGCCGATGCCAGAGAAAACGCCGCTGAACGCGCATATCTTCGAGCGTGTCGAACGGGACGATTATACTGTCGAGAAGGTCTCCTTCGAGAGCCTCCCCGGCTTCTTCGTCGCCGGCAACCTGTACCGGCCGCGCCGCAAAACAGGCCCGTTCCCCGGCGTCCTCAACCCGCACGGGCATTGGAGACAGGGCCGGCTGGCGGACGAAGAATCTGGCTCCATCCCCGGCCGGTGCATCGGGTTCGCCCGGATGGGCTGTGTCGCCT
>JACQVL010000146.1 GCA_016209865.1 Candidatus Latescibacterota bacterium | reverse complement strand
GTGCGCCTGCTCGCCCGTCAGGGACGGATGCGGGCGTGTGACATCGAGGACGGGTTCTGGCAGGACATCGACACCCCCGACATGCTCGACCATGCCGAGCGGACGCTCCTGCGAAACCTCAGGAAGCCCACGGACGGGGTCGTCTCCCGGTACCTCAACCGGCCGGTCTCCACGCGCATCAGCCGGCGGCTCGTCCGGACGTCGATCTCACCCAATCAGGTGACGATGGCCACCTTCCTCGTCGGTCTGCTCGGCGCGCTGGGAGTCTCGGTGGGCACCTTCTGGCCGGTCTTCTGGGGCGCGCTCCTCTTCCAGATTGCGTCCGTGCTCGACGGGTGCGACGGGGAAGTCGCCACGCTCACGTTCCGGGAGTCGAAGTACGGGTCGTGGCTGGATACGATCACGGACAACATCACGTACGTCGTCTTCATCATCGCCGTAACCTTAGGGTACGGCCGCTCCGCCGCCGACCCGGCGGTCTGGACGGTCGGGACCGGGGCGGTCACGGCGGTCGTCCTGTCGATGGTCATGATGTACTACTACCTGATTCACACGGGGGAGAGTGGCAGCCTGGTGCGGTACAACGTCGCGTTCCACGCCCACGCGGCCCGGCCGCGACGCGGTCTGCTCGGCCGCGTCCTCGACGCGCTGAGACTGATGGTGAAACGAGACTTCTTCTCCCTGCTCCTCTTCGGGTTCGCGGCCCTGGGGCGTCTCGACTGGATGTTCTGGACGGTCACCCTCGGCGGGCTTGCGATGGCCTGCGGGGTGTTCGCGTCCACCGGCCTGTTGCTGAGCCAGGCGCGGCCGGCTAAACCGCAGCCTGAGCCGGACGCCAACGGTGAAGCGGCAGGTGGCGTATGAACCCGATGACCGTTCCTCCGTCCCGACATTCCATCCCTGAACAGGCGGCCCCGCGTCATGACGCGAAGGTCATCGCCAAGGGAGCGGGCGTAAACCTGCTGGGCACTCTGGCCAGGACGATCAAATCGGCGTCGTTCATCCTCATGACCCGCCTGTTCGGCGCCGAGGTGTTCGGCCTGTACGTCCTGGGCTGGTCGGTGATCGACCTGCTGAGCCGGTTCAGTATGTTCGGCCTGGAGAAGGGTGTGATGAAGTTCGCCATCCAGCACCGGGTCGACAAGAACGAGGACGCGGTGCACCGGACGTTAGGGGAGGCCATCCTGGTCGGCCTGATCGTGAGTGCGGTGATGACCGGCCTGTCGTACGTCGTGGCGCCCGTCATCGCAGTCCACGTGTTCCATAAACCGGAGCTGACGCGAGGACTCCGCATCCTGACCTTCTCCATCCCGTTCCTTACGCTCTCGCACGTCCTCCTGGCCGCGTCGAAATCGCTCAAGATCATGCGGTTCGAGGCGTATGTGAAGAGCATCGCTGAACCGTTGGTGATGTTCGCGGCCGCCGGGCTGTGCTTCGTCATCGGCTGGCGGTTCAGCGGAATTACCTTCGCGCACCTGGCCGCCGCCGCCGGGGGGACGGTGTTCGCCCTGTATTGCTTCAGGCGACTGTTCTCGCTCAAAGCCTGTGTGCGGGGGATGCGTAGCGTCCACCTCTGGTCGGAGATGACCCGGTTCTCCCTGCCGGTCGTCTGCTACGACTTGCTGTACATCCTGATGATGCGATTAGACGCCCTGATGCTCGGCTACTACCTCCCCGCCGTGCAGGTCGGGATTTACGGCATCGCCGTCGAGATCGCGCTCCTGACGAAGAAAATCCGGCACTGGTTCGAGCCGATTTTCGTGCCCATCATCTCCGAGCTGCACCACCAACGGCAGATGAACCGGCTTGAGGAGAACTTCTCCCTCGTCACCCGATGGTTCCTGACGATCACCATCCCCTTCTTCTTCGGCATCGTCCTGATCGGCCGGGACTTGCTGGCGGTGTTCGGGCCGGAGTTCACCGTCGGCGGCCTCAGCCTGACCTTGCTGACCCTGAGCCAGATTCTCTACGGCAGTATGGGCTCCGGCGACCTGCTGCTCATGATGGCCGGCCATCCTTACCTGAACCTGATGAACACCGCCCTCGTCCTGGTGCTCAACTTCGGGCTGGGGCTGTTTCTCATCC
>JACQVL010000127.1 GCA_016209865.1 Candidatus Latescibacterota bacterium | reverse complement strand
CTCCTGATTCTCCTCGCTGTACAGGTCGTACGGCTGGGAGATGTAGAGTTCCCCCTTCGCCCGCGCCTGCTCGATGAACGGCGCTTTCGTCGTGGTCAGCCCCGGTTCGGTCATCCTTCCACCTCCCACGCGTGTTCCTTACATAAAAATACGGTCATTCGTAAGAAATGTAAAAAGGTTTTGCGCACGCTCCCCATCTTCTATACATTAACACCCCAGACAGTGACCATTCCTTCAACCTGAGCCTCGACCTGAAGCTGTTTTTTACTCGTCACTTGTCACTGCTGGGAGCGATGTATCGCGCCCCTACTTGTCACTCTGTCTGTATCCACGCATGAGGACGCCGCTATGCTCGCCAGTGTGCTGGTTGAGCCGGGTGTGATCGAACTGCGAGACGTGGACACGCCGACCGCCGGCCCGGGCGAGGTGGTCGTCAAGATTCGTGCCGCGCTCACGTGCGGGACGGACCTGAAAGCCTTCCGGCGCGGGCATCCCCTGATGCCCATGCCGACCCTGTTCGGGCATGAATTCGCGGGCGAGATCGTCGAAGTCGGGCCGGGGGTGGACGTGTTCGCCGTGGGCGACCGGGTGATGTCCGTCCACACCGCCCCTTGCGGGTCGTGCGAGCTGTGCCGGCGCGGCCTGGGCAACCTGTGCGATTCGACGATGGAATCAAAGGTCTTGGGCGCGTATGCGGAATATCTCAGAGTCCCAGGCCCGGTCGTCCGGAACGGGATGTTCCTGAAACCCGATCATCTGACGTACGAGTCGGCCGCCATCCTTGAACCGCTCTCGTGCGTCGTCTACGGGATGGAGCAGGTGACTGTTCGTCCTGATGATACGGTCGTCATCGTCGGCGCGGGCGCGATCGGACTCCTCCACCTGATGGTCGTGCGGGCGAAAGGGGCGAGACGGGTGATCGTCTCCGGTCATCGTCCCTACCGGCTGGCCCTGGCGCGGGAGATCGGGGCGGATGTCGTCATCGACAGCGCCTCCGAGAACGCCGTCGAGCGCGTGCGCGAGGAGACCAGCGGGCGCGGCGGACATCTGGTCATCGAGTGCACCGGCCAGCCGCCGGTCTGGGAGGAGGCGGTCAGGATGGTCGCCCGCGGGGGCACAGTCGTCCTGTTCGGCGGATGCCCGAAGGGGACGACGGTGACGTTCGACACCGCCCGGCTGCACTACGACCAGATCACCTTGAAAGGGGCTTTCCATTTCACCCCCGACGCTGTCCGGAGCGCGTACCGGCTCCTCGTCGAACGTCGCATCGACGTCCGACCGCTCATCACCGGGGCATTTCCTCTGCGAGACCTCCCGGCGGTCTTCCAGCGACTGATGACGGGGGATTGCATCAAGTACGCGATTGTTCCGTAAGCTTCCCCTCACCCCCGGCCCCTCTCCCACGATGGGGAGAGGGGAGACAAGCCTCCTCATGAGGGACTCCCCTTTCTCGCCCCGTGTGGGAGAGAAAGGGGGTAGGGGGATAGTGAGGGGAGAAGGCATCCCATGAAAGTCGCCACCGTTTACGACATCGACGATATCCGCATCGAAGACGTGCCGGTGCCTGAGATCGGGCCGAGGGACGCGCTCGTCCGGATGAAGCGGTGCGGCATCTGCAGCGGGGACGTGACGCCCTGGTACATCCGGCGGAAGGCGCCGATCGTCATCGGGCACGAGCCGGCCGGGGTGATCGCTGAAGTGGGCGCCGAAGTGGAGGGGTTCCGGCCCGGCGACCGGGTGTTCATCCACCACCACGCCCCGTGCTTCCGGTGCCGGCTCTGCCAGCGGGGCGCGTTCACGATGTGCCCGACCTGGAAACGGTCGCAACTGATCCCCGGCGGCATCGCCGAGTACGTGAAAGTCCCGGAACTCAACCTGCGGTACGATACCCTGAAGCTCCCGGATTCGATGTCATTCGACGATGCCACGCTGGTCGAACCGACCGCCTGCTCGGTGAAGGCGATCAAGCGGGCCGGGGTGCGCTCCGGGGATACCGTCCTCATCATCGGCCTGGGGTTCATGGGACAGGTCAACGCCCTCGTCGCCCGGCATTACGGCGCGAAGCGGGTCATCGGGGCGGACCTGGTCCCGTACCGTCTCGACCGGGCCCGCGCGTTGGGGATGGATGCGACGATCGATGTCTCGACGCATGACCTCCGGTCGGCGGTGAAGGAACTGACCGGCGGGGCGATGGCAGACGTGGTGATCGTCGGCCCCGGCAGCATCCCGGCGATGAAGTCCGGTCTGACGTGCGCCGGGAAGGGGAGCACGGTGCTGTTCTTCATGGCCACCCCAGAGCATGAGGTGCTCGACCTGAAGCCGTACGACCTGTACTTCAACGAAATCTCCCTCGTCTGCAGTTACTCCTGCGGCCCGTACGACACCCGGGCGGCGCTCGACCTCGTCGAGATGGGGGTGGTCACGGCGGAGAAACTGGTCACTCACCGGTTCCCGCTCGAAGACACAGAGGCGGGCTTCCGGAAGACCGCGGAGGCGAAAGATTCCCTGAAGACGCTGATTGTGTTTGAATAAGCATCTTCTCCTCTCACCTTCTCCTCTCATCCAAATTCGCCACAGGAGGGTACTGCCATGGCACAGGTCTATGATGTCCCCAATGTTCGGTTTCCCAAGATTCAGGGACGACTACTCTGGCGGCTTGTTGGGGTAGCCGTGCTCCTCTTGCTCCTCATCGGGTCCTTTAGGACTATCGGTTCTGGTGAACGTGGGGTAGTCTTCAGCAAGATTGGGGGGGTACAGGATGTGATCCTGGATGAAGGATTGCGGTTCAAATGGCCGTTGATCGAGGAGATCATCACGGTTGACGTGAAAGTACAGAAGTCGCAAACCCAGGCCTCCGCTGCATCGAAGGATCTCCAGACAGTGTCGTCCACGATCGCCGTTAATTACCATGTGGACCCCGGTCGGGCGAACAAGGTCTACCAGCAAATCGGGTTAGAATTCAAGGAGCGGGTGATCGACCCGGCTGTGCAGGAGGCGGTCAAGGCAACCACTGCCCAGTTTACTGCAGAAGAACTCATCACCCGCCGATCGGAGGTTAAAAGTCAAATCAAAGAGTCTCTCACCCAGCGACTGAGAGTGTTTTACATCATCGTTGATGAGTTTAACATCGTTGATTTCTCGTTCTCCACGGTCTTCAACGAGGCGATCGAGGCAAAGCAAATGGCGGAACAACAAGCCTTGAAAGCCGTCCGGGATTTGGAACGGATACGGATCGAGGCGGAACAGACGATCACTCAGGCGAAGGCGGAGGCAGAGGCACAGCGGCTCCAACGGGAGACGATCACGCCGACGCTCCTTCAGTTGCGAGCGATCGAGAAATGGGATGGGCATTTCCCCCAGGTCATCGGTGGGGCGATGCCATTCATCGACCTGCGAGCGCTCGGTGCGCAGAAATGATGGAGGGACTCGATGACTGAAGCGGAAATCTATGAGTTCGACCTGAACGGGTACATCGTCTACCGCGACATCCTGTCCGGTGACGATGTCGGCCACATGAATCAGGCGATCGACGCGAGCCCGGCGGGAGAGGAGCCGTCAAAGTTTGGGTTCTCGTTCCTCGATCTCGACCCTTGCTTCCTGGAACTGATGGCGCATCCCCGCACGCTCCGGATCATGCGTGCGATCATCGGAGATTGGCTCCGGCTCGACCATGCCTACGGGCTGCAGATGACCCGCGAGACGATGACAAAGGGGACTGAAGCCCGGCCGAACCTGCACGGCGGACCGCGGGCCGACCACGGGGAGCATGAGTACCAGTGGGTCCATGGGCGGATGCACAACGGGCTGATCGTGGTGATGTACGCCTTAGAGGACGTCAACCCCGGCGATGGCGGGTTCATCTGCGTCCCGGGGAGCCACAAAGCGAACATCGACTACTGTCCCCCGGTCGATTCGCATTTAGTCGTGAACCCCTCTCTGCGTGCCGGCGACATGCTCATCTTCACCGAGGCGCTCGTCCACGGGACCCGGCCGTGGATGTCGGATCGCCGGCGCCGGTCGTTGTTGTACAAGTACTCGCCCGGCCATTCGACCTGGGCGGACGCGGAAAGCCTGGCCCCGTACCGTGCGCTGGCCACCACCGACCTGCAGCGCGATCTGCTGCGGCCGCCCTGCGTCGGAGGCCGCACGCCGTTGCAGTTCCCGGAGGAATAGACGATTGCGGAGGTTTTCTATGTCCCCTCGAAAGCCTCCAGCCGAGGCTGGGGGTCTGTTGGTTCCCCTGGGAACATTCGCCGAGCATCCGGGTGACGCATCGCGTCAAGTGATGCGGTTGGCGGGGTTGTACCGGATTGCCCAGACCGTGATGCACCTCCAGGATCTCCCGGCCCTGGCGCGAGCCGTGGCGGTCGCGATGCAGGATTATGAGGAGTACGAGATCACCCGGTTGGGTCTTGTCAAGGGTAACGAGGTGATCCTGTACGGGCTGACCGCCCAACTCCGGTTCACCGTCGGAGGCCAGGGACTGATCGGGTGGGTGACCGCGAACGGGAAGCCGCTCCTGGTCAATGATGTCTCGACCGACCCGCGCTATGTGTCCGAAGGCCCGGATGATCAGACCCGATCTGAGTTGGTCGTGCCCATCATCCTCGACGACCGGATGATCGGGGTGCTCGATCTGCACAGGACTCTGGTCGGGGCCTTCACAGAAGCGGATCTCCAGTTTGCCGAGTCTCTTGCCAGCTTTCTGGCGGTGGCCATCAAGAATGCTGAGCTCTATACTGAGGTCCAGGTATATGCCAATCGCCTGGCACTCGTGGCGGATATTGCGGCTGAGCTGACTATCCCGCAGCCCGTCACGGACCTGCTGGAGAACACCGTGCAGACGATCTGCGAGCGCTTGGGCTACAGTCATGCTTCGATCGCCCTGATCGAGGGGCAGGAGTTGGTCTTCAAAGCACACTATGACCGTCCGATAGGATTCCGTCGCACCATGCTTCCCCGGTTCCGGGTCGGTGAGGAAGGGGTGACGGGCCAGGTGGCCGCGACAGGGGAGGCGATCATCATTCCGGATGTTCGTATCCATCCCGAATACATCGGAGCACCGGATTATACGAAGTCGGAGCTCGCAGTCCCGATCCGGAGTGGACAGCGTGTTCTGGGGGTCATCAACGTGGAAAGCCCTCAGCTCAACGCGTTCACCGCCTACGATCGTCAGCTCCTCCAGACACTGGCAGATCAAGTGGCCGTGGGGTTCGTCCAAGAACGGGAGCACATCATCCGCCAGCAGCAGGAGATCATTCGTGAACTGTCCACCCCGGTGCTGCAAGTCCGCGAACGGCTGCTCATTCTCCCGATCATCGGCGTGATCGACGCCCAGCGCGCCCGCCAACTGACCGAGCAACTCCTCCGCGGCATCCGCGCCAACCGTGCCAAAGTCGTCGTGATCGACATTACGGGGGTGCCCTCCGTGGATGCCACCGTCGCCAACCATCTGGTGCAGACGGTGGATGCGTCCCGGCTGATGGGGGCGAACGTCATCGTGACGGGGCTGTCCTCCGAGATTGCTCAGACGCTGGTGACCATCGGGGTGGACTTGGGCAAGATCAACGCCGTGGGGGATCTGCAAGGCGGCATCGAGGAAGCCGAGCGGTTGTTAGGCTACAAGGGGATCATGACAGAAGACAAGGGGGAATAATGGATCCATCTTGCCTGGTTCATCGCCTGACCGATGAAGAACGGCGTCAGTTCGAGGAGACCGGATTGCTCATCATCAAGGATGTCCTCCCGCCCGATCTGACCGAACGCCTCGCCGCCGCTGTCGATCGCATCTGGGCGCGGGAGCGGGAGGAAAAAGGGATCAGCCCCCACGACCCGCTCTTCTACCCGAATTTCGTCGGGAAGGACGACGTCTTTGTGGAACTGCTCGACTGGCCGTTGACCTTCCCAAAAGTCTGGGGCATCTTAGGGTGGAACATCTATCTTTACCATTCGCACTTAGGAGTCACCCCGCCCGTCGCGCCCGGCACGGAACGGGAGCACAAACGGTTAGGATGGCACCAGGACAGCGGCCGGGTGAACGTCGAGATGGAGTCCCATCCCCGGCCCCGGCTGTCCCTCAAGGTGGGGTACTTCCTGAGCGACACGACCCAGGCGGAGCGTGGGAATTTCTACGTCATCCCCGGCAGCCATCTCCGGGACGCCCTGGAATTCCCGGAGGACGGGGTATCCAACCCGCCGGGGGCGACGCCCGTCTGCGTCCCGTCCGGCACGGCGGTGTTGTTCGACCGGCGGCTCTGGCACTCCGCCAGTCTAAACTACTCCACGATCACCCGCAAGGTGCTGTTCTACGGGTACGGCTACCGCTGGCTGCGCACGAAGGACGACATGACGGTCGCCCACGTCCTGGAAGGCTGCACCGACCCGATCCGGCGCCAACTGCTCGGGGACGGGATCAACGCCAACGGCCGGTTCTCCCCGACCGACGCCGACGTCCCGCTGAAGGGCTGGCTGGAGGAGCATGCGAAGTAAGTGGCCAAAAGTGGATTTGGGACTCTTAATCCAAAATCCAAAATCTAAAATCCAAAATCTGAATCTCAGGAGAACCCTTCATGATCGGACTCAGCTCGCGTGATTTCTTGATGGCCGTCACGGCCGCCAACCCGTTCGACCGGTTTCCCGATGGCCGCCCCCGCGTCCCCGACGACCTGATCGAACGGATGAAGAAGGTGACGATCGAGGAAGCGTGGGGGACGATGATGGGACAGGGCTACCAGTACCAGTTCGAGGGGAACTGGATGATTCTCCATCCTGAACGCCCGTTAGCAGGCCGGGCGGTCACCGGGGTGTTCGTCCCGACCCGTCCCGACCTGAACAGCGTGATCGCCGAGCAGGGCAAAGCCCTCGGCTGCATCGGCGGCCAGAACTCCTGGGTGATCGATACTCTCCAGGAGAACGACGTGATCGTGATCGACCTGTTCGGGAAGATCAAGGACGGGACGTTCGCGGGGGATAATTTAGGCAACTCGATCTACGCGAAAAGCAAGACGGGGATGGTGATCGACGGGGGCGTTCGTGACCTGCAACGCCTGTACGAAATCCCGATGGCGTCGTACGTGCGCGGGATCGACCCGACGGCCATCAACGGAGTCACGTTGTTAGGGATCAACATCCCTGTCCGCATCGGGAACACGACCGTCATCCCCGGGGACGTGGTGCTGGGGACGCGAGAAGGGGTGATTTTTATTCCCCCTCACCTCGTCCAGGAAGTCGTCGAGCAATCCGAACAGACCCGGCTGCGGGACGGGTGGGGACACCAGCGGTTGCGGGAGAAGAAGTACACCCCTGGCCAGGTGGACGGCGCGTGGACGCCGGAAATGGAGGCGGACTACGCGGAATGGCGGAAGACGCAGACGTTGTGACCACCATGCTGGTCTTTACCGACCACCGACCACCGACTACCGACCTAAATACACCCCTCGTACTCGCGCCCGGCGACCAGGATTTCTCCCATCCTGGCCGGGAACGGGCTGTTCTCTGCCGGGCGGCACCGGGTCGAAGCATAGTGATACTGCACCGCCCGCCGCCGCCGGTCGGTGGTGTTGTCCGGGGTGAAGTGGCACAGCTCTCCGTGGAAGATGAGCGCCCCGCCCGCGTTCAGCGGACAGGCGAGCGCCCGGTCGAGGGACGGCGGGGCGCTGAGGCCGTAATCGTCATTCATGCCTGAGTGTTCGGCGACGCCGGCGGTGTGCGACCCCGGCAGGATATGCATGCACCCGTTCGCCGGGTCGGTGTCGTCGCACGCGACCCAGAAGCCGAAGACGTCGTTCGGGACGAGCCGGAAATACGCGTTGTCCTGGTGCCAGATTTTGCTCCCGCCGAAGTGGGGCGGCTTCATCAGGAGCATGCTCTGTAACAGCTTGATGTCCGGTCCCAGCAGGACGGCGGCGATCTCGACCATCTTCGGGTAGAACGCGAGCTGGCGGAAGAAGTCGTTGTGCACCGCCATGCGGAAGAGCTTCCGGACGCCGAGTTCTTTCGTCTCCGGCACCCGCTCCCCCCGCCGGACGACCGGCTCCATCTGCACCATCTCGCCGGGCAAGTTTGGATGCTGATCGACGATCCGGGTGATCTCTCGCTGGACGGCCTCCACTTCGTCCATCGTGAAGAACTCTTCGATGATGAAATACCCCAGTTCACGGAACTGTTCGACCTGCCGGTCGCTGATCACCCCGGATGATCGGATCGCGAGAGCCATACATGCCTCCTCCGTCTCCTGTTCCCTTGTTGCAATCGTGCCTCTCTCCCATTATACTGTGGTATAATACATCCATCGTCGTCTGTCGTCAAGAGCAAGCCCCTCACTATCCCCTGGCCCCTTCCTCTCCCACGATGGGGAGAGGAAGGGGAATAAGTCATTTGATATACCCGACTCCCCTCTCCTCGCAGTGGGAGAGGGGCCGGGGGTGAGGGGGACTAAACAAGGAGCCGTCCATGTCCGCATTCCCGCTCCCCGTCGCCTTCAGCGCCCTCCCGATGCTCTCGTCCGCCAGGACCCGCTCGATCTCCGCCGAGAACCCGACGGGCGCCAAAGCCGCCGGCGGCCGCGCCGTCCCGGACGCGAACAGTCCCGCGTCCGCCCTGGGCAAAGGCTGGAAAGCCCGGCCGTGCATCACCCTCGACCCGCGTTCGACGACCACGTTAGCCGAGATCGAAGGCCCGGGCACGATCCAGCACATCTGGATCACCGTCGCCGAGCGGCTTTACCGGGACGGCATCCTCCGGTTCTACTGGGATGAGGAAACGACCCCGTCCGTCGAGGTCCCGCTTGGCGATTTCTTCGCCAACGGGCACGGACTGCGGTACAACGTGACCTCACTGCCCATCGTCGTCAACCCGTCGGGTGGGTTCAATTCATACTGGCCGATGCCGTTCCGGAAGCACGCCCGGATCACGATCGAGAACCAGCACCACGAAGCCATCCACGGGTTTTTCTACCAGATCACTTACGCGCTCAGCCCGGTGCCCGACGATGCCGGGTATTTTCATGCGCAATGGCGGCGGTCGACCACTCCCCAGGCCCGGCCGGAGCACGTCATCCTCGACCGGATCGCCGGGCACGGCCATTACGTCGGCACCGCGCTCGCCTGGACGCAGCTCGCTAACGGCTGGTGGGGCGAAGGGGAGATCAAGTTCTTCATCGACGGGGACGGGGAGGACCCGACGATCTGCGGGACGGGCACGGAGGATTATTTCGGCGGAGCGTGGGGGTTTGGGGACACGTTCTCGACCGCCTTCCTCGGCTACCCGCTCTGGCGGAAAGTGGCGGGGGAAGTGCCCAAGCACGGCCTGTACCGCTGGCACATCATCGACCCGATCCGGTTCGAGCAAGACCTGCGCGTGACGATCCAGGCTCTCGGCTGGCGGCCGAACGGGAAATTCTTGCCGCTTGAGGACGACATCGCGTCGGTCGCCTACTGGTACCAGTCGGAGCCTCACGCCCCGTTCCCGGCGATGCCTCCGGTCGAAGCGCGCTGGGCGCGGTAATGTCTTCACGGGAACTCCAGACCCGGTCGTCGGTGTTTGTGTATACGATTTCATCATCCTCGCTCTATCCATGCAAAGACCGTGTCGTGTCTGCCGCATCGTCTCTATCTGTATACACAACGTGTCGAGGAGGAATCATAATGAAGAAAGGACTCATCATCGCGCTCGCGTTCGTGATGGCAGGCTTGCTGGGGACTGTGTACACCCTGTGTGCGCAGTCGCAGACGATCGAGGGTGAGCTGATCGACCTTCGGTGTTACATCTCGAAAGGAGTCGTCGGGGAGAAGCACATGAAGTGCGCCGCCGCATGCGTGAAGGGCGGCGACCCGGTCGGCATCGTCGATGCCAAAGGGATGGTCTACACGATCGGTGCCCAGTCAGCCGGGTTTGAAGCTCTCATGGCCAAGATGGTCCGCGTGACGGGGACGGTCAAGCAGAACATCATCATCCCGACGAAGCTCGAAGTGAAGGAAGGCGGTGGCTGGAAAGCAGCCGCGCTCCCGAAAGAGATGATGTAATCGTCATTCATCGATGGGCAGGCATGGTATAGGGGCAGATGAGGGGCTTCAGGCAACTGGAGCCCCTTGTTTGTTGGCAATCGGTGGTCGGTTAAGACCAAGCCATACCACTGTTCTGGAACCAGGGAGCAGCATCGTACTGAATGTTGTCATGCCCGCGCAAGCGGGAATCCATTCATTCTGGTGTATACCGACCACTGACCACCGATCACCGACCACTGTCTTTTCTCCTTGACAAGGTTTCTCTTTCCGATATAAGATGAAACAGGTCATTGCGGTTTCTCCTGGTTTTTACCGACCACCGATCACCGATCACCGACCACCCCATGCTCCCACACCGTCGGACATCCTGTCCTGCCCCGGCGCTCATCCTGTTTGGCCTCACCCTCCTGATCGTGGCCTGTACCTCAGAGCAT
>JACQVL010000125.1 GCA_016209865.1 Candidatus Latescibacterota bacterium | reverse complement strand
GATCTAATCCGAACACGGCCCGGGAAAACACGTCTCACAGAAAAGACACCTTATCACGCAACAGATTTAATATTAATTGGAGATCAATCTCTTAGGCTCAAATTATAAACTAATAGATGAAGAAAAACCCCCTGACGAGGGACTATTTCTCCTCGCGACCCTCTGTTCTCCCACTCCCCTCAAGCGTTTCTCCCCCTTCACTTCTCTTTTCCTCCCCCTCTTCATTCTATATAACATCAAGATGATCTTGATATTACAATTTTTTGTTGATGCACTTGATCAAGAAAATTCGTTTTTCTCGCATTTTTCTATTGACAAATTAGGACTTAGATACTAATTTGGTGGGAGAAAGTGGGGCAATGTGGTAAAATATCAAACTGTTGTCCCTCCTCATCTGGATATTCACTTCCAGTTTTTCATCCAACCGTCTTGTTGATAAAGGGATTTCACAGTGTCGAACTTCATGGGTTCGTACACCTACGCGGTCGATCACAAGGGTCGTGTGAATATCCCGACCAAGTTCCGGAAATCCCTCCCGTCCGAGACCGAAGAGATTCTCGTCGTCACGCGTGGCTTAGAGGGCTGTCTGTTCGTCTATCCCTTAGACGAATGGCAACGGGTTGAAGAAAAACTCCGGGCCCTCCCGATGACCCTACAGAATACACGGTACTTTGTCCGGATGCTGACCTCCCAGGCTACGATGGTGTCGATCGACAAACAAGGCCGGGTTGCGCTCCCGAAATCGTTGCTCGACCTCGCCAAGATCGAGAACGAGGTGTTGATCGTCGGGACGCTTGATCGCTTCGAATTCTGGAACCCGACCGTGTACGAACAGTACCTCACCGGGTTCGGCAAGACGTATGAAGAGGTCGCAGAGTCGATCCTCTTGTAGCAAGGCCGTGTCGGTGAACAGGATGCCAGGTGGTTCGCCCCTACACGCATCAACCCGTCCTCTGCCAGACGGTCGCCGCGTTACTCGTCCACAACCCGTCTGGCATTTATGTCGATGGCACCGTCGGCGGGGGTGGACATGCGGCGGCCATCCTGGAGCGGCTCGATCCGGTCGGACGCCTGATCGGGATCGACAAAGATACTGAGGCGGTCGGCGCGGCTCAGCAACGCTTCAGCCGCGAGGGCACGCAGGTGACTCTGTTGCAGGGTGATTTTCGCGATATTCAATCGCTGTTGAACGGGATCGGGGTTGAGGCGGTCGATGGGGTGCTCTTCGACCTGGGCGTGTCGTCGTACCAGATCGACACCCCTGAGCGGGGGTTCAGTTATCTGGCAGACGGCCCGTTAGACATGCGCATGGACCGCTCTTTCCCGGTCACCGCGCGTGAGGTCGTCAATCAATCCACTCCGGCGGTCCTGGAACGCATCCTCATCGACTATGGAGAAGAACGGCTGGCACGACCGCTCGTCCGGGCGATCGTCCGGGAGCGGCAGCGCGAAGCCCTTACCACCACCGGCCAGCTCGTCAGACTCATCCGGGCGGTCGTGGGGCATCGCCCACTGTACAAGACGTGTGCCCGGGTGTTTCAGGCCCTTCGGATTGCGGTCAACGATGAACTCGACGGCCTCCGTCTCGGCCTCGCCGCCGTTCTCCCTGTCCTCCGTCCCGGCGGACGGTTTGGGGTGATCAGTTACCACTCCTTAGAAGACCGGCTCGTGAAACACTGGTTCGCACAGCTCAGCCGAGGGTGTACCTGCCCCCCCGACTTCCCTCTGTGCGTGTGCAACCAACGGCCGGTCGTCATTGTCTTGACGAAGCATCCGATCCGCCCGACGGCGGATGAAACCCGGCAGAACCCTCGTGCCCGGAGCGCCAAGCTCCGGATGGTCGAGCGGCTCCCGACGAGCACCGGCTGAGGCCCACACGTCCCCGACCGTGTGAGGAACAGATGAAACCAGTCACCCTCCCCGGCGAAGACCCCGGCGGCCTGAAACTCGTGCAATGGATGGGCCTCATCGGACTGATCGCTCTGTTCGGGATCATCTACGTCTGGCAGCAAGTCCAGACCCGGGACTTAAAGCGAGACATCCTCTGGCTTGAAGCCAGGAAGGGAAAATTGACCGAAGACAATACGCGACTGAGCCTCCAGGTCGCCCGGCTGTCGAAAAGCGACGTGATTCAGCCACTCGCGTATGACCTGCTGCAACTTGACTATCCGGCGATCGGGCAGATCGTGGTCGTTCCCGACCGTGAGGTCGTGGCGGAGCGACCGTCGCCCGTCGTCCCCGCGAAAGCGGCACTGCCGTCATCCGCTCGTCTGGTGCCCTGGTAAGGAAGGACATGGAGATGGTCACTAAACTATCACTACGCCGTCTGTACTTGATGGCCGGGATCGGGATCCTCTTCTGGGGGGGCCTGGGAGTCAGACTCGGCATCATCCAGCTTAGCCACCGAGAACGGTACGTGCAACGCGCCCAGGATCAACAACAACGGGAAATCGTCCTCCGCCCGAAGCGGGGGATGATCCTCGACCGGAACCTGCGGGTGCTCGCCGCCAACTTAGGGGTGGATTCCT
Organism: Candidatus Latescibacterota bacterium; assembly: GCA_016209865.1. Classification (GTDB taxonomy): domain Bacteria; phylum JAAXHH01; class JAAXHH01; order JAAXHH01; family JACQVL01; genus JACQVL01. Next base: position 7,669 of record JACQVL010000125.1, on the reverse strand, counting down.
TCGGCATCCATCCGTCGAAAAGCGATGTCCTGCATGTCGATCAGCTCCGCCAGCTTGCTCAACACATAGCCATCATGACGGGCCAGTCCGCAGACCGGCTGCTCGTCAAGCTGACCAACCCCTCGACGTTCTCCTGGCTGGCCCGCCGGGTCGATCCCGACACGGGCGCCCGAATCCGCGACCTTTACGCGACGCTGCCCTTGAAGAAAAGGATGCAGGTCCTTCGGGAAGTCCTTCGCTCATACCCCTTTGGCCCGGTCGCTGGACAGGTCTTAGGGTTCACCAACATCGACGGCAAGGGGTTGGTCGGCCTCGAGCTCGCCTACGACCGCATGCTGACCGGCAGTCCGGGGTTCTCGATCGTGCAGGTCGATGCGGCCGGCCGGCAGTATTCCCGGATAGACGAAGACTATCACCCCCCGACGCACGGGGCGGACCTGGTGTTGACGATCGATGCCGCCTGTCAGGCGATCGCTGAAGAGGCCCTGCGCGAAGCCGTCGAGCAGCATCAAGCCAAAGGCGGGATGATCATCCTCGTCCAGCCGTCGACGGGGGATGTGCTCGCCATGGCGAGCGAGCCGTCGTACGACCCCAACCATCACGATGCGTTCCCGACCGCCGGCCAGAAACTCCGCCCGATCACCGACACCTACGAACCGGGGTCGACGTTCAAACTCGTCACCGCCACGGCGGCCCTGGAATCGGGCCGGTTTAAACCGGAGGATGAAATCTTCTGCAACAACGGTGCCATCACCGTGGCCGGCCGGACGATCCACGACCATGAGAGGTTCGGGACGCTGACCTTTCAGGGGGTGATCGAACACTCGAGCAACGTGGGGACGATCAAGATCGCCCAGCAACTCGGCAATCGGCGGTTTTACGAATCCGCCCGGGCGCTCGGGGTCGGCTCCACGACCGGGATCGACCTGCCCGGCGAGGCGCGAGGCGTCCTCCTCAACCCGACTGCCTGGTCTGCGACCTCCCTCCCCACCATGGCGATCGGCTACGGGGTTTCGGTCACCGCCCTCCAACTGCTCATGGCGTACACCACCGTGGCGAATGACGGTCTCCTGATGGAACCCCATGTAGTCAAAGCCATTATCGACAGCACCGGGTCATTCCGCGTCGTCCAACCCCGCGTCATCCGGCGGGCGATGTCCCCGAAAACCGCCCGGACGCTGACCGGCATCTTTCGAGGCGTCGTGGTGAACGGGACGGGCAAGAATGCCGCTGTCCTCGGCTACGACGTCGCCGGGAAGACGGGGACCGCCTGGAAAGCGAAAACGAACGGCCGGGGCTACACCAAGAACTATATGTCGTCCTTCATCGGCTTCTTCCCGGCTGAGACCCCCCAGATCGCGGCGCTGATCGTCGTCGATGAACCCACGATCGGCTACTACGGGGCCCAGGTGTCGGCTCCGGCCTTCCGCAAGATGATGGAGCGGATCGTCAACCTCCCGAAGAGTCCGGTCACGACGCCCCCGAAGCAGACGGGCGACCGCCCGCTCTACCAGGCGGTGCTCCGCCCCGCCCCACGGGAGACGGTCACCACCGCCCAGGCGTTCGACCTCAGCGCATCCCTCCGTCACGGGCTGATGAGCGCGATCGACCCCGAAATCCGGCCGCTGTGGACTCAGAGCAAGACCGACGGACTCCCGGGCAATACCGTCCGCATCCCGTCTGTGATCGGATTCAGCCTCCGGCAAGCTGTCAGCCGGCTGGCCCAGGAAGGCATCGAAGCCAAAGTCAAAGGGAAAGGACTGGTCGTTCGTCAAATCCCGGCCCCAGGGACGCTGATCGTGCCCGGTGATTGGTGCCTGCTGGAGTGCCGTCCGATCGACACGATCGCGCTCATCTCTTCATCGCCGCGCGAATCGTCCTGGACCCCTTGATCCAGTAAGGGGCGACCACACCGGGTTGTCCCTACTCCACCATGATGCTGAACGACTTGCTCGACGCGCTTGACGAGAAAACCATCACCGGACGCCAGGACGTCAGGGTCCGACGGGTCACCCATGACTCCCGGCTCATCGAACCGGGAGATGTCTTCGTGGCCATCCGGGAGCCGTCCGGCCATGACGGGCACGTCTACATCCCAGCCGCCGTCGAACGCGGTGCCGTGGCGGTCGTGCAGGAACGCCCGACGTGTGTTCCCGCTGTGACGACCGTGGTCGTCCCCGACTCAAACCGCGCTCTGGCCCTGTTGGCCGACCGGGTCTACGGCCATCCGGCCCGTGCCCTGACCCTGGTCGGGATCACCGGGACGAACGGGAAGACAACCGTCACCCATCTGGTGGAGTCGATCCTGCGCGCACACGGTCAGAGCACCGGCCTGATCGGGACGCTCGGCTACCGTCTGAACGGGTCTGCGTTGCCCATGGACTACACCCATACGACGCCGTACCCGACTCAACTCCAGGCCCTTCTGCGCATGATCGCCGACCGGGGCGGGCGCTACGCGGTGATGGAGGTTTCCTCCCACGCCCTCGCCCTCAACCGGGTGTACGGTTTGCAGTTTCAGGTGGCCGCACTGACGAACCTCACGCGAGACCATCTCGACTTCCATCGCACGTTCGAGGCGTACCGTATGGCTAAACTCCGGCTGTTCCATGAGTTTCTGAGTCCGGACGGGACGGCGGTCATCAACCGGGATGATCCGTCGAGCGCGTCGTTCATCGCCGAAGCGGCTGGCACGGCGCTGACTTACGGCTTCGACCGGACGGCCGAAGTGTCCGTCGACGGAACTGTGGAGGTCACCCCGCGCGGCACCGTCCTGCCCGTCCGGACCCCGGACGGGACCTGGCGTGTCCACCTGCGGCTGCTCGGCCGGTTCAATGTGTTGAATGCCTTGGCCGCCCTCGGGGTTGGCCTGACGCTGCGCCTCCCCCACGCTGCGATCGTGGCCGGGCTTGAGGCGGTCGAAACGATCCCGGGCCGGTTGGAACGGGTCGATTGCGGCCAGCCCTTCACCGTGGTCGTCGATTATGCCCATACCCCGGATGCCCTGCGCGCGCTCCTCGCCGTGGTGCGGGAGTGGACGGCTGGCCGGCTGATCGCCGTCTTCGGCTGCGGCGGGGATCGCGACCGGGGCAAACGGCCGGAGATGGGGGCGATCGCCTCCCGGACGGCGGACCTCGTCATCATCACCTCCGACAACCCACGCTCGGAAGACCCGGGCGTGATCATCCGGGAGATCGAAAGAGGCGTAGAACCCTCCGCCCGATGCCGGTCGATCGTCGACCGGCGGGAAGCCATCGCGGAAGCGCTCAGCCTGGCTCGGGACGGGGATACGGTGGTGATCGCGGGGAAGGGACACGAACCGTACCAGGACATCGGGTCGGAACGCATCCATTTTGATGACCGGGACGTCGTGCGAGACCTCCTCTCATGAACTCTCTCTTCACCATCGGCCAGGTCGTGGAGACCGTGGCCGGGACCCTCTCAGACGAGACGGCTGATCGCCGGGTGCGTCCGGTGGTCGGCGTCTCGACTGATTCCCGGACGGTCAAACAGGATGAACTCTTCGTCGCCCTGGCCGGGGACCGGTTCGACGGTCACGACTTTGTCCCCGCCGCGTTAGCCGCCGGGGCGGCCGGGGCGATCGTGGCCGAGACGTGGTACCGGGAACACGCGAGGGAGATCTCACAGCAGGCTCCCGTGATCGTCGTCCCCGACCCGCTCATGGCGCTCCAGACGCTGGCGGCTGCGTACCGCTCGCGGTTTGCACTCCCCGTCGTCGGCATCACCGGGACGAACGGGAAGACGACGACGAAGGAGATGACCGCCGCCATCCTGTCGAAGCGGTTCCGGACGCTGAAAACTCCGGGGAACTTGAACAGCCAGGTCGGCGTCCCGCTCGTCCTGTTTCAGCTCGGCCCGGCATACGAGGTGGCCGTCCTGGAGTTGTCGATGAGCCAGCCGGACGAGCTGACCCGCCTGGCCCGGATGGCCAGACCGACCGTTGGAGTCATCACCAACGTCGGTCCGGCCCATCTCGAGTTCCTCGGCTCGGTCGAGGCGGTCGCCCGCGCCAAGGGGGAACTCCTCGACAGTCTTCCCGATGACGGCACCGCCATCCTGAACGCGGATGATCCCCTGGTGATGGCACAGCGGCACCGCACGACCGCCCGGCTGCTCACGTTCGGCCTGACGCCCGCCGCCGCCGTCCGGGCGGTGGACATCGAGATGGAGTTGGCCGGGACGACGTTCCGGCTGACTGATGGCCCGGCGTTCCGCCTGAACATCCCGGGCTGCCATCACGTCGCCAACGCCCTGGCCGCGATCGCCGTCGGTCGCGTGTTCGGCGTAGACGTCGGAGCGATGCAGGAGGCCCTGGCGGGGGTGCAGCCGTTTGCCATGCGGATGGAATATCGTGTCGTGGACGGCCTCCATCTGATCAACGACGCGTACAACGCCAACCCGGTCTCCGCCCGCGCCGCGCTTCGCACCTTAGCGAACGCCAGAACCGGACGCCGGATCGCGGTGATGGGCGACATGCTCGAACTCGGCGCGGAGAGCGAGCAGGCCCACCGTGAGGTCGGCCGGGCGGTCGCCGGGGCGGCGGATGTGTTGATCACCGTCGGAGAACGGGCGCGCCAGATCGCAGACGGCGCGCGAGAGGCGGGCATGGACGAGCGTGCCATCCTGGTCTGCCAGAAGAACGACGACGCGAGCGTCCGCATCCGGGCGTGTGCGAAACCCGGCGACATCATCTTAATCAAAGGATCGCGCGGGATGAAGATGGAAGACATCGTCGCCGCCCTCACCGCGGCCGGCACAGGGTAAGGGAGCGTGAAATGGAGCGATACCGGATCGATCTGCCCCTGCTCATCACGACCCTGATGCTGGTCGGCTTCGGGTCGGTGATGGTGTACAGCGCCAGCTTTGCGATGGCGGAAGAGATGTTCCATGGGGAGAGCAGCTTCTTCCTGAAGCGCCACCTGATCCGCGTCGTCCTGGGCATCGGTCTGATGCTCTTCTTCGCGCAATTCGATTACCATAAGCTCCGCCGGTGGTCGTTCCCCCTGCTCTGCGTGTCCTTCGTCTGCCTCGTCCTGGTGTTCGTCCCCGGCCTGGGCCTGGAAATCCGCGGGGCGAACCGCACCCTGAAGCTCTTCGCGTTCAACTTTCAGCCCGCCGAGCTGATGAAACTGGCGATGGTGCTGTACCTGGCCGATTCGCTCGACCGGCGGCAGGACTTGATCCAGAAATTCGTGCCGGGACTCCTGCCCTACCTGGTCTTGCTCGGACTCAGCTTCGGCCTCATCGGCAAGCAGCCGGACTTTGGCACGGCGATGGTGCTCGTCCTGACGACGGTCGCCGTGCTGTTCGTCGGCCGGGTCAGGCTCCCGCACCTGATCGCCGCAGGCCTCGTGGCCCTGCCCCTGGTGTGCATCAAGCTCCACACCACCCCTCACAGCCGGCAGCGCATCCTGTCGTATCTTCAGAACCTTACCGGGAATGTCGATCAGGGGGCCCTCTTACCTGGCGCGGACTACCAGCTCAAGCAGGGGCTGGTGGCGTTAGGGTCGGGCGGCTGGTCGGGGGTTGGCCTCGGTCAGAGCCGGCAGAAGTTCCTGTTCCTGCCCGATCCCCACACCGATTTCATCTTCGCCATCGTCGGGGAAGAACTGGGCTTCATCGGGGCGATCGCGGTGCTGCTGCTCTTCCTCATCCTGGCCTGGCGCGGGATTCGGATCGCGCGGCGCGCCCCCGACCTGTACGGGTTTCTCTTAGCGACCGGGATCACGGTGCTGATTTCAACCCATGTCGTCCTCAACATCGCGGTCGTCACCGGTCTCATCCCGACGACCGGCCTTCCCCTCCCGTTCATCAGTTACGGAGGGTCATGGTTGTTGTTCAGTCTGGCCGGGATCGGGATGTTGCTCAACATCTCTGCACGGAGCCACGGCCGGCGTCGGAGGCTGCAGTATGTTTAACGGTATCCGGCGATTCCATCTGATCGGCATCGGGGGCATCGGGATGAGCGGGCTGGCCGAGCTCCTCCTGCGGCTCCAGTACGAGGTGTCCGGGTCGGACCTCAAGCGTTCTCCGGTGACGGATCGGCTGGGGCGACTGGGAGCCACCATCTATGAAGGCCATGACGCGGCGCATCTCGGACCGGCCGATGTGGTCGTCTATTCGGCGGCCATTCGTCCGGAGAATCCGGAGCTGTCGGCGGCCCGTGAACGGGGAGTCTTCACCGTCACCCGGGCGGACCTGCTGGCGGAATTCCTCCGGGGACGGTACGGGATCGCGGTCGCCGGGACGCACGGGAAGACGACCACGACCGCCATGATCGGCCTGACGTTCCTGGAGGCCGGACTCGACCCGACGCTCATCGTCGGCGGGATCGTCCGTGAGATCGAGTCGAACGCGCGACTCGGGCATGGGCCGTACGTCGTGGCTGAAGCGGACGAGTTCGACCAGTCGTTCCTCCACCTGTCCCCGACGGTCGCGGTCATCACGAACGTCGAGGCCGACCACCTGGACTGTTACGGCACGTTGGACGCGATCGAACGCGCGTTTACCGCATTCGCGAACACCGTCCCGATGACCCGTCCCGTCGTCGTCTGCGGGGATGATGACGGCGTCCGGCGGATCGTCCCGCAGATCCGGCGCCGGCGGGTCACGTACGGCCTGTCCGCAGGGGTGGATGTGCACGCGGACGACATCCGGCTTGACGGCCTGCGCGCCGAGTTCACCGTTCAGGCACATGGGGCGGCGCTCGGCCGCATCCGGCTGCGGATTCCCGGCCGGCACAACATCACGAACGCGCTCGCCGCGGTCGCCGTCGGGCAGTACCTGGCCATCCCGTTCGAGCGGACGAGAGCGGCGTTAGAACGGTTCACCGGCGTGGAGCGCCGGTTCGAGATCAAGGGAGAGCGTGGCGGGATCACCGTGGTCGATGACTACGCCCATCACCCGACCGAGATCGAGGCGACGCTCCGGGGGATCGCGGACGGGACGGGACGGCGGATCATCGCCATCTTCCAGCCGCACCTGTACACCCGCACGCGTGATTTTGCGGACGCGTTCGGCCGGGCCTTAGCGCAGGCGCACACGACGGTGGTGACTGACATCTACCCCGCCCGCGAAGCGCCGATCCCTGGCGTGACCGGCGACCTGGTCGCCCAGGCGGCGCGCCGGCATGGCGGGCAGGATGTCCTGTACATCCCTGAGAAGGACGCGGTCGCCGGCAGGCTGGCCGACCGGCTTCAGCCAGGGGATATCGTGATGACGCTCGGCGCGGGTGATATCGCCGAGGTGGGGGACGCACTGCTTCGCCTGCTGGACAGCACACGCTGATGGATGCTTGCGCAGAACTTGAGCGACAACTCGGAGGCCACAAAGTCCGCCGGTCGGAACCTCTCGCCGACCATACCACCTTCCGGATCGGGGGGCCGGCTGATCTGTTGTGCCTTCCGGAGACCGTGGACGAGCTGCGAGGATTGGTCGAATGGGTGACCGCGCGTTCGATCCCGTGGATCGTTCTGGGGAACGGGAGCAACGTGTTGTTCAGCGATGCGGGGTTCCGCGGGGTGGTGATCAAGATTCAGGGACACGGGGTGGTGCCGGGCACCCTCTGGTCCATCCGGCAGGAAGGCCTCCACGTGCAGGCGGGGGCGGGCATCAGCCTGGCGCGGTTAGCCTGGTTCTGCGCGTCCGT
>JACQVL010000119.1 GCA_016209865.1 Candidatus Latescibacterota bacterium | reverse complement strand
GGACTGTTGCTGGTCTCCATCATGGCGAAGCCAGGACTGGCGATCGATTTCACGCTAGATGACCAGCAGGGAACACCCACCAGACGCGATCTATCCGATCCTCGTCTCGCGGCTGCGGTCGAGCGCGTGAAGCAACGCGGCATCTCCGGAGAGGATGCGCGGGCTCTCGTGAATCGGATGGTGGCATCTGGCACAGGATCGGACGAGATTGTCGCAGTCTTGAATGGACTCGAACGCTCGGTGGCGACAGGAGTACCGCCAAAACTCCTGTTTGACAAGGCGCTCGAAGGGGTCGCCAAGGGCATTCCACCGTCACGTCTGATCCCCGCGTTGAACGCCCACGGCCAGCGGCTCCGGGTGGCTGCCCGCTCCTTCGACAAGCTGACCGCCCAGAAATGGGCCGCGCCCGCTGTTGAGCGGGAAAACGCGGTGTTGAGACTGACTGGCGCGATGAGTCACGGCACAGCAGACGGCGTGATCGAGCAGATCATCAACGGCGCTGTCCGCTCCCCAAACCGGGCGAAACTCACCTTGCAGGCGGTCGTGACCGCCGTTGAAGTCTATGGCGATCTCGTCTCGCGCCGGGTGCCAGCGCGGCAGGCAGCCAGTATCGTTGATGTCGGTCTTGAACGGGCGTGGCCCGCCGATGAGTTCCGGGAGGCGGTGACGTCGATCGATCGGCTGGTCTCGGAGGTGCCCCCCGATCGAGCCGCCGACGAACTCATCAACGCCATCAAGCAGGGGCGGAGCCCGTCAGACGTCATGCGAGATATGCAGGCCCGCGAGCGTGAGCGAGACTCCCGTCGAGCCGTCCCTCGTGCGGGAGATGATCGGAAGACAGGCCGTAAAGGCCCACCGGCGGAGAGACCAGGGCCACGCCCGGATCGTGATAAACCACGCCGCCCGTAGGGCGACTGGATCCTTGTGTTCCCAGTGAGTACTAAAATGAGGGGGAATATTATGCGATACGTCTTGTTGTATCTGATACCGGCTGTGCTCGTCTTCAGCAGCCCGATGGGACGTGCTGAGGCTCACAACGTCGATTTCGGTGTCTCCATAGGAGAGACAGGGTTACGAAACTTCTATCTTGCGGTCAGCAACTACTACAGGGTGCCTTACAGAGAAGTGGTCATTCTTCGAGATCGTCACAGCATCCCGTATGATGAAATCCCGGTCGTCCTCTTTCTTGCTGAGCAGGCTCACGTTGCCCCTGTCACTATCATCGACCTCAGGCGACATGGGAAGACATGGTGGGATATTGCCTTCCACTTTGGCGTGAGTCCTGAGATCTTTTTGGTGCCGGGCGGTCCGCCGTATGGCAAGGCATACGGCTACTACAAGTTCAAACCAAAGAGGGCGAAAACCCTGATCCTCAGCGATGGTGACGTGATCAATCTCGTGAACATCCGGATTCTCTCAGAACACCACGGGTATTCGTCTCATGCCCTGATGAAGATGCGAAGGCAAGGAAAAAGTTTTTCGGCCATTCATGCGGAAGCTGGGAAAGGCAAGGTCAAACTGCATGGGAAAGGGAAAAACGGGCATGGGAACCAGAGGAGGAAATAGCTGGTTCCGCGACGCGAATGGGGCCCTGATAGACCCCAGGTCGGCGAACAAGGGTGGCGCCAATGAAAACCTGGTGAAAAGCAACATCAGGACTTCCATCGAAGGCTTCGAGGATGATGACCGGGATGGTGTGGAGGACTAAACGGATGCGCAGCCCGGGTCGGTCGGGGAAGGTTCTCGATCTTGCCCTGATACGGGATGCCTGATCACCCTGAGCCGCTGGTCAGGGAGGGGAGAACGATGCGAACGATGCGAGGGAGGGAGTGGCTCGCTGTAGCTCTGGCGGTCATGGCGTTCGTTGTGATCGGGTGTGAGAATGGCGTCGGGTCAAGTTCGGAGGGCCGGGCACAAGGGGTCGTCAAGGATCATCCCCAGCAGGCCAACCCGAAAGTCTCGGGGGCCGGCGCGACGAGTGCTACCTTTACGGGTGATCTCACCGCGAATACCTTCGTCTCTCTTTCTGCAGACGGGACAACATGGGTTGACTTGGGTTCGCCGAACGGGATCACGATCAAGCTCCAAAACACGACAGATAGTACGAACGTCCATGGGGAGCAAGACGCACGAGTCGGCACCTACGCGCGTGTCCGGCTCGTCTTGCAAAACGCCACCGCCACTATTAAGGCCGGGAGTACAATCGGCAGTCTGACCCTGACGAGTGACACCACCGTCAAAGTGGGAGGGACTGACCAGCGCGTGGAGATCGATAAGGCGGTCTCGTTCCAAGTCAGCAGCGAGACCAGCTTCCGGACTGCCATCGTGTTCGAACTCAACGCAGAACAGTGGATTACGGAACAGAGCGTGCAGGCCGGGGTGGTGGAAGATACGGCGATTCAACAGGCCACGACCGTGGCCGCACGGACCGAGTCGCGGTCTTAGGGATATTCCCCGGTTGCCTTGATAAACTGGAAGGGACAGGTAAGGCGTGATGAAATATATTGCCATACTCCGTGTCGTCATCGTAGCCCTGTTGGCCGCGCTGGTCTTGTTCTTCATCGCCTGCAAGAAAACGACCATCGACCAGATGCTTGCCGATCCACATCGCTACACCAACCGCGAGGTCGGCGTGGAAGGGAACGTCGTTCAAAACTACTCCATCTTGGGACGTGGTGTGTACCAGGTTGATGATGGCACGGGGACATTGTGGGTCGTCTCCGAGAAAGGGGTTCCCCGCAAGGGCGCCCACGTGGGTGTAAAGGGGAAGATCCGCGATGGGTTTGACCTGGGATCGATCGTGAAACTCCCCGAGGTCGTGGGCAATGGCTTGGTCATGATCGAATCCTCTCACAAAGTGATCACGACTCCTCCGGTCAAGGGGAACGCCCAGCAGAACAGCCAGTAACCTTTCAGATCCCTGGCGGCCGGACACACAGGCGACTTGACATGAGGAGCACGGGGTGTTATTATGTCTGAAGTCAGTGGCGATCCCTTCATCCAGCCCGTGTTGAGGATGAACGGGACAACACCCACCTCTTCAGCGGAGCCCCTATGCCATACCGTCTCGCTCGTCCAAGTGTCCTCGTGGCCAGTGTTCTCGCAGCCGGGCTTGTGTTCGTGGCGCCCGCCAGGGCCCAAGCCGTCAGAGCCCCGCAGATCGGCCAGCCCGCCCCGGCGTTTACGCTGCCGGATGTGAACGGGAAGACGATTGGATTGGAAGAGTTCAAGGGCAAGAAAAACGTCCTGCTCGTCTTCTACCGGGGCTGGATCGGGTATTGGTGACCCCTCTGCCAGAAGCAACTGGCTCAGTTGCTGACCGACTACGATCGCATCACCCGGTACAACACCGAAGTGATCTACGTCAGCCCGGAAGGCGTGGCCCAGACACGGGACTTTCTCAACACCGCTGGCAAACCCATTCCCTTCCCGGTCGCTGTCGATTCCCTGCGCGCGGTCGTCAAGACCTACAAGCTCGAAAAGCCCACGGACAAGCGGGTTGAGGTCATTCCGAGCATATTCCTGATTGATCAGACTGGAACCCTCCGGTTTAAGTACATCGCTCAGGATGCGGCCGACCGTCCCCCGATCGGCCATCTGGAGGAGATCCTGCGCGTCGTGACTGGGGAGCGATCCCGGTCCGGACAGTGACCACGGCACGCTGAGGTCAGGTATGAACATCGAGAGGCCCCATCCCGGTTTCATGAGATGTTCTTCTGGCCTGTTTCTGCTCCTCTTGATTTCCCCTGCTCTCGCTCACCCATCTCCCTGGCCGGTCAGTGTCACGGACGCGACCGGCCAGACGATCACCCTTGCCCGTCCTCCAGCCCGGATCGTCTCCCTCATCCCGAGCAACACGGAGATCCTATTCGCCCTCGGATTGGGCTCCTCGGTCGTCGGGGTGACCGAACGCTGTGACTATCCGCCTGAGGCCCGGCGCAAGCCGTCGATGGGCGGGCTGACGACGATGAGCGTCGAGACGATCGTCGCGGCCCGGCCCGACCTCGTGCTGGCCACGCGGGATGATCCGGCCGACCTGATCGCCGGCCTCCGAGCCGTCGGCCTTCCGGTCGTCGTCCTCGACCCGCAGACGGTCGAGGATATCTTCAGCGCGATCCGGACGATCGGGACGCTGACCGGCCAGGAGGCCGCCGTGGATGCGCTCATCCGGTCGCTCCGCCAGCGGCTCGACGCGGTCGCGGCGAAGGTGCGCCGCGTCCCCGCCACCCAACGTCCGGCCGTGTTCATCGGAAACCCCGACGAGACCGCCCACTGGACGCCCGGTCCGGGTACGTTCACGACGGACATCATCGAACGCGCCGGCGGCCGGAACGTGGCGGACGACCTGAGACGAAAAACGTGGGGCGTCTACAGCCTCGAACAGATCGTCGTCAAGAATCCGGATGTGATCATCACCACCAACAGTCCGGATGAATCCCCCGACCGGGTCAGCCAGCGCGCGCAACAGGCGGCGAACGACCTGACGGGCTGGCGTGAGACGAAGGCGGGACGAGCACGCCGGGTGTACGCAGTCCCGGCCGAGCACCTCCTGAGGCCCGGCCCGCGCGCGATCTCAGGGGTCGAAGACCTCGCCCGGTGTTTCTATCCGGACCTCTTCCCGCAGACATCCGCTCCATCCGGTCGAGCAGACAGACGTTGACAACCGTCGTTCAGGCGGCTATTTTAGAAAGGACGAAGGAATAAGGACGAAGGACGAAACGTCTCTCTTCTGTCATTCCCGCGCAAGCGGGAATCCATTTTCTCCTTATCACTATGCTTCTCGCCAGCGACCTCCCGGAAACACTACGGCACGCGATCACCGCCCTGCCTGTCCGTGACGGCGCGATCCGGTTCGCGTGTCGCTCCGACCTCGCCCCGGACGGCCGGTTAGGGGATACCTACCTGATCGTGGCCGAGAGCCGGTTGCTCGTCGTCTCGCAGGCAGGCGGCCGGTGGGTGACGCACCACGATTTGGCGCTGGCGGACATCTCGACCGTCACGATCGACCCGCTGGTCGGGTCAAGTGCCCTCATGGCGACCGTCGCCGGCCGGCCTCGACGGCTCCTCCGGTTCACCTACGCCGGGTCGAAGGATTTCTCGCGGGCGGTCGAACTCCTGCAAGGCCTCATCGGCCGGGACGCCAGGCCGGACGCCTGGCTGCCCTCCATCCGGACAGAACAGGCGCAGGAGACCGAGCGCGCAGCCCGGACCGTCCATTTCCGCACCCTCAGACGGCTCTGGATGTTCTGCGTGCCCCACTGGCACAAACTGGTCGTCGCCCTCTTGATCACCTCCGCCGGATCGCTCCTCGACCTGCTCCCGCCCTACCTGACGAAGGTGCTCGTCGATGACGTCCTGAAAATCCCCGCCCGGTTCGGCCTCCTGATGCCGCTCGTCCTCGCCTTAGCCGCAGCCCGGATAGGGAACACTGTGATCTCGATCGTGAGCGGGCGTCTGACCAGCGCCTTAGGGGACCTCTTCGCGTACGACGCCCGGACCGCCCTCCTCCGCGTCCTCCAGCGACTGCAATTACGGTATTTCGACACCCATCAGACGGGCGGAGTCGTCGCACGCGTCTCACGAGATGCCCGGTCGATCCATCATTTCTGGATCGACTTCGCCCCGCAGTGCCTCCAGCAAAGCCTGCTCGTCCTGGGGATGGGGGGCGTGCTGTTCGCCATGAACTGGCGCTTAGCCGCGCTCGTCCTCATCCCGATCCCCCTGATCGTCATCGCCTCTGTCAAGATCGAGAGCCACCTCGCCTGGTACTACGGGAAGTCGTGGGACAAGTGGGCGCTGTTCTACGCGCGGGTGACGGACGCCCTCTCCGGGATCAAGGTGGTCAAAATCTTCGCCCAGGAGGACCGCCAGACAGCACAACTCCAGGAGGACAGCTACAAGGTCTACGAGGCGGAGCGTCACATCCACGCCCGGTCGCGCACCGTCCGTCCGATCTTAGCGTTCATCGTCGCCACCGGCGGGCTGCTCATCTGGTGGTCCGGCGGCCAACAGGTGCAAGACGGGACGATGACGTTAGGGACGCTGATGGCGTTCTTCGGCTACTTAGGCATGTTCTACGGGCCGGTGCAGTACCTGACCAGCATGGCGGACTGGGTGCCGGAGATGATGACCGCCATCAGCCGGACGTTCGAGGTGATCGATAGCACGCCGGAAGTCTACGACCCGCCGGGCGCCGTCCCCATGCCCCATCTCACCGGCCGGGTCGAATTCCGGGACGTGACGTTCGGGTACGAGGCCCATCGGCCGGTGCTGCAGACCCTGACCCTGGCCGTCGAGCCGGGAGAAACGATCGGCCTCGTCGGCCACAGCGGCGCGGGAAAATCGACGCTCATCAAGCTGCTCTGCCGGTTCTACGACGTGACGGACGGCCAGATTCTGATCGACGGGGTCGACATCCGGCGGATGCGGCTCGTCGATCTTCGGAGCCAGATCGGGTATGTGGAGCAGGACCCGTTCCTGTTCGCCGGGACGGTGGCGGAGAACATCGCCTTCGGCAAGCCGGACGCGACGCGGGAGGAGTTGATCGAAGCGGCGATCGTGGCCAACGCCCACGAATTCATCGTCAAGCTCACGGACGGCTACGATACCCTGGTCGGAGAACGCGGCGGACGGCTCTCCGGAGGGGAGCGGCAGCGGATCGTGATCGCCCGCGCGATCCTGCACAACCCGCGCATCCTGATTCTCGACGAGCCGACGTCATCCCTCGACTTGGAGACGGAGAAAAAGATTCAAGAAGCGCTCGGCCGGTTGATGGAGGGACGCACGACGTTCGCCATCGCCCACCGGCTGTCCACCCTGCGGGACGCCGACCGGCTGATCGTCCTCGAACGCGGCCGACCGGTCGAACTGGGGACGCACGAAGAGCTCTTAGAGCGGCGCGGGGTCTATTACCGGCTCGTCCAGCTCCACCGGGACGTGTCAAGTGTGGTGGCGGTGGAAGGATAGAAGAGACAGTGGCGAGTGACGAGTAAAGACAGAGACAGAAGAACTTCAATGCAACTTGATGATCCCCTCCCATCATCTTTCCTCGATCCCGCACGGGTCCGGCTCACGCGCGTCCCGGACGTTCCCCCGGTCCTCACGGTGGACGGCCAGACGTATGAGGATGTCCGGGTCCGGCTGGCGTTCCCGCTGTCAGATGAGCGCAAGTACGTGGCCTTCTTCGACGCGGATGACGCCTACATCGGGATGATCATCGATGTCACGGCGCTGGATGCCCAGTCGCAGCAGGTCGTGGATGACGAGCTCCGCTGGCGCTATTTTACCCCCCGGATCGTGCGGATCAACCGGATGTGGAGCAAGTCGGATCGTTCGTATCTCGACGTTGAGACAGACCGGGGAGCGACGACGATCGCGTTCAAAGGCATCCGCGACCACATCGCCGAGATCGCGCCCGGCCGCATCGTGATCACGGACGACCACGGCAACCGGTACGAAATCCGGGATGTGCATCACCTCGACCGGCGGAGCCGGCGGCTGATTCGTGCGGTGGTGTAAGAGCGGTGACGAGTGACAAGTGACGAGTAAAAGCGGGAACACGTAGGTGGGGTCGTCTCTTCAGGCGGAACCATCCTGCTGTCATCCAGCGTGAGATTATCCCATGATTTTGTTCTTGCTCGTCACTCGTCACTCGTCACTATTGTAAGATAGGAGTTCAAGATGCCTGAGGATGTCCCTTGCTTCGCCCGGCGGCACAGCCTGACCTGGGACGGCCCCAACCCGGACTTCTTCGAGGGGATGCTGTTAGGGAACGGCGACCTGGGCGTCTGCGTCACGGTGAGGCCAGATGCGATCGTCCTGCATCTCGGCAAGACGGATACCTGGGACATCCGTCACAGTGAGGAGTTCATCAAAGACCTCAAGCCGTTCAGTGAATTCGTGGCGATGGTCAGACGGATCAGCGAACGGGTGAAACGGGAGGGGCAGGAGAAGAAGGAATCGGCTGAGGATGATCGTCCGTTCCAGGAAAAACATGTCGTGACCGACGGGATCAGCGAGCAGCTCAGTCGGGAGCGGCCGGATGAGATCGACTGGATCAACGGGGTGGAGCACGACCCGGAATACCGGGCGTACGTGGATCGGATGCGTGCCGGGTACAGCAAGCCCTGGCCGCGGCCGTGGCCGTGCGGGCAGGTGTTCCTCCACGTCGACCCGCGCCGCGTCAGCGTCGACACCCAGCGCCTCGACATCAGCACCGGCCTGCTCCGCATCCGGCTGGTCGTGGATGGGGTGGAGCAGACCGTCTCCTGTTTCGTCCACCGGGACTGCAACCTCGTCTGGCTGTGGACGACCGACCCGTTCGGCCGCCCGGCCGCCCTGCCCGTGCGGGATGTGACCGTCCGTCCCCACCGGGACCCGGCGACCGGGATGCCGGAGCCGTCGCCCTGGCAGGAGGTCGGGGAGGGGGTGCACCGATTCGGGTTCGATCAACGCCTACCCATCACCCCGCCGACGAGCGATCCGCCGGAGGTCGCCCCGGTGGCTGAGGGAGACCAGTCGTTCTCCTGCGC
>JACQVL010000118.1 GCA_016209865.1 Candidatus Latescibacterota bacterium | reverse complement strand
GTGTCATGCAGAGCCGAAGGCGAAGCATCTCGTGGCGTTCACCTGATGAGATTTGATGATCAAAACAGGTCATCCGTAGGGTCGATCCTTGTGATCGCCCGCATCGGGGCGAATACAAGATTCGCCCCTACAGGTTTTTACCGATTTTGGTCGTCAAAATTCATTAGGGGCGCGATTCATCGTGCCCTGTCGTGGATTATGTTTTACTCGTCACTCGTCACTTGTCACTCTCTTAAGGAGCCTTTTCCATGCGACAACGTGCGTTCTCTCGTGTGACGACCGTCCTCGTCGGACTCCTCTTCTGCGGTAGCCTGAGTCTCGCCCACGCCCAGATTCCGCAGCATCCGTCAGCCCTGACGTTCAAGCCGCTGACGTTCACCGTCCCGGCCGTGGAGCGGGTGGTGTTGAAGAACGGGATGGTCGTCTACATCCAGGAAGACCACGAGCTCCCGCTATTCAACGCGGTGGCGTACATCCGGACCGGGGCGATCTACGAGCCGGCGGACAAGCTCGGCCTGGCGGACATGACTGGAACCGTCATGCGCACCGGCGGGACGAAGACGATGACCGGGGATGAGATCGACGATGCCTTAGAGCTGATCGCCGGGTCGGTGGAGACGG
This sequence comes from Candidatus Latescibacterota bacterium, assembly GCA_016209865.1. Taxonomy (GTDB): domain Bacteria; phylum JAAXHH01; class JAAXHH01; order JAAXHH01; family JACQVL01; genus JACQVL01. Next base: position 21,994 of record JACQVL010000118.1, on the reverse strand, counting down.
GCATCGGGGTGGAGCTGGGCACCGCCTCGGTGTCCGTCCTCAAGAAAGACATCGACACCGGTCTCAAGATGTTCGCCGACGTCCTGATGAACCCGGCGTTCCGGGAGGAGAAGATCACCCTCAAACGGAACCAGATGCTCGAAGCCCTCCGCCGGCAGAACGACAACCCCGGCGCAGTCGCCGCCCGCCACTTCGCCCAGCTCGTCTACGGCAAGACCAGCCCCTGGGCGCGCACCACGACCGTCGAGACCGTCCAGCGCATCACCCGTGACGACCTGATCGCCTTCCATCGCCGGTATGTTCATCCGAACAACATCATCATGGGCATCTCGGGGGATTTCACGAAGAAGGACCTGCTGGCCCGACTGGAGAAAGCGTTCAGCGGCTGGCCGCGCGTCCCGGTCGACCAGCCGCCCGTCCCGCCGGTCGAGCTCACGTTCAAGTCATCGGTCAACTACATCGCCAAAGACATCAATCAGACGAACATCCGGATCGGCCATCTCGGCATCAAACGGTTCAACCCCGACCGGTTTCCCGTGAACGTGATGAATTTTATCCTCGGCGAGAGCGGGTTCACCTCGCGGCTGATGCGGGAAGTCCGGTCGAACCGCGGCCTGGCGTACAGCGTCGGCGGCCGTTTAGGCTGGGGGACGGACTACGGCCTCTTCTTCGTCGCCTGCCAGACGCGGGTGGAGAAAACCGCCGAGACGATTTCCCTGATCCAGGATATTATCAAGAGCATGCAGCAAGCGCCGGTGTCAGACGAGGAACTCACCCTGGCCAAAGAAACCCTCACTAATGAGTTCGTGTTTCAATTCACCGCCACGCAGCAGATCGTCGCCCAGATGGCGCAGCTCGAGTACTACGGGTACAAAGACCCGAAAGGCTACTTAGATACCTACCGGGACAACCTGACGAAGGTCACGAAGGCGGATGTCCTCAGGGTGGCGAAGGCGTACCTCCACCACGACAGCCTGGTCATCCTGGCGGTCGGGAACGCGGATCGCTTCGACAAGCCTCTGTCCACGTTCGGGCCCGTCCAGGAGATCCCGCTGGAGCCGGCGAGTAAGTAAGGGAGACGTGACATGACCGCAGAATTACTCGACGGCAAGGTGATCGCCCGGCAGATCCGCGATGAGGTCGCCCGGGCGGTCGCCCGGCTGAAAGCCGAGCGGGGGATCGTGCCGCATCTGGCGGCGGTGCTCATCGGCGAGGACCCGGGATCGCAGGCGTACGTCCGGATGAAACGGAAGGCGTGCGAGGAGGCGGGCATCGAGTCGGAGACGGTCGCCCTCCCGGAGACGGCCAGCCAGGAACAGGTCCTCCGGGTGATCGACGACCTCAACGCACGGCCGGACGTCTCCGGCATCCTCGTCCAGCACCCCATCCCCCGCCATCTAAATGAACTGGACGTGTTCGACCGGATCGCCGTCGCCAAGGACGTGGACGGCGTCTCCCCCACCTCGTTCGGCCGGCTGTCGCTCGGCCTCCCGGCGTTCCGGTGCTGCACCCCGTACGGGATCATGGAACTCCTGGATCGGTATCACATTCCCCTCCAGGGCAAGGAAGCGGTCGTCGTCGGACGCAGCCCGATCTTGGGGAAGCCGATGGCGATCATGCTGCTCGCTCGCCATGCGACGGTCACGATCTGTCACTCCCGGACGGTCGACCTGCCGTCCGTCACCCGCCGGGCGGACGTGCTCGTCGCCGCCGTCGGGAAGCCGGAACTCATCACGGGCGATATGATCAAGCCGGGCGCGGTGGTGATCGACGCGGGATACAACAAGGTGGCGGGACGGTCGACGCTCGTCGGCGATGTCCACTTCGAGTCGGCCGTGCAGGTCGCCTCGAAGATCACCCCTGTGCCCGGCGGGGTCGGCCCGATGACGATCGCCATGCTCCTCAAGAACACGGTCGAGGCGGCGGTGAACCAACACAGGTAGGGGCGCACGGCCGTGCGCCCTCACGGCGGCGCCGTGCACGGGATGGCGCGACATGGATGAGAGTCCTGATGCCCTGAACGACCAACTCAAGGCGTTGTACGAGGCGTACGCCGCGCATCTTCCGGACAAGCTCAGCCAGATCGAAGCCGCCTGGCAGGCGCTGCAGCACAACGCGGGCGCGTCCGACCCGCTCAACACGCTGTACTTTCTGGTGCATAAACTGACCGGGTCTGGCGCGACGTTCGGGTTGACGACGGTCAGTGAGGCCGCGTCCAGACTGGAGCAGTATCTCCAAACGCTCATCGAGGGTCCCGCTCCGCCAACCCCCGAACAACTCGCCCAGATCAGCGTGTACCTGGAGCCATTGAAGCAGGCGGCCGGCCGGTGTACGAGCGGTGGAACCAGCCTTTGAGACCTGGGGGTGACGATGCGGAAGCGCGAACCCTCCATCCAGCAGCTCATCCAGGAAGTGGAGACGCTCCGTCGCCAGGTGGCAGAATTACAGGATGCCGCTGCCCGGCGTGAACGGGCGGAGGAGGCGCGGGGTCGAGTCTACGACGACCTCGAAGACCGTGTCCACGCGCGGACGGCGGCGCTGGCCGCGGCAAATGTCGCTCTGCAGGAAGAGATCGCCGAACGCAAACGCGCGGAGGAGGCGCTGCGCGCGATCATCGATGCCGAGCCGGAATGCGTCAAGATGGTGGCAACCGATGGCACCCTGCTGCTGATGAACCAGGCCGGCCTGTCGATGGTCGAAGCCGACAGCCTGGAACAACTGATCGGCAAGTCCTTCGACTTCTTCCTCGCTCCAGAATATTGCGAGGCGTTCCAGGCCCTGAATGAGAGCGTCTTCCGGGGGAACAAAGAGGCGCTGGAGTTCGAGATCATCGGACTGAAAGGAACCCATCGTTGGGTGGAGACGCATGCAGTCCCGCTGTACAATGAACAGCACGAGATCGTCGCGGCGCTTGGGATCACTCGCGACATCACCGAGCGCAGGCGAGCGGAAGAAGAACGCCTCAAGCTGAGCAAACTGGAAGCCTTGGGACTCTTAGCGGGCGGGATTGCGCACGATTTTAACAACCTGCTCACCGCCATCTTAGGGAACCTCACGCTGACCCGGATCGCCTTCAACCCGGCTGACCCGGTGATCTCTCGATTGACGGAGGCAGAACACGCCGTCCTGCGGGCCAAAGACCTGACCCAGCAACTCCTGACGTTCGCCAAAGGCGGCGCGCCCATCAAGAAGATCACGTCCCTCGCCTCCCTCCTCGTCGAATCCGCCCGTTTTGCCCTGCGGGGCGCCAAAGCCCGGTGTGAATGGGACATCCCGGACGACCTCTGGCCGGTGGATATCGACGAAGGACAGATCAGCCAGGTCGTCCATAACCTCATCATCAACGCGGACCAGGCGATGCCCAACGGGGGCCCGATCACCATCCGCTGCGCCAACCTCACTCTGGAGGCGGCCTCGACCCGCCACGGCCTCCTCATCCCCGATGGTCCGTACGTCCAGGTTGCCATCACCGACCAGGGAATCGGCATCCCCGAAGAGTACCTGCCCAAGGTGTTCGACCCGTATTTCACCACCAAACCGAGCGGCAGCGGACTCGGACTGGCCACCGCCTATTCGATCATCAAGAATCACCGGGGGGCCATCACCGTCGATTCCACGGTCGGGATGGGCACGACCGCCACCCTCTACCTCCCGGCGGCGCGAGCTCCTGTGGCCACTCCCACAGCCCCGTCACCGCCCGAGGTTCATGCTCCTCTCCATACTGGCAAGGGCAAAATCCTGGTGATGGATGACGAAGAGATGATCCGGACACTGGTCGAGCGCATCCTGGCCCGGTTCGGGTATGAGGTGGTGTCAGTCAAGGATGGAGTGGAGGCGATCGAGGCGTACACCGTGGCTCAGGAGGCGGGACAGCCGTTCGATGCGGTCATCATGGACCTGACCGTCCCGGGCGGCATGGGCGGGAAAGAGGCGATCCAGTGCCTCCGGGCCATCGACCCGTGCGTCAAAGCGATCGTGTCGAGCGGGTACTCCACCGACCCGATCATGGCGAATTTCCGGGAGTACGGGTTCCGCGGGGTGGTCGCCAAACCCTACCGGATCCAGGAACTCGTCGAGGCCCTGCAGTCCATCATCGAGAAAGATCACGATGAACGATGAAAGGAGCACCTTCTAATGCGGATCGCGCGCGCGTTACCGGAAGCCTTACATGAAGCGAAAGGCGCCCACGGCGGCGCCGGCCACCTGCGGTTCCAGGGCCTTTGGGACAAGGACGCGTTCCAGACGCCCTGGCTGTTCGTCCACTACGCCGTCATCCCGCCCGGCGGCGGGATCGGCCATCACCGGCATGATGACTGTGAAGAGATGTTCACGATCCTTGACAACGCGGCTCAGTTCACCCACAACGGCCGGACGGTGGAGATCATCGGCGGGGCGACCGTCCCCTGCCGCAAAGGGGAGTCGCACGCGATCTACAACCATACCGACCGCGACACCCGGTTCCTCAATTTCTGCGTCGTCAACCCGGGCGGGGTGTATGACTGCACCGACTTCGGCGACCCGCGAGTCGGAGTGCCGCTCGAATCGACCGACCGGCTGCCCGTCGGCCGGCTGGAGCGCACTCTCCTCAAACGGGACACCGGTGTCCACGGCGGGAACGGGGAGGTCTGGCACCGGGAAGTATGGTCGTGGCAGGATTTCCGGACGCACTGGGGGTTCGTCGGGCACGCGCTCGTCCCGCCCGGTTCCTCCATCGGCTACCACCGCCACGACACGATCGAGGAATGTTATATCATCATGAGCGGGAGCGGCCGGATGACCGTCGACGACGAGACGGTGGAGGTCTCCCAAGACACCGCCATCCCGAACCGGCTGGGCGGGTCGCACGGCCTCTACAACCACACCGATGCGGTCCTGGAGTTGCTCGTCATGGGCGTCTGCATCGAGCGGGGAAAATTCGACCGGACGGATTTGGAGGACGACTTAACAAAGAGATAAGGACGAAGGCCGAAGGCCGAAGGACGAAAAAGAGAGAAAAAAAGTGGGAGGAAAAAACAAGCCACCGTATGAGATTTGTGAACGAACATTTGAGTTTGCGTTGCGTATTGTTAAGCTGTGCCGGAATCTCGATCAGACACCCGGTGTCGCTCGATCTTTAGCTCACCAGCTTCTTCGTGCAGAGACTTCCATCGGCGCAAACGTCGAGGAGGCACAGGCAGGACAAAGCCGGGCTGACTTTGTTTCCAAATACTCGATTGCTCGAAAAGAAGCCAGAGAAACAAAGTATTGGCTGAGAATCGTAGCAGCAAATGGTGTCAACAACAGCCCTTCTGACATCGACTCTTTAATCGCTGAATCCGAGGAACTCCTGAAGATTCTTACGACCATCATTAAGAATGCAGCAAAAGAATGATTTTTCTTTTTCGTCCTTCGTCCTTGCTTTTTCGTCCTTGCATCTCACCAATATTCTTCGAAATGAATGTTTCCCTTAATGCGCTGCTTGTAGTCGGCCGTGAACCCGCGCGCTTCGAGGATTTCCACCACGCCTCTGGGAGTGGGATAAGTTTTGTCTGTCCCGTGGTACTTCGGCACCCCGATCATCGACGGGTTGCCGCAGAGGTACACGTGGGTACACGCCGGGTCGAGCCGCATCCCGGTCTGTTCCTCCAGCGCGCCCGACGCGATGAAGTCCTGGATGTACACCTTGCGGCCTTGATTCCACGACTCCCGTGTCGTCAGGGTGATGTAGTGGTAGTTCGGGAACTGCTCAATGAGCCGGATATGCACCCCCTTGTACGCCAGGTCACGTTCGTACCGCACACAGACGATCGACACGATGGGCGCGGGATACCCGGTCCGGAGGAGTTGTGCGATCATGCAGTTGTGGGGCGCCTCCCCCGTCCCGGTCGCCGCAAAGACGACCTGATCGCCGTGCCCAAGCGCGTTCAGGGTGTAGTGGCCGGTGATCTTGTCCCCCACGAACAGCCGATCCCCGACCGTGCGGGTGAACAGACGGGGGGTCAGGGCAGGAACCTGGCCCGGCTGACTGCCGTTCTGGACTAAGGCGATGTAGAATTCGTAGAAGTCGAGTTCTTCCGGGTCGACGAGCGCTGAATCCTCATCCCGCACGACGGGGTACGACATCGAATAGGCGCGTTTGATCAACTTCGACTGCTGCTCCTCGCTCAATTGCTCCTCTCCAACCCCTTCCACCTTGGGTTCCCAATACCCTAACCCCAGGGTGGTATACTGGCCGGGCTTATACGCCAGCACCCCCTGATCGGGCCGTACCCGGATGAGCCAGAGGTCGTCGGTGACCGGCTTGATGGCGATCAGCGTCGCGTTGTAGTGCTCGTGCCTGAGCTGTTCGACGTCCACGCTAAAAGTCCGCTCCGATCGTGAAGAAAAACTTCGTGTCGTTGAGCTCGTGCCGAAGCCGGTATGAGCGGGTCCCGTAGAATTCCTCCTCTATCCCGTTCGGAATCCCCGGAATATTTTCGTTGTTGAACCAGGCCGGACGGATACCCAAGTCGATCTGGTGGGCGACGTCGAACTTGAAGACGAGAAAACTCAACCGGCTCCGTGCGCCGAACCCGTACGCAACCGCGACCGGACCTCCGGCGACCTCTTCGATCGTGCTCGTCCCGACGAGCAGGCCCCGACTGTCTAACGTCCCGGCGTTGGGGTACCCGCTGTACTGGCCGGCCTGGATGACGCTCGTCTTCTGGTCCCACGCGCCGCCGGCATCGAGGTAGAGGGAACCCCGAATCCGTTCAAAGATCAGGGGTAACGGCCATCCGAGGCGCAGGACTTCGACCAGGGGGAACCGGAATTCGAGGTTGAACAGCCCGACTTTACTGCCCCAGACCGACCAGAAGTCAAGCCCGCGGAAATCGTACGGCCCGCCGAACGGGAGGAGTTCTTGATCCCGGCCGTGGTTGAGCATCCCGTACGCCCGCAACGCGAACGCATAGTCCTGGTAGACGTTGAAGTATTTCCGGTAATCCACCAGGACACGATTAAACACCAATTCTCCCACCGTCGGTGAGATTTCGATGCGCCCCCGGCCGCCCGAGATCGGGCCGGTGATGCCGTACAGCGAGTTATCGCTGACGAGCGCCACGCTGGGCGACGCGAACGTGACGCTGCCGAGACTGCCCCGCCGGGTGCGACGGATGCCGAGGAACGGGTTGGAGGTGATATCGACGAGTTCGCGCGTCCGGTTCACCCCCTGCACGGAGAATTCGAAGCGGCTGAACCGGCTGAACGGCCGGCTGAGCAACACGGCGGCCCCGCGGTTGACCTGCGTCTGCGTCTGGAGGACCGTCGGACCGAGGAAGTAGTAGTACTGGTCGAACCGGTACTGGAAGAGCGCCAGGCCGTAGTTCGTCCGGTGGGTGAGGTTGGTGTACTGGAAGAACAGGTCGGCGTCGGTGAGCGACCCGAAGACGCTCGCCCCAAACAGAATGTTATGGTTGCCGAGGACATCGCTGAAGGACAGGACGGACTGCCCGACAAACCCCACGCTGGTCGCGTACCCGGCGGTTCCGCCGACGAAATCGATCGCAAACCGGGGGGAGTAGGGTTTCGTCGTGAACGCCGTCGTGTCGACGAACGCGACGGACTCCATCGTATCCGGGGCTGCGGGGGTCACGGCGACCGGCGGCTGCGCGGCGTCGGTCCCGTTGCCCGTCGCCAGGCTATCGATCGCGAGCGACGCCATCGGCTGCGGCCGCGTGGTCGATAACTCCGCCGTCACGACCGGCGGGGCGTACGGCTCTTTCATCAGGCGCACCGGGTCGCTGATGGAGAAGATGTCCCAGCCGCCCGTCGAAAACGCGGAGAAGATCAGCCGGTTGCCCTTCTGCGCCCAGCTCAACGCCGGCCCCTCGGGCGTGATGTTCGTCACCCCGGTCAGGATGTTCGTGATCTGGTACGCCTGGTTCGTCTCCAGGTCCATGATGAAGAGGTTGGAGATTCCGGTCCGATCCGAGATGAACGCGATCTTGTGGCCGTCCCCCGACCATTGCGGGGAGATGTTCTTCCCGTACTGATTGGGCAGGACCTCGATCTGCTCTGTGGCGACGTCGTAGAGAGCGATCTGCTGCTGACCGAACGTCAGCGTCGAAAAATTCGTCTCCGTCCCCCGGTCGGTCGTCAGGGCGATCTTCGTCCCGTCCGGCGACCAGGCCGGGTCGCGGTCGGTGTACCGGTCCTGCGTGAGGGGTCGGAAATTCTTCCCGTTCGCGTCCACCGTGTAGATGTCCGACTGGCCGCCCTGCAGGCCGACGAACACCAGATGCTGTCCGTCCGGCGACCAGGACGGCGAGGTCAGTCCGTCCAGCCCGAACTTCATCCGGCGGATGATCTGCTTCTTCCGGACATCCATAATGTACAGCGCGTCCTGTGCCCCGATTTTCGCCGGGAAGGCGATGAACCGCTCATCCGGCGACCAGGAGATGGCCGTGCTGAAGAACCGGAGGGATTCGAAGCTCCCCGTCCGCTCGCCTGCGACTAACTTCGTCAGGACCTTCCCGTCGATCGCAGACGCTAAGTACATATCGTTGTACAGGCTCCGGTCGGAGATAAAGACCATCTTGTCCCCGCGGGGAGAGATCGCCGGGGCGAGGTTGATGCTCGACCGGTCTTTCTGATGGTCGGTCAACTGGCGGGCGAAATCTTTCGGTTTCTCGAACTGCGCGATCTGCGGGAGGTACGTCTTCCGGACGTCTTCGGTCCAGGCGTCCGACAGTTCCTGCAGGTTCTTCCCGATGGCCGACTTGAACGCGTCGTCCACGCTCCGGAGCCTCGGCGCTTTCCGGAGGATTTCCCCGACCTTCTCATCTCCATACCGGTTGCCGATGTACGCCCAGATCGCCTGGCCGAACCGGTAGACGCGGATATCGTACGTATAATTCAACTCCGGGATGGTCGTGAGGTAGCCTTGCAGGGCGGCGTCCCGGAGCCACATCTTCGTATGCTCATCGACATGTCCGATCGACAGGTACTCCGCCATCCCTTCCATGAACCAGATGGGCGGCTGGAAGGCTAAGGGGTTGAGCAGGGAGGCGCCGGGGCTGTTCCCGAACATGATATCCCCCTGGAACGCGTGGACGAGCTCGTGAGTGAGGACGTGTTCGAGTTCGGCATACGAGCCGGTAAACGGGAGGAACACCCGGTTCTTCAAGAATTCGGTGACCCCCCCTGTGCCCTCTCCGAGGAACTCCTGGATGACGTTCGTCTGCTGGAAGTCAGAGTGGGAGGCATACAGGATGAGGGGGATGGGATCGCTGATCCGGTGCCGGAGGATGCGGCTGAGACGGGCGTACGCGTGTTCAGCCATCCGGGCGGCGTCCCGTGCTGTCTCTTCTTCGCCTTTATAGTAATAGATTTCAAAATGGGGCGTGGTCATGATCTCCCATTTGAAATTCTTGTACTGGACCTTATTCTGCCCGAAATACTCTTCCTGAGCCCAAACCCCCAGCGGCCCTACCAGCACGATCACTGCCGCGAGGACAAGGCGCGCGATCGACCTCATACCCAGCCTCCTTCCCTATCGATGATGATCAAACCCAGGCGAGGGGAACACGTGTGCTCAGGCGACGATAATGATGCCATCATACACCGGCACTTCTTCTGTTGTCAAGAATTTTTCACGTTAATCTGTTGTATAGGTTTAAACGCCGTTTCTGCGCGATTCGTTCCAGACGCGGGTCTTGACATCGCCGCTATAGCCGTGCTCTCGGACTGGCTGTCAGTGTCAGGGACGCGGCCTCGCCGCGGGACAGGTGAAAGTAGCCTGCCGCTGCGATCATCGCCCCGTTGTCCGTACACAGGATGGGCGGCGGACAGGTCACTCCTATCCCGTCCTCGGCCGCCCGGGCGGTCATCTGGCCGCGGAGCCGGCGGTTGCACGCGACGCCGCCGGTCAGGAGCACCCGCGACAGACCGAGGGCGCGGGCCGCGTTGATCGTCTTCTCGACCAGCACATCGACGACCGCCGCCTGGAAACTGGCCGCGATGTGGGGGAGGTCCCGCGCGACCTCGTCCGGCGACCGGCCGGCCAGATAGACGCGTACCGCGTTCTTCAGCCCGCTGAAGCTGAACTCGGCGCTCGCCCGGTCCAGGTAGGCCCGTGGGAATGCCACGTACGCCGGGTCCCCAGTCTCAGACAACTGGTCGATGATCGGACCGCCGGGATAACCCACCCCCAGCATCTTCGCCGCCTTGTCGAACGCCTCCCCGGCCGCGTCGTCCCGCGTCCGCCCGATGACGTCATACGCCCCGCGATCCCGGACGTGGACGAGCTGGGTGTGGCCGCCGGAGACGATGAGGGCGACGAAGGGGGGCTCGAGCGCCGGGTCTGCCAGAAACCCGGCGAAGAGATGTCCCTCGATATGGTTCACGCCGACGAGCGGCCGGCGCAGGACGTACGCCATCGCTTTGGCGGCGGACACCCCGATCAACAGCGACCCGATCAGGCCAGGGCCGTGGGTGACCGCCACCCCCTCGATGTCCGTCAGCCGAAGCCGGGCCTTCTGGAGGGCGGCATCGACCGCGGGCAGGAGCAGGGTCAGATGCGCCCGCGCGGCGAGTTCCGGGACGACTCCCCCGTAGTCGAGATGGATGCCTTGCGATGAGACGATGTTCGCGAGGATCGTCGTCCCGTCCTCGACGAGCGCCGCCGACGTCTCATCACAGGAAGTATCGATGCCGAGAATGAGCACGATGCAGGAACGGTCTTACTTGCTCGACTGGCCGATCGTGCGCCCGACGCTGAGCTCGCCGTTGTCGATCCGCAGGTTGAACCCGCACTCCGGGTTCGTGCAGACCCAGGCTTTGTACATGATCGACGCGCCATCACGGCCATAATCGGAGAGTGGAACCAGAACCCCGGTGGTACACTTCTGACACTCAGGAAATGTCGCTTCCATACGAACCTTCCCTCCTCCCCATCCAACTTCATCGTTGCATTTCTGCGTTCATGCCAACTCTCTGACCATCACGATCGCGTCCTCACTCGGTTTCATATAATACGCCCGGCGCCGGCCGACCGATCTGAACGATAACCGTTCGTACAGCCGCCGCGCCGCTAAGTTGGACTCCCGCACCTCTAAGGTGGCGCACGTACACCCGTGCGCGACCGCCCGCTCCAGCAACCACTCCAGCATTACCCGGCCGATCCCCTGCTGGCGGGCTTCACGGGCCACCGCTACGTTGCCGATGTGCGCCTCCTCCGTGACGAACCAGGCGACCACGTACCCGACGACCACCCGCTCACGCCGGGCCACGATCGCCACGGTGGTCGGAAAATTCTCCAGTTCCTTCGTAAACCCCTCCCGAGACCACGGGGTCGAATACGATTCCTGCTCGATCCGGAGGACGCCCGGCAGATGGTCGTCCCGCATCCGTTCGACGATGATCCCATCCGGCGCGGCCGGACGTTCGTAGAGGCCGACCTGGGAGGATTCGCCCATACCCCCACCTGCCTACTGCTCACTGCCCGTTTTCTTCATCACAAACTCCGCTCGTCTCAGGTACAGCGGCTCCAGGTCGTACAGGGACGCGACCTCGCCCCGCTGCAACGCCTGAAGGCCGAGGATGGCCACCGGGACGGCATGCGGGAAAGCCATCTCCTCCGGGAGAAAACGGGCAGACGCCCCCAACGTCTCCACGATCTGACGGCGAGAGACGACCGCCCCCGTCCCGACAAAGACCGTCGGCCGGGTGATCATCCGCAGCAGGGGGACGAGCGCGGTCACCTGGAACGGGGTCAGCCGTTCTGGCAGTCCTTCCGACGTCCGGTACTGCGCGGCGTAGACCTCGTTCCGCCGGGCGTCGAGCATCGTGCAGACCGGAAAGCCACAGAACGGAACGCTGGCCGCCAGGGCGTCGAGCGTCGGCACCGCGACGACCGGCTTCCCGGCGGCAAACGCCAGACCCTTCACGACGCTGAGTCCCACGCGGAGGCCAGTGTAGGAACCCGGCCCGATCGAGAGCGCAAACCCCTCCACCCGATCGACCGGAAGCGCCGCATCCGACAGCACCCGATCGATCATAACGGGGAGCTGCTCGGCGTAGACCGACCCGACCCGCACCGACGAGGCCGATAACACTGTGTTCTCATCGACGACCGCGACACTGGCCGTCAGGGTCGACGTCTCGACCGCGAGGAGAATCACCACGCCTCCCTTTCATCGTCAGAGAAGTACACGCAATATACAGGATGCACGCAGTGAAGACAAGAAGGAATTTCCTTACCATTCCTCGTCAAACACATGCGCCTCGACCGGGCCGAACCGTTCAACCTGAGGCTTCACCTGCGCCGTGTTGCCCAGCACCACGATGCCCAGCGACTCGTACGCGAAGTACTGCCGGGCCACACGCAGGACATCGGCCCGGTTGACCGCCTGGATGCGCTGCGAGTATGTCCGGATGGAATCGGCGGGCAACTGGTACAGCTCGATGAGGGCGATCTGCTCGACCAGCGCCTCCGGTCCTTCGAGGCTGAGGGGAAACTGGCCTCGGAGGTACTGTTGAGCCGCCGCCAATTCCGTCTCAGAGACGCCGTCCTCCCGAAATCGCTTCAGCTCCGCCAGCACCGCGTCGATGAGGTCCCCGGTCGTCTCGTTCCTGGTGGACGTGTAGATGAGAAACGCGCCCCGTTCCTTCCGCGCCGGAAACACGCTCCCGATGCTATACGTGAGTCCCCGGTTGACCCGGACCTCGTTCATCAGCCGCGAGGTAAATCCCTCGCCGAACACCGTGTTCGCGACGACGACCGGAAAGAAGTCGGGATGATTCCTGGGAATGCCCAGGTTGCCGATGCAGACCTGGGATTGCGTCATATCAGGCTTATCGACGAGCCACACCCGTCGTCCCTGGAGGCCGGTCGTGTGCGGCAATGGCCGCGAGACAACCGCCCGCCGCGACCATGTCCCGAAGAGGAGGGTCACCAGCCGGATCGTCTCCGCTGGCTTCACGTCGCCGACGACCACGACGAACGCGTTGTTGGGCGCGTAGTACCTCCGATGGAACTCGACGACGTCCAGCCGGGTCAGCCCGGCGACGGAGGTGTCTGTCCCGAGATCTGGCCGGCCGTACGGATGCCGCCCGAACAGGAACCGGTTGTAGAAGATGTCCGCAAGATACTCAGCATCCTCACGCGATTGCGCGAGGGTTGCCAGCATCTGATCCCGCTCCCGCTCGACTTCTTCATCCGTGAAGGACGGACGGATGAGAATATCCGCCAGGAGGGACAGTCCCTTCTCCATATCCCGTGAGAGGAACTGCCCGGTGATGAAGGTGGCATCGTACGTACTCTCCGCCTCCAAGCTTCCACCGAGGAACTCGACCTCCTCTGCCATCTGCGCCGCCGTTCGCCCGCCCGCCCCTTGCTTCAGCAGGCTGGCCGTCAGGTTGGCCAGCCCCGCTTTGCCGTCCGGGTCCGCCGCCGCGCCCGCCCGGATCACCATCCGGAAGACGACGAGAGGGAGCTTCTCCTGGGGCAGGATGAGCACGGTCAGGCCGTTCGGGAGGACGGTTCGCTGCGGAGACGGCAGGACGATGTCCGCGCTGTGAGCAGGGGCAGTGAGCAAGAGAAAAAGAAAGAGGGCGAAAAGGCGAAAAGGAAAAGGGAGAAGACGTATGGGGGTATGGGGGTATGGGAGCAACGAATAAAAGGCTCTTACTCCCACACTCCCATACTCCCATACTTTTCTGCTCCCATACGCCCATTCGCCCATTCTTCCCTTTTCACCGCCCACTGCCCGCCTCATCCGTTCCATCATTCTACCTCCGGGATCAACGTCACAACCGTCCGGCTGGAGTCCGACAAGTACGCCCGGGCCACGCGGGCCACGTCCTCCGCCGTCACCGCCTCATACCGGTCGAGCGCCGTCCTCATCATCGACCAGTCGCCGAAGAGGAGCTCATACATCCCGATGTTGTCCGCTGTCCCGTTGTTCGTCTCCAGACCTTTGACGAACTCGGCTTGAAGGATGTTTTTGGCTTTCCGCAGCTCGCGATCCGGGACTGGCTCCTGCTTCAGCCGCTCGATCTCAGCGTAGAGCAGTCCTTCCACCTCCTCCGTCTTCTGGTCCGGTTTGACTTCGACCGAGAACGTGAGCAGGCCCGGGTCGAGCATCCACGGGAACGCGGCCGACACCGACACGGCAGCCTGCTCCTCGTAGACGAGCCGCCGGTACAGCCGGGAACTCTCCCCACGGGCAAGGAGCACCTCCAGCACCTCCAGGACGAAGATGTCTTCACTCCGGACAGACGGCCCGTGGTAGCCGACGGCGAGAGCGGGGAGCTCTGCCGGCTTCTGGAACACCGCTCGCCGCTCGCCCCGCTGCTCCGGCTCGATCGTCCCGACAGGCCGGGGAGGCGGCTGTGATGGAATCCCGCCGTAATACGTCCGGATGAGCGCGACCGCCTCCTCCGTCTTGAAATCCCCGGAGAGGACGATGACCGCGTTGTTGGGCGCATAGTAGGTGCGGAAGAACTGGCGGCAGTCCTGGAGCGTGATGTTGTCCAGGTCGGACATCCACCCGACTGTCTGCCACCGGTACGGATGGGCCAGGTAGGCGAGCGCGTACAACTGTTCCATCATCGCACCGGACACCTCATTGTCAATCCGCAGACCCCGCTCTTCCTTGACCACCTCCCGTTCTGACCGGAGGCTCTCCTCGGTCAGGGCGAGACTGGCCATACGGTCGGAGTCGAGGTCGATGATGAGTTCAAGTTTGTCGCTCGGAAAATTCTGGTAGTACGACGTCATGTCGGTGATGGTGTAGGCGTTCGAGAACCCGCCGTTCGCTTCCAGCACCCGGTCGAATTCCTTCGACCCGTATTTTTTCGCGCCGTTGAACATCAGATGTTCGAACAGATGAGAGATACCCGTCAGACCGACCGTCTCATTCCGGGAACCGACTCTGAAGAACGTGTAGAAGCTGATGACCGGCAGGGAATGATCTTCGCGGGCCAGGATCTGGAGGCCGTTCTCCAGCCGGTGGCGCGTCACGGTGAGAGGGACCTGCACTCGCTGGCCGAATGATTCGGATGGGATCAGAAGAAAGAGCACCAATAAGAGGGGTCGTCTGATCATCTCTCTGATCTCACGGGCTGGATGGTGCTCCGATGACTCATTAAAACCGCAGTCTCGACAAGAGCCATTGGGCTAACAAAAACAGAATCAGCGGCGACAGGTCGATCCGCCCGCCGATCGGGGGAACGATCCGCCTGATCGGGGCGAGCACCGGTTCGGTCACCGCCACCAGCAACCGGACGAGCGGGTGGGTCGGGTCGGGGTTGAACCAGGAGAGGACCGCGCGGATGAGCACCAGCCAGAGATACAGCCGGAGCAGGCTGAACAGGATCATGGGCGGCACGGGTTGTAGGGGTGAACGAGACTGTAGGGGCACGGCGCGCCGTGCCCGATGTGTGCGGATAATGTACATCCTCCGTCGTGTTTCGTCAACCCTCTTCTCAACTGGCTCTTGACGGCCTGAGTGAGAAGGGGTATTTTTTAGAATGTCCCTGGATGTTCAATTCGCAATCCGCAATCGATATCATGATCCGTGACTCGTACTGGCTTGATCAGGAATACCAGCCGACCAGCCCGCTGGACGGGGAGTTTGACGTGGACATCGTCATCAGCGGCGCGGGAATCACCGGGCTGTCTGAGGCGCTGTTCCTGGCGGAAGCGGGCGTCCGCGTGGCGGTGCTCGAACGGCGTGAAGTGGCGAGCGGGGCGTCCGGGCGCAACGGCGGGTTCATGCTGTCCGGGACGCACGAGTACTACGCGGATGCCGTCGAGGAGCTGACGACGGCGTACGGGCCTGGCGGCCGGCGGCATGCCCGTGAGGTGTGGCAGTTGGCCATCGAGAACCACCGGCTGATGGTCGGCCTGATGCAGCGGTACCGCATCGCGTGCGACTACTGCAACCACGGCAGCTATGTCGTGGCGATGGCCCGGCCCGACCGTGGGTCGCATCCCAGGCCGATGGAGCGTGTTGCACAGTCCGCGAGGCTGCTGCAAGAGGATGGGTTCGATTCAGAGTTGCTCGACGCGAAGACGATGCAGGGCCTCCTCCGGAGCACGGCCGTGTCCGGGGCGCTCTTCAACCGGTTCGACGGAGAGTTGCACCCCGTCAAGTATGTCCGGGGCCTGGCGCAAGCCGCCCGCGGGCGTGGGGTGGCCATCTTCGAGAACACGCCCATCCAGGATGTGATGCGGGACGGACGCGGGCTGCTCATCCGCACGCCGGGCGGTCGGGTGCGCGCGGAGTGGATGGTGATGGGGACGAACGCGTACACCCCGCAGCTCGACATGAGCTACGAGACGCGCATCACCCCCAACCGTGGCCAGGCGTTCGTGACAGAACCGGTGGCGGAGCGGCTGTTCAACGGAGTGTTCTACGCGAACGACGGGTGGGACTACTGGCGGCAGTTGCACGACGGGCCGGGCGACGGCGGGCGTCTGCTGTTCGGCGGGTCGCGGAATCACCATCTCGCCGCCGAACGCGGGTCTCACGTCCTCCATCAGCGCGGGCGCATCATCAAGACCTACCGGGGCTATAAAGAACGCCCGACCGGCATGGTGCAACGGTCGAACGACCTGGCGTTCAACCGGACGTTCCCCCATTTAGCCCACCTGAAGCGCACCCACCGGTGGGGCGGAGTCATGGGGTTTTCGTTCGACAGCAGCCCATTCGTCGGCGAGACGGAGACGCCGGGGGTGTACGTCATCGCCGGGTTCACCGGCCGCGGGAACGCGTACGCGACGGCGGCGGCGCGCATCTTGGCCGACCGAATCTTAGAACGGCCATCCGAGCTTGAATCCCGTTTTCCGTCAATCCGGACAGTGTTTGCAGCGTCTCGTGCTCCTTGCGTCAAAACACCCGCACGGCGGACGTCTTGAACGTCACGTACACCTTCCCCCCGACCATCAGTCCGATGTCCGCGAACGATTGCCGGGTGATGAGCGCGGACAACTCCACCCCGATGTCGAGGCCCAGCCGGATCTGCTCCCCGTCGGCCACCGCCCGGACGATCCTGCCCGGGAATGAATTCCGGGCGCTCGATGCCAGGGGGGCTTGTGAGACGACGACGTCTTCCGGCGGGATGAGCAGGTGCACCCGTCCCGTCTTGCTCGTCGTCACCTGGACGGCCACGTCCGGGGTCAGACGGACGCGCTGCAGTCCCACAGTGGCTTCGACCTCCCCCGTGAACAGGTTGGTCGGACCGGCATCGAGCATCAGGCCGTCCCGCAGGGATACGACCTCGTCCGTCAACCGGTATGCCTGGTCGAGGTTGTGGGTCGAGAACACGACCGCCATGCCATGCGCCGACATCGTCCGGCTGATGATCTGCTCGATGATGTCCGCGTTGGCAGCGTCCACGTTCGCCGTCGGCTCGTCCAACAAGAGGAGCCGGGGGTCGAGGATGAGCGCCCGCGCTAAGGCGACACGCTGGGCTTCCCCGCGGGAGAGCCGGTGCGCCGCCCGCAGGCCGAAGTCCGGGAGGCCGACCGCCTCCAGCGCCCGACCGACTTTCGTTCTGACCTCGTCCTCCGAAACCCCGCGCACACGCAGTCCGTACCCGACGTTCTCGAACACGTTCCTCTTGAACAGGTACGCATCCTGCATCACCAGCGTGACCTGATGGCGGTACCGCTGTTCCTGTTCAGCATCGCCCGTGACCACGGTCCCCTCGAACATCAGCCGTCCCGCCGCCGGCCGGATGAGCAGGGCGAGCGTCTTCAGGAACGTCGTCTTCCCCGACCCGTTCGGTCCGGTGATGGCGTACGCCCGTCCGGGAGCCACGGCGAATCGCGGCACACTCAGGCGGAACCCGTCCTGCCCCTGGACTAAGTCTTCGATGAGAAGGAAAGGAGAGAAAGGCAAGGACGAAGGACGAAGGGCGAAGGACGAAAAAGACATTCTTCCTTTATTTTCTTCGCTCTCTTCGTCACTTTTGGCCTTCGTTCTTTGGCCTTCGTCCTTGCTCTCTTCGTCCTTACTTCGTCCTTCGTCCTTCATCCTTCGTCCTTAATTATTCCTGGAACCCCTGCAGCCACTGGAACACGATGTTGGCCCCGAACGCGACGGTCAGGAGGATGAAGCCGAGCGCCATCGCCAGGCCGAATTCCCCCTTGCTCGTCTCGAGCGCGATGGCGGTCGTCATCGTCCGGGTGCTCCCCCGGATGTTCCCGCCGAGCATCATGGCGGCCCCGACCTCCGCGATCACCCGGCCGAAGCTGGCGACGATTGCCGCTAAGATGCCGAACCGGGCCTCGAGGATCATGGCGGCCGCGGCCTGCGCGGGCGTCGCGCCTAACGTCAAGGCGGTCTCGCCCGCCCGCCGGTCGACGCCCTTCAACGCGGAGATCGTGAACGCCGAGACGATGGGGATGGCTAAGATCGCCTCCCCGATGATGATGGCGGTGGGGGTGTACAGCAGGTCGAGAAACCCCAGTGGGCCGCGCCGGGAGAGCATCGAGTAGACGACAAGCCCGACGACGACCGTAGGGAGGGCGAGGAGGGTATTGAGAATCGTGGCTGCCAGCCGCTGGCCGGGAAAACGGTGCGTCGCCACGGCATAGCCGATCGGCAGGCCGACGAGCGCGGCCAGGAGCGTCGCGACACTGGAGACCGTCACCGACACGGCGACGATCCCCAGCATGTCGCGGTTCAGGGTCACGATCAACCGGACGGCTTCGCGGAGACCGTCAGCGATAAAACTCATAGACAATTCCTGTTCTACATCATTATTCCCTATTCACATGATACGCCAGCGGGGTATACGCCCATCGGCTGGTAGGGGAGAAGCGCTCCAGCAGGGCCATCGTCACCGGCTCGTTCGGGTAGTGTGCCTGCCGCCAGCGGACGAACGGGTGCACCTGAAGCCGCGCGGTGCGGAACTCTTCGAGGACGAGATGACCGATCACCCCGCACTCGTCGAGAAAGCCCTGCCGTTCGAATTCCCGGAAGAGTGGCGCCACATCATAATGGACACGCCGGAAAGCTGGCCGCCAGCCCTCATCCGTGCCTTCCAGCAGCAGATAACTCGCCCCAGACCGCCCGTCGACGGGCACGCCGACGGAGCCGGGGTTCAGAATCCGCCAGCGGCCGACCCGGCGGTCCATCGGCAGATGGGTGTGGCCCGCGATGACGGTCGCTTCTTCCACATCAGTCATGAAGACTTCAATCTCCTCGTCAGATAAGATGGGGTACATCGATTCCCACGGGCTGCGGGGCGAGCCGTGGACGATGCGCAGGGGCGGCGCGTCGGGGAAGCGCAGGCTGAGGGTGTCCGGCCACGCGGCGATCGCGCTGCGCCAGCGACCGTTCAGGTTCCGGTGCAGCCACGGCAGGAGGGCAAATTTCGCGCGATCCGCCCATTCCGCCGGCGCGCGGGGAGTGTTGTAATCCAGCAGGTAGAACTCGTTATTCCCGCGAATCACCCCCCACCCGTTCCGGACGACCCGTTCCACCACCGGCGCGGAGAATGGCCCCCAGTTGATCACGTCCCCCGCAACGACGACCGTCTCGACGCGGAACGGTGCCATATCCTGCAAGACCGCGTCTAACGCGGGCAGGTTGCCATGAATGTCGGCGAGGACGGCCAGTCGAGTCATGCGGGATTAGACCTTCACCGGCAACTCGACTGTGCGTCCGGTCTCGACCGACCGGAGGCCGGCTTCGAGAATCTCCTGCGCCATCCGGGTCGTCTTCAGGCTGACCGGCTCCCCGACTGGCCGGCCGTTGGCGATGCAGTTCAGGAAATACTCCACCCCGTTGCGCTCCCCTTCGGGCATGGGCTGACTCACGTCGATTTTCTCCACCTCTTTGCCCGGCAGCGCCAGTCGGAGGTCGTCCCCGCTGAGGAACGACAAGGAGCCGTTCAGGCCGTTGATGACCGGACCGAACGGGTTGCCGTACTCCGCCGGGCGCGTCCACGTCGCCCCGAACATGCACAACGCGTCGTCGTACTGGACGAGCAAGGCGGCGTTGTCGTCCGCCTCGACCGGCCGGTCGATCGTCATCGCCATCCCCATGACTTTGCGCGGGAGTTTCCCCAGGAACCAGCTCGCGATGAACGCGCCGTAGCAGCAGTAGTCGAGCAGCACCCCGCCGCCC
The DNA here is from genome assembly GCA_016209865.1 of Candidatus Latescibacterota bacterium. Classification (GTDB taxonomy): domain Bacteria; phylum JAAXHH01; class JAAXHH01; order JAAXHH01; family JACQVL01; genus JACQVL01. The sequence goes on along the minus strand of JACQVL010000118.1, from coordinate 1,892 downwards.
AATTCCGGGCGGTACCACCAGAACTTCCGCATCTCCTCGGCGGGGAGTTTTCCGGTCGGCCCCGCATGGCCGCCCCGGAGGGCGATCTGGAACACCCTGCCGATCGTCCCGGCCTGGACGAGGTCGTACGCGCGGCGCATCGACGGCTGCCAGGCGACCGGGTAGTTGCACATCAGGTACGTCCCGTGCCGTGCGGCCGCGGCGATCATCCGGTCGACTTCGCCGAGCCGTGCGGCGAACGGTTTTTCGATGAGGACGTGGACGCCGCGCGGGGCGAGGTCTTCGACATACTCAACGTGCTTCGCGTTGGGCGAGCAGCAAATCACGACATCCGGTTTCACCCGGTCGGCCAGCATCCGATAATCGCTGAACACCTGGTCGTGGCTCAGACCATAGTCCCGGACCACCCGGTCCCGGTTGGACGCCTCCCCGTCCGCGAACCCCACGACCTGCGCGAGCGGGCAGTTGATCGCCTCGCGCAGCAGCCCGAAGATATGGCCGTGCGATGCATCGACAGCAGCGACTTTGAAGATACGGTCCATTGAGAGTCTCCCCAAGGTTTTCACCACAAAGACACAAAGGACACAAAGAGAATGATTTGGATTCCCGCTGGAGTGTATCCGACCACTCAGTCCGCCGTTTCAACAGTGGGCGATCTGACGGACGCAATCCCTCGCGCTTCTACTCGTCACTTGTCACTCGTCACTCGTCACTGCTTTTACCGACCCCTCACGCCCACACCATCGCCCGAATCTCGCCAAACTCGCGCCGGAGCTTCGTCCACATGATCCCGCCGTCCGTGCTGCGGAACACCTCCCCGCTGATGCTGTACGCGAAGAGCAGGTTGGGGTCTGACGGGTTCGTGGCGAAATGCCAGATCGTGCTGTTCGGGTCGACCGACAGCGCCGCCCGATGCCAGGTCTGGCCACGATCCGCCGACCACTGGATCGCCCCGGCGTCACCGGGCGGGCCGCTGCCGTTGCCGACGAACACGGCGCTCGACCCATCGGCTTTTCGAGCGATGCCCCGGCAATAGCCCCACGGGAAACGCTCGTTCACGTGGAGGTCCTGCCAGGTTTCTCCGTTGTCCGTGCTCGTGCAGACCCCCTGATTCGTCGTGGCGATGAGCGTCTTCGGTGTGCCGGGGATGACGGCCAGGCCGTGGATGTCCAGGCTGTTGAGGCCGGCCTTGTGGCCTGTCCACGTCGCCCCGTCGTCCGTGCTGCGATAGACTCCGTCGATCTCGACCCCCGCCCAGATCGTCCGGTCGTCCGTCGGATCAACGAGGATGGTCGTCACCCGCGTGTGGATGATGGGCGGGCAGTCCGTCTCGATCGGTGCGTTGAGCTTCGTCCACGTCGCCCCGCCGTCGTCCGTCCGGTAGAGGGCGGACGGACACGTCCCGGCGAAAACGGTGTCGGGCCGATGGGGATGGACGGCCAGCGCCCAGACGGGGGTCGTGTTCATCGCTGAGTCGAGCCGCGTCCAGTGGTCGCCGCCGTCGTCCGTCCGGTAGCAGCCCCGCTCCGTGCCCGCGTACATCACCTGCGGGGACGCGGGATGGACGGAGATCGCCCGGACATCGCACTCAGCGAACAGGCTGTCCCTCAGACGTTCCCAGCTCTCCCCACCGTCCCGGCTCCGCCAGATGCTCTGGCCGATCGTGCCGACGTAAACTGTGATGGTGGATGGCATGGTGTCTCCTTGAAAATGGTCAGGTAAACAGAGTGACGAGTGACAAGTGACGAGTAAAAACAATACAAAGGTTTTTGGCTCATCCGGGATTTTGGCGGGAATCATGGGCAAGACTGTAGAGACGAGGCGGTGCCGCGCCCTGGGCGACTCACCGGGTCGCCCCTCATGAGATTTGACGACCCAAATCGGTAAAAACC
>JACQVL010000130.1 GCA_016209865.1 Candidatus Latescibacterota bacterium | reverse complement strand
GGTGTAAGGATGGCCGAACCGGGGCTGACCACGACGAAAGCGCCGTTCATCGAGCAGGCGCGGGCGAAGGGGGAACTCTACATCTCCCAGCCGTACGACCTGTACAGCGAGGAGAATCAGGAGAGCTGGCGGCGGCTGTATGCCCGCATCAGGCCTCGATGGGAGGAGTACGCGAACACGAAATTCCTCGAAGGGATCAACAACCTGGCCCTCGACCCCCACGCGGTTCCCCGTCTGGAGGATATCAACCGGTTCCTCCAGCCTCTGACCGGGTTCAAGGCGAAAGCGGTCAGCGGGTATGTGCCCGCGTACATCTTCTTCGATTGTCTCAGGAACCGCGAGTTTCCGACGACGATCACCATCCGCGACAGCAACGCCCTCGACTACCTGCCGGAGCCGGACATCTTCCACGACGTGGCCGGCCACGTCCCGATGCACACCGACCGGCGGTTTGCGGATGTGCTCGTCCGGTTCGGCCAGGTGGCGCACACGGCGGCGCAGATGGCCGCCGGCATCCCGGACCGGCACGAACGGGCGCGCCGCATCGAGAGCATCATCAAGGCGATGGCCCGGTTCTTCTGGTTCACGGTCGAGTTCGGACTGATGCGTGACCGGATGGCTCTCAAGGTGTACGGTAGTGGACTGTTGAGCTCCTACGGGGAAATCCTCCACGCGGTCGAGTCGCCCGAAGCCCAGCGTTACCCGTTCCAGCTTGAGTGGGTCATCAACCAGTCGTTCGAGATCGACCACTACCAGCCGTTATTATTCATCGTGGAATCGTTCGACCATCTGTACGATCAGGTCGATATCTTCGAGCGTCGGATGGTGGAAGGCAGGCTGAACAACGTGAGTCCGGGCGAGCCGGCGGTGAACGAGGAAGACCTGCTGTCGTTCCTTCATCTGGCGAACTGATCTTTAAATCCCTGCCCCGTTCGTGTACCGGTCGATCACCCGCGGCTGGCCGACGGCGACCCGTTCGACACTCTCCTCGTCCTGCAGGACGAAATGCGGCAACAGCCGGTAGCCTTTCAGGGCGAGCCAGACCCGGGCTCCGGGCGACAGGGGCAGCCGGTTGGCTTCCCACTTCGGCCGGGTGACGGTGAGCGGGAGACCGGCCTGGTGTCCGTTGGATTCGTCCAGGTTGGCCGCGGTCGAGAACGGGTTGACCCGGACGACGAGCCGCTCGTACGCGCCCACGAACGAGACGGACTCGACCGCCCCGCTCCCGAGCGTCTGAGGAGGCCCGGCCGGATGCGTGCTCAGGACGACATCTTCCGGCCGGAAGATGAGTTTCACCGCCTGACCGTTCTCCATCTTCAAAGAGTCCTGGGGAGACGGCAATCGCCACGTTCCTAACTCAAACTCCCCGTTCCACCAGCGTCCTAACAAGAGGTTCGCGGTGCCCAGGAACGTCGCCACGAACTCCGAACGGGGATGGTTGTACACCTCGCTCGGGTTGCCGATCTGCTCGATCATCCCGTCCTGCAGCACCGCGATCTGATCCCCCAATTCGAGCGCTTCTTCCTGGTCGTGGGTGACGAACATGGCGGACAGTCGAAACTCGCGGAGGAGCGACCTGATCTCACGGCGCAGGTTCACGCGGGTCGCCGCGTCGAGGGCGCTGAACGATTCGTCGAACAACAGGAGCCGCGGGCCGTACGCTAACGCCCGTGCGATGGCCACCCGCTGTTGCTGGCCGCCGGAGAGCTGAGACGGGTGCTTGTGCCGGTGTTCGGCGAGCCCGATCAGCCCCAGCAGCCGGCCGGTCGCGGCACGGATGGCTGAAGCGGGAACTTTCCGAATCTTCAGGCCGAAGGCGATGTTCTGCTCGACCGTCATCTGCGGGAACAGGGCGTAACTCTGGAAGATGAACCCGATATTCCGCTGCCGGGCGGGGAGGTGGTCGACCGGCCGGCCATGCAGCCAGATGCGTCCCCGGTCGGGCTGCTCGATCCCGGCGATCAGGCGCAGGATCGTGCTCTTGCCGCTGCCGGACGGGCCGAGGAGGACGAGGGTGTCCCCTTCCGGGATGTCAAAGCTGATCCCCTTCACCACCTCTTCGTCCCCGAACTGCTTGTAGAGGTCCTGGACGCGGAGCACCGGGTCAACTGTTATGGCCACATCGCCTGATACTGGTTCAGATGATACTTTCACCATAGACAACCCATTCTCGAACGTCACACCATCACGGATGGATTCCCGCTTTCGCGGGAATGACAACCACTGATTGACTCGTCACTTGTCACTCGTCACTCGTCACTGATTTGACCGATCACCGCCGTTCGAATCGCTCCTTGGCGAGAAAGATCAGGCTGAAGATCCCGAACGAAAGGAGGGCCAGGACGATGGCCACGGCGTTCGCCCCTTCGACGTCCCCCTCGTTAAACTTCGTAAAAATGTATAACGGCGCCGTCTGCGTCCGGAGCGTCAGGTTGCCGGAGACGAGGATGGTCGAGCCGAATTCCCCGATGCTCCGGGCGAACGTCAGCAACGCGCCCGTGATCAGCGCGCCCCGCAGCGCCGGGAGAGTCACGTGCCGGAACGTTTGCCAGCGGGTGGCCCCGATCGTCTCCGCCGCGTCCTCGTAAACGCGGTCCAGGCTCTCTAACACCGGCTTGATCGTCCCGAACGCTAACGGAAACGTCACGAAGACATTCGCTAAGATGATGGCGGCCGTCGTGAACATCACCCGGATGTCGGTCCCGACCAGATACCGGCCGAGGAGGCCGTACGGGCCCCACAGGAGCAGGAGCGCGAACCCGACGACGGCGGTCGGGATGGCGGTCGGAAGGCTGATGAGGATGGTGACGGTATTCCGGCCGGGGAACGAGTATTTCGTCAGCACGTACGCGGCGAAGAGGCCGAAGAGCAGGTTGAAGAGGGTGGTCGCAGTGCTCGTCGCCACGCTCAGTTTCAGGGAGAACAGCGCGGCCGGCTCGGTCAGCGCCGACCAGAAGGCGTCAAGTCCCTTGCTCGTCCCGAACAGGAAAATCGACGCGAGCGGCAGGATCAACAGCGGGATCATCACGCCGACCAGAGCGGCGAGGCTGGCGACCTTCGCCACGTCAACGGCGGGGGATGTCACATCAGTCGGACGTGCAGGCATAGAAGGCTCGACGACCCCGCGATCAATCGGCCGCGACATAGCCACTCACCCGCCGCTTCCACACCCCTTCGATGATCTCCGGGTATGCCCGTTCCCACCCGCCGAACTCCTCGACGCTGATCGGGCGTTCGACCCGACTGAACCCGGCTGATTGCGTGTTCAGCGTATCGAGCACCGACCGGAACCCCGCCCTGATAAACGCCCGCTGGACGTCCTCGCTCCATAAGTACGCCACGAACGCCTCCGCAATCGGGCGGGTTGTGGCCGTCACGTTCCGGTCGATCACCGCCGCTGGATGCTCGCTGAAGATCGTCGCGCGGGGGACAACCACTTCGTATGGCCCGCCCTTTTTCTGCATCTGCAGCCATTCCTGCTCGTACGTGACGAGCGCGTCCCCGAACCCGGTCTCGAACTGCGTTCGTGCTTCGCGCGCGGAACCGGGCGTCCCGATGACGTTGCGCCAGATGCCGGTGAGCAACGCGGTCGCACGCGCCGTATCGCGGACGCCTGTCTCTTCCTCACTGTGAATGAGCGCCGACCCGTACAGCCCCAAGATCGACCACTGCGCCCCGCCCGACGTGAACGGGTCGGGGTGGAGCACCCGCACCCCGGTGCGGGCGAGGTCGACAAAATCTTGAATCTTGTGTGGATTACCCTTCCGGACGATAATGACAAAGGGGGTCCGGTTGACGATCCCGCCAGAGGGAGAGGCTCGCCAGTTCGACGCGACCGCTTCCCCCTTGACGAGCCGGTCGAAGTCGCGCGAGATGGCCAGGACGGCGACATCCGCCGGCGCGCCTGCCAGAATCTGATTGGTGATCGTCTCCGACCCGGCAAACGACGAACTGAACATCAGCTCCTGCCCGGTCCGGCCGTGCCATCGCCGGGCAAACTCAGGAAAGATGTCCCGCTCCATCACCTCTTTCGTGATGCTAAACCCGAAGACGGTCAGGAACGTCCGGCCGTCCGCATCCAGGCTGCACGCACACCAGGGGACCACAACGAGCACACAGAACACGACAAGATGGGGGCGAAGAGGGTGTTCAGGGTTGTGCGATATTCCCCGCATGCAGTCCACACTCTTTCTTCGTCGACTCTTCCCATCGCCACCGGGCGGCTCGTTCGTGTTCGCCGGGGAGCAGGACGGTCGTACACGGCTGGCAGCCGATACTGATGTACGCGGGGATGTTCAGCGTCTGGTAGTCGCCGCCTGCGTTCACCAGCGTCCGGTGGAGTTCATTCACCGGCACGTCGTTCGCCCGGATATACTCGAAGACCTGCGAGGAACTCCAGGTGGCCAGGGGATTGAACTTGACGAGCACGCCGCTCTCCGAACGGAACGTGGGGTCGATTTGAATCACCGGCACCTGAGCCCGTGTCCCCGGGCTTTGATCCTTGCGTTGTCCAGTGACCCAGGCGTTCACCGTGCGGAGGGCTCGCTTCAAAGGCTCCACTTTTCGAATATCACAGCATTCCTTATGGCCATCGTGATAGAACGAGAAAAACCCCTTCTGCGCGACGAGCCGCTGCACGGCCTCTACTTGGGGGAAATAGACCTCGACCGGGATGCCGTAATGATTCCTGACCCGCTCTAAGAACTCGTACGTCTCCGTGTGCAACCGTCCGGTGTCGAGCGTGAACACCCGGACCTGGGGATCGATCTTCGTTGCCATGTCGATCAGCACGACGTCTTCAGCTCCGCTGAACGAGATGGCGATCTGTCCTCGACTGTATGAACGGAGCGCCAACTCGAGGATCGCCTGGGGTGGTTTCTCGGCAAACTCTGTGGCGAGAGCGGGGATGTTCTCTGGGACGAGTGACACGGTGTTGCAACCTCCATGGTGAAGGAACGTATGGGAGTGTGGGAGTGTGGGAGTAAAAGCGAGGTGTCTCTATCCCCCATACCCCCATACATCCACACTCCCATACATTTTTACATTTTACCCTTTCTCGATCGGCGCGTCCACCAGGTTCCCGTACTCCGTCCACGACCCGTCGTAATTGCGGACGTTCAGGTAGCCCAACAGATATTTCAGCACGAACCAGGTATGGGACGACCGCTCCCCGATCCGGCAGTAGGCGATCACGTCTTTGTCGGACGTCACACCCTGGCCTTCGTACAGCGCCTTCAGGTCGTCGTACGACTTGAACGTCCCGTCTTCATTGACCGCGCGGCCCCACGGGATGCTCCTGGCGCTCGGAATCCGGCCGGCGCGCTGGGCGGTCTCCGGCAGGCCGGGCGGGGCGATGATCTTGCCGGTGTACTCATCGGGCGACCGCACGTCGACGAGCGGCTGGTCGCGCTTCTCGACGATGCCGAAGATGTCCGACCGGAACGCCCGGATGCTGTAATCCGGCTCCCTGGCCGTGTAGGTCGCCGGCGTGATCTTGGGCGCATCCTTCGTTAGCTCCCGCTGCTCTTCGATCCATTTCTTCCGGCCGCCGTTCATCAACTGGACATCCTGGTGCCCGTAGATCGTGAACTGCCAGAACGCCCAGGCGGCAAACCAGTTGTTGTTGTCGCCGTACAGGATGACCTTGGCATGGTTGCCGATGCCCGACTGGCCGAGCAGCCGCTCGAAGTCGCCCTTGCCGACGATGTCCCGCCTGACTTGATCGCACAACTGCGTCTGCCAGTTCCAGCCGACGGCGCCGGCGATGTGCCCCTGTTCGTACGCCGTGGTATCGACATCCACCTCGACGAGGCGGAGGTTGCTGTCGTTCAGGTGTTGCGCGACCCAGTCGGTGTTGACCAGGGCCTCAGGGTGTGCGTAGTTCGCCATACCGATATCCTCCTTGACAGTGAGGTGCGCCTCAGACGGGCGTCCTCGCGCGATGTATATGATGGAAGAGATGAATGGAGAATGGCACCATTAAGAATACCCGAGCGCTCTCAGTCTGTCAAGGGATGTTTACAGCATCCAGCAGGGTCGTGATGTCGAACGGTGCCGACGCCTGCACGTGGACGGTGAAGCGTTCGCGGGGGTCCGAGGGGTGAGAGATCGTATACTCGGCTCCGCCATACAGTCCGTCGAAGAACGCGTGCAACTCAGGCTGCAACGCCAGGAGCATCGCTTCGGTATTGGGGGCGATCAACCGGTCGTTGATGAGCACTCGCACTTCCTGGCCGCTGAATCTGAGCGCGCCCTGCAACAGCGGGTCCTCTTCAAGCCGACGGCACGCGAGCAGCGCCGACCGGACGGCCTGCCGAAGGCGGTCCTGGACACTCCCGTCGAGCCGGGCCTTCCGGTTGTACAGGAAGCCTGAACGGTTGTCTGTATTGTCGAGGCTGTAATTGGCCTGATGGCCGATCAGGACGACGCCGGGGCCCGCGACGACGTGCCGGTAATCGGCCACGTCGATCAGGAGGTCATCACACACCTGCTCTTGAATCCAGCGGTTGAAGATCGTCAGGAACGGGTCGAGATCGACAACCTCTGGATGCTCGACAAAGAATTTAACGTTGAGATGCTGGATGTCCATAGGACCTCATCGGTGGTCGGTAAAAATTATGAATTCCCGCTTTCACGGGAATGACGACCGTTTTTACTCGTCACTCGCCACTTGTCACTCGTCGCTGATTTTATCGACTCCCGTCCACCGGCACCGTGGCCGTGCTCATCCGGCCGTAGCAGCTATAGGCGGCTTCGATGAAGAGTTGCGCCTCTTCAATCCGATGGTGCGCGGATTCCGGGGTGTACGGACTCGCCGCCCGCTGGTGGGCGAGGAACAGGTACTGCGCGAATTTCCCACCCGCGAACGGGTCGAAGAACCGCTCCGTGTCGTAGAAGTGCGTCCGGAAATCGTTCACGATACGGTCAGGGTCGTTCGTGATCTCCGCCATCTTCGTCCGCAACAGCGCCTGGGCTGCATGGATCATCGAGACGTACGCCTGGTGGCCCGCCTGCTGGGCGTCCCCGCGATCCAGCAAGACCTGGGCCTCGAACACCTCCCGCTCGGCGGCCGCCAGCCCGAACTCCACCTGGGAGACGACTTCTCCCGCACATTCTCCCACTCCCATATCCCCTGTCGTAAATTCTCGTGGGTCTCTCCAGTCGCTGTAGAACGACGCATCCACGCTGTGGTCGGGGACGTGCGTGAGGTCATCCAGCATCGTCTTGACCTCACTCTTCCCGATGCGTTTGACGAACTCTTGGAAACTCTCCCCGTTCCGCCGTTCCGCGACGTACCGGCGGGTGATGCGCTCGACCACCTCAGGGATGCGCTTGGAGGGAACCGCTCCCATGGCCAGCCCGTACGACCCGGCGTTCTCCGTCCACTGGCCGCCTAAGATGACCTGGAAATGGGGGACGGTGTACCCGCCGATGTGCCGGCTGACCCCGTAAAAGCCGATGTCTGCGATGTGGTGCTGGCCGCAGGAGTTGAAGCAGCCGCTCACTTTGATCCGCAGGTCCTGGATCGCCCGGTCAAGACAGACGCTCTGTTCCGCCAGGCGCTTCCGGAGTTCCCCGGCCAGGCCGCGCGACGACGCGATGCCGAGTTTGCAGGTGTCCGTGCCTGGACAGGCGACGACATCGACGATCGTCCCCGCGCCGGACTGCCCCAGGCCGATCCGGTCGAGCGCCGCGTACATCTCCGGGAGGTCGGCCTCACTCACCCAGCGCAGGACGAAGTTCTGCTCGACCGTCGTGCGGAGGGTGTCGTTGACGAACCGGCGGGCGATGTCCACCAGCCCGCGGAGCTGGCCGGCGGTGATGTCCCCCAACGGCAGGGTGACGGTGACGACGACGTACCCCGGCTGCTTCTGCGGACGGACGTTCGTCTCGACCCAGCGTCGAAACCCTTCTGAGTGCGCCGTCCCGTTCAAGCTGCTGGCGGGTTTGAGGGGCGTTTCCTCGTGGGCATGCAACCGGTCGAGATGCGCCGTCCACGTCGGGTCGGGCGGCAGGCTCGCCCGCTCTTCCAGGATGAGCCGCTTGAATTCCTCCATCCCCAGGTTGTTGACCAGAAATTTAATACGCGCACGGGCCCGGTTTTTCTTCTCGCCGAGACGGGCGAACACCCTGGAGATCGCCTGGGCGATCGGGAGGAGTTCCTCTTCCGGGACGAACGCATCGAACAACTTCGCCTGATAGGGCACGGACCCCAGCCCGCCGCCGACGTACAGCTCAAACCCGCGGCGAACCCGGCCGTCTTCGACCCGCGTGGCGGCGATCGCCCCCATGTCGTGGATCGTCGTCAACGCGCACGCATCGTGCTTGCAGCCGGAAAACGCGATCTTGAACTTCCGGCCAAAATCCTGGGTGTCGGGATGGCCGAGCAAGAATCGGGCGCACGCGTGCGCGTACGGGGTCACGTCGAACGTCTCATCTGAGCAGACGCCGGAGTACGGGCAGGCAGTCACGTTCCGCACCGCGTTGCCGCACGCTTCCCGCGTCGTGATCCCGACGGCGGCCAGCCGGCGCATGAGCGACGGGGTGTCGTCGATATGGACAAAATGGAGCTGGAAATCCTGACGGGTGGTGACGTGCGCGATCCCGTCGGAGTATTCCTCAGTCAGGTCGGCGAGCACGTCGAGCTGGCGGGTGGTGAGGCCGCCGAACGGAATCTTGATCCGCTGCATGCCGGGCGCGTCCCACAGGGTGTTGGGGCCTTTGGTCAGGCCGGCGGACGGGTAGTCGAGATGCCGGGTCTGTCGGCCGTCGTGCCGCTGGCCGTTGTCGTACCGCTGGCCGTACGCCCCGCGCCGCAGGCGGGTCTCCGCAAACACCTTCTCGTCAAGCTTCCCCTGCTTCCGCAATTCGATCTCCGTCTCGTAGACGTCGATCTCGCGCGCCAGGGCGGGCGGCATCTGATCGAGCAGCCGCTCGCGCCATCGTCCGTTGCTGACTTTCATCGCTCCCTCCCGTCTGGAGGCGACCCAGATGTATGAGCTCACGAGGTAAGTTTCAAATCACGATAATGTTGATTAATTTAGTCAACAATATAACACACAGGACGCGGCTTGTCAAGTCCATTTTTCGCCCGATCGCACAACGTCAGAAAACAGTTGACGGATCGTGTGGATGCGCCGTATAATCCTGCCAATCCTCATTGTGGAGAGGCCAATGACCGCGCAACCCACCCATCCGATCCACCAGCCCGCGCTCGATGCCATCCCGGACGAGTGGTGGGATGCTCTCGTCGTCGGCGCTGGCCCGGCCGGCTCGACCGCCGCCCTCCGGCTCGCCGCTCAGGGCTACCGGGTGCTGATCGTCGACAAGCACCGCTTCCCCCGCGACAAGGTGTGCGGGGACGGCCTCATCCCGGACGCGATCCAGAGTCTCCGCCGGATCGGGCTGTACGAACGGGTGCGGGAGATCGGGTATCAGACAGACAGGGGGGTCGTCTTCAGTCCCTCGCAGATCGACGTCACGATTCCCATGTCGTTCCTCGCCATCAAGCGGATGATCTTCGATGAGATGATCGCTCAGGAAGCGGTGACCCGAGGGGCGGTCTTGTGTCAGGGACAGGTGAACGATCTCGTCATCCGCCCGGATGGCACGATCACGGCGTCATGCTCCGCGTCTGCCCGAACGATTCGTGCCCGTGTGGCGGTCATCGCCACTGGGGCGGACGTCTCCCTCCTCCGGCCGCTCGGCATGGTCGTCCAGCCGCAGATGAGCGCTATCGCCATGCGGTGCTACGTCCGCTCGTCATTCAGCATCGAGCATCCGGTGATCTCGTTCGACCGGTCGATCATCCCGGGGTATGCCTGGATCTTTCCCCTCAGGAATGACGAGTACAACGTCGGGTGCGGGATCGTCTACCGGGGACCGGCCAGAGAGCAGGCGAACCTGAAGGAGATATTCCAGACGTTCATCACGGCATTTCCGCTCGCCCGTCGATTGCTGCAGGATGGGGAAGCGCTCACCCCGCTACGCGGGGCGCGGCTCCGGTGGGGTCTCGCCGGGACGAGGCCGATCACCGACGGGAATGTCCTGGCCATCGGAGAAACGATCGGGGCCACCTTCCCGTTCACGGGCGAGGGCATCGGGAAGGCGATGGAGACGGGAGAACTGGCCGCGACGGTGATTCATCAAGCCTTCACCGAGGAGCAGTTCAACCACCTGCAGGCCTTTCCCCGCCGTCTTGAGGACGACCTCCGTCCGCGGTATTACGGCTACCGGGTGGCTGAGGACTGGATGGCCCACGCCTGGCTCGGCGACCTGGTCGCGTGGCGTGCGCGGAAGAGCCAGTACGTGCGCGAGGCGTTGACGGGCCTGATCGCGGAAACGGTCGACCCCCGCGCGGTGTTCTCGGTGCGCGGGATGGTGAAGTCGTTGTGGATGTGAAACGTGCCCGTCACTGACGGATGCAGAAGGACGTGTTCGATGATGAGACGCCCCATCGCGGTCTTCGGCGGGATCGGTCTGATCGTCGTCCTCTTCCTGCTCACCCTTGATCGAGAGGTCAGCCAGACGGCCGCGCCCGTCGTCAACCAGGCCGGCCGCATCCTGCCGCCGGACGCGGCGCCCCTCGCCCAGCAGGTGTTCCGGTACATGTTCCGGGAGCCGAGTACCCTCGACATCAGCGTCGCCGCCTACGAGGCGGACGGGACGTACTTCGCGTTCGAGCGGCTGCTGCTCTTAGACGAGCACAGCCAGCTCGTTCCCGGCGCGGCGGACCGGTGGGAGGCGTCGAAGGACGGGCGGACGTGGACGTTCCATCTCAGGCCGGGGGCGAAGTGGAGCGACGGCCGGCCGGTCACCGCACGCGATTTCGAGTACTCCTTCCGCCGGATGCTCGACCCGGCCAGCGGGAATATCTATGCCTTCCTGTATTACGTCATCAAAGGCGGGAAAGCGTTCAACCAGGGCCAATCGAAAGATGCCAACACGGTTGGCGTCCGAGCCGTGAATGATGAGACGTTCGTCATCGGGACCGAAGGCCCGTGCCCGTACCTCCCGTACATCGTCGCGTTCATCACCTCGTCGCCCGTCCCCCGCTGGCAGGTGGAGAAGTTCGGGAAGAAGTGGACGGAGCCGGGCAATTGCGTGAGCAATTTTACGTACCGATTAGCGGAGTGGGCGCACGGCTCGTCTATGACGTTCGACCTCGACCCCAACTACAACGGCCGGCACAAGGCGTACATGAACAGCATCATCGTCAAGTTCGTCGGCAGCCAGCGGCCGGGGACGCTGCCGTACGAGAACGATGAGGTGGACGCCTACCTCCTCGACCCGCTCGATTACGCCCGAGCGAAGAACGACTCGAAACTCCGGGGCGAGGTCTATCACGTGCAGAATTTCGAGACGTGGTACCTGTTCTTCCAGACGCAGAAGCCCCCGTTCAACGACCGGTGTCTTCGCCAGGCGATCGGCCACGGGATCGACCGGGACAGCCTCTGCCGGTCCGTCCTGAATGGCCTGGGTGTCCCCGCCTACACGATGCTCCCGCCGGGGTTTCCCGGCTATGCGGGGGACCGGCTCAACCCCTTCCAGCGGTACGACCCCGCGCTCGCCAGACGGCTCCTCGCTGAAGCCGGCTACCCGGCCGGGAAGGGGTTTCCGGCGACAGAGTTGTGGCTCCGTGTGGCGGATACCAACATCAATAAAGTGGCCGCAGAAGCCATCCAGGGGATGTTGAAGCAGACGCTCGGCATCACCGTCCAGATCAGATACCAGGAACGGAAACTCTTCAACGATAACCTGTATCAGTGGAAGATCCCGGTGGGCATGCTCGCCTTTGCCTACGATTATCCCGACCCGTCGAACATGCTCGGCCTGCTCTGGCGCTCGCAGCCGATCGGCTACGCCCGGCATGACTGGAAGCACGCCGAGTTCGACCGGCTCGTCGATGCCGCCAACACGGAGATGGCGACCGCCCGGCGGTACGACCTGTACACGCAGGCGGAGCGCATCCTGGTCGACGCCGCCGGAGCGGTGTTCCTGTTCCATTCCGTCACCGCAGAACTGCGAAAACCCTGGGTCAAGGGGATGAAGAAGAACAAGCTCGGCCAGCACGTCCCGCTGATGTCGGTCCAGACGGTCAATTTCCCCGACCTGTATATCGGGAAGCGTTGAAACACCGGTGGATTCCCGCTGGAGTTTACCCTCGCGGAAGCGGGGGCGGGAATGACAACAGACGGTCGATAAGGAGGCCCCATGCCCACTCCTGCACGCACGACGCTCATCAGTCAAGACCTCACCCGCTCAGTCCGGATGAAGATGGAACTGGTCGTCCTGGGCATCGGAGAGCGGACAGCCTCAGAACGCCATGCGGAGGAAGAAATCTGTTACGTCCTCACCGGCCGTGGGATGCTCGTCGGCGACGGAGAGCCGGTCGCCGTCAACCAGGATTGCTCTGTCTACATGGCGCCCAACCTGGAGCACTTCCTGTACAACACGGGCGACAGCGAGTTTCGGTACCTGTCCCTGATGTCCACCGTCTGACCTTGGTCTTGTTTGGTTTTACTCGTCACTTGTCACTTGTCACTGCCTCTCAGACGGAGCCCGTCGATGCGCGTCGCAAAACTGTACAAAGAACGGGTCGAGGAATACTTCGACAAGCAATTCGTCCTCATCGGCCTGAAGCAGACGCTCGATTCCCAGAACATCCTGAGCGCGGAAGTCGTCCGATTGATGCCGGGTGCGTCGACGCACTATCACGACCACCTGGATCGTGAAGAAGGCTATTACATCATGAACGGGGAGGGTATCCTGACCACGGACAGCGGAGAACAACCGGCGCGGCCCGGCCAGGCGTTCTACTTCCCCACCGGCGTGAAGCATTGCATCCGCAACACCGGCACCTGCGCGCTGGAGTACGTCGCCTACGGCTGCGATGCGACATAATGGAGTCTGCTCATGCCCTCTATCCGCATCGACGAACACGAGACGATTGACCTGCTGAAGACCCTCATCTCCATCAACTCCGTCAACCCCAGCCTCATGGCTGACGGGCCGGGCGAGCGGCAGATCGCCGGGCACATCCGCGCGTTCATGGAGTCAGTCGGACTGGAAGTCCACGTCACCGAACCCGAGCCCGGCCGGCCGAACGTCGTCGGCCTCCTGCGCGCCCGTCAGAAAGAGCCCGGCCGGACGCTGATGCTCAACGGTCACACCGACACCGTCGGGTTCGGGACGATGGACATCGACCCGCTCGACCCGATGGAGCGGGATGGCCGGGTCTACGGCCGCGGGTCGGCGGACATGAAAGCCGGCGTCACGGCGATGCTCGCCGCCGCCGCCGCGGTCGCCCGGTCGGGTCTCGTCCTGCGGGGCGACCTGATCGTCGCCGCCGTCGCGGATGAAGAGTACGCGAGCATCGGCACCGAAGCGCTCGTCAGGGCATACACCGCCGACGCCGCCATCGTGACGGAGCCGACGCATCTGGACGTGGTGATCGCTCACAAAGGGTTCGCCTGGATCGACATCGAGACGACCGGCCGGGCGGCCCACGGCAGCCGTCCCGACGAGGGCATCGACGCGATCGTGCTGATGGGCGAGGTGCTCGTCGCCCTCCGTGACCTGGAGCGCACGACGCT